>CAZYAD010000011.1:0-44147 GCA_964646225.1 uncultured Oscillospiraceae bacterium
GGCGGCCCTCATCGCCTTTATCCCCATGCTGATGGATACCGGCGGCAACTGCGGCTCCCAGGCGTCGGTGACGGTGATCCGCGGCCTCAGTCTGGGAGACATCGAATTCTCCGACCTGGGCCGGGTGCTGTGGAAGGAGTGGCGGGTGTCCCTGCTGTGCGGCATCAGCCTGTCGGCGGTATCCTTTGGCAAGCTGTTGCTGGTGGATCGGCTGCTGCTGGGCAATACGGGGGTCACCCTGTTGGTGGCGGCGGTGGTGAGCCTGACTCTGCTGCTCACCGTGATCCTGGCCAAGCTGGTGGGAGCCAGTCTGCCCATGCTGGCCAAGCGGCTGGGCTTTGACCCTGCCGTGATGGCCTCCCCCTTTATCACCACCATTGTGGACGCGCTGTCCCTGCTGCTGTATTTTCAAATCGCCTCGGCGCTGCTGGGGCTTTAAGGAGAAACAAACATGATCGAGATCGGAATGAACCATCAGACGGTGCGCACCGTGCTGCCCGCCTACACTGCCTCCGCCATGAAAAGCGGTACGCTGGAGGTGCTTGCCACCCCCATTATGATCGCCTGGATGGAGGAATGCTGCCTGGACTGCGTTCAGCCCCGGCTGGAGGAAGGGCAAAGCACGGTGGGCACGCGGGTGGAGATCACCCACGAGGCCCCCACTCCGGTGGACGGAACGGTGACCATCAGCTGCTTCCTGCGGCAGGTGGACGGCCGCCGGCTGGTGTTTGCGGTAGAGGCCAGCGACAGCGCCGGCATCATCGGCCGCGGGACCCACGAGCGATTTATCGTGGACAGCGCGAAATTTCAGGCCAAATGCGATAAAAAGAAGCAGCTTTAACCCAAACGGAAGAAAGGAGCATATTCCCATGCTGAAGATCACAAAGGCAACCGTCACCGATAATTGCAGCCCGAACAATCCCCCTGCCGCCCGCTGCCACAGCGGCGATACCGTCCAGTTCGAGACCCGTGACTGTTATGACGACCGTCTGATGGGCGACGGCACGGTGATCGAGCCCGAAAAGGCGCTGGAAAACCCCGCCACCGGCCCGCTGTATGTGGAGGAGGCCATGCCCGGCGATGTGCTCAAGGTGCACATCGACCGCATCACCATCAATCCCACCGGCCTGATGCGGGCCAGTACCTCCGGCGGCGCGTTCAACGATCTGGTGGAATACCGCAAGGTGCGTCAGTTCGACACCACCGGGGAGTACATCCAGTTCAATGACAAGCTCCGGCTGAAAATCGACACTATGATCGGCGTCATCGGCACCGCACCCCGGACCGATACCGTCATGACCCACACCCCCGGCGCTCACGGCGGCAACATGGACTGCAACAAGATCGTGGAGGGCTCCACCCTGTATCTGCCGGTGAACGTTCCCGGGGCGCTGCTGTCCATGGGCGACCTGCACGCTCTGATGGGCGACGGCGAGGTGATGATCTGCGGGCTGGAGACCGGCGGTCTGGTCACCGTGACGGTGGAGGTGGTCAAGGGCTTCCCCATGCCCACTCCTGCCCTGTCCTGCCGCGGCCGGTTTTATTCCATCCAGAGCGCCAACACGCTGGATCAGGCCAGCCGCAAGGCGTCCCGCGCCATGCTGCAATTTTTGCAGCAGGTGACCACCATGGATGTGTATGACTGTGCCATGCTGCTGAGTCTGGTGGGCGACCTGTCGGTGTGCCAGATCGTGGATCCCCAGCTCACTGTTCGCATGGGCATCGAGCAGAGCATCCTGGACGCTTACGGCGTCGTCCTGCCTTAAGGCAGCCGCCCCGCCGGTTCTCACGGCGCACTTCCCCGCCGCAGGGTCTGCGAAAACCCCAAAATCGATACGAAAAGCCCCTGAAATTTCCATTTCAGGGGCTTTTTTATGTGTTTGTGCGGCGGAGTGCGGGACTTAGGCCTTCTGCCAGGCGACCTTGCCGCCCACGATGGTGGTCACGGGCAGGATATCCCGGATCTTCATGGGATCACAGGTGAAGATGTCGGTGTCCAGCACCACCATGTCCGCCAGGAAGCCGGGCTTGATGCGGCCCTTGTCGGCCTCGCGGAACTCATTGTAGGCCGAACCGGCGGTATAGGCGTCGATGGCCTGAGGCACATCCACACACTCCTGGGGGAAGAAGCCGCCCTCGGGCCAGCCCTTTTTGTCCTTGCGGGTGACGGCGGAATACAGGTTGGGGAAGGGGTTGCAGTCCTCCACCGGGCTGTCAGTGCCGTAGGAAACATGTCCGCCCAGATCCTCTACCGTCTTGAAGGCATAGGAGGTAGAAGACAGCTCCTCGCCGCAGCGGCTGATGACGGCGTGCATATCATAGTCCAGGAAGATGGGCTGATACATGGCCAGCACCTGATCCCGGGCGATGCGCTCCAGCAGGGGCCGGTCGGTGATCTGGCAGTGGATCAGGCCGTGACGCAGGGGGTTTTTGCCCTCCCGCAGGACATGCTCGTAATTGATGACCGTATCCTCGATGGCCTTGTCGCCAATGACATGGGTCACCACCTGCATATCGTTCCGGTCAGCGATCTCGCAGAAGCGATCCATCAGCGGTGCAGAGGTGGCCTCCACACCGTAATTGCCCGGATCGTCCAGATAGCCCTGCCGCATGGTGCCCGTGCGGGCGCCCAGAGAGCCGTCCTTATACAGCTTCAGCGGCCCGATGGTCAGGGCGGGGTCGTGGCTGAGATACAGCTGCCGATCGGTGTCCAGCCAGGCCTGATAATCCTCCGGCGTGGGGAAGGTCACCTGATGGCGATAGCGCAGCGGGCAGCTGCCCTCGTCATAGACCTTCTTGATGACCCGGAAGATGGTCTCCCGGGGGACCGGCGCGGTGCCCACATCATTGGACTGAACACTGGTGATGCCGTGCTCCAGCGCATAATTGGCCGCATCCAGGAACATCCGCTCATATTCCTCGTCGGAATAGGGCTCGAACACCGCGTTGGCCCGGTTGCAGGTCAGCTCGGTCAGCAGACCGTTGGGCTCGCCGTTTTCATCCATCTCCCAGGTACCGCCGGGGAACTGCTCGGCGCCCTTGTGGACGCCCATCAGCTCCAGCACCTTGCTGTTGACGGCCACGATGTGTCCGCAGACACGCTCCAGAATGATGGGCACCTCGGTAGAGATCTTGTCCAGATCCCAGCGGGTGGGCATCCGCTTATCGCCCACGAACAGATCCTGGTTCCAGCCCACCGCCTGGATGCCCCGCCGCCGTGCGCCGGGGTTTTCCTCCAGAAACTTCTTGCCGATCTCCACCAGATGCTCGGCGGAGGTGGCCTGGGTGATATCGGCCTGTGCCCGGCCGATGCCCACCATCAGCAGGTGCATATGGCTGTCGTTCAGGCCGGGGATGACCGTCCGGCCGCCGCAGTCCAGCACCTGTGCGTCTTCCCCGGCGGCTGCCAGCACCTCGTCATTGGTACCCACCAGACGGATGACGCCGTCCTCGGCATAGACCGCCTGAACAAAGCGATCCCGCTCCACATAGATCTTTCCGTTTTTCAAAACCAGCTTTTTCACTGTTCTGCCGCTCCTTTACTGCTTCTGCCAGGCGACCTTGCCGCCCACGATGGTGGTCACGGGCAGGATATCCCGGATCTTCATGGGATCACAGGTGAAGATGTCGGTGTCCAGCACCACCATGTCCGCCAGGAAGCCGGGCTTGATGCGGCCCTTGTCGGCCTCGCGGAACTCATTGTAGGCCGAACCGGCGGTATAGGCGTCGATGGCCTGAGGCACATCCACACACTCCTGGGGGAAGAAGCCGCCCTCGGGCCAGCCCTTTTTGTCCTTGCGGGTGACGGCGGAATACAGGTTGGGGAAGGGGTTGCAGTCCTCCACCGGGCTGTCAGTGCCGTAGGAAACATGTCCGCCCAGATCCTCTACCGTCTTGAAGGCATAGGAGGTAGAAGACAGCTCCTCGCCGCAGCGGCTGATGACGGCGTGCATATCATAGTCCAGGAAGATGGGCTGATACATCACCAGAATGTCATCCTTCACGATGCGCTCCAGCAGAGGCCGGTCGGTGATCTGGCAATGCACCAGTGCATGACGCAGGGGATTTTTGCCCTCGGGCATGACCCGCTCGTAATTGGTGACCGTATCCTCAATGGCCTTGTCGCCGATGACATGGGTCACCACCTGGATGCCCGCATCGGCGGCCACCTGACAGAAGGCGTCCATGTCGGCATCGGTGGTGGTCTCCACGCCGTAATTGCCCGGATCATCCAGATAGCCCTGCCGCATGGTGCCTGTGCGTCCGCCCAGAGAGCCATCCTTGAACAGCTTCAGCGGCCCCAGCGCCAGCATATCCGGCCGGTCATAGCGGCCGTGGCGGTACTCGCCCTCCACATAGGCCTTGAACTCCTCCACATCGTGGAAGCACACCTGATGGCGGTAGCGCAGCGGGCAGGCCTCCTTGTCATAGATCCCGCGCACCATGTCGAACAGCTGGGGCATGGTCAGATTGCAGTTGCCCGCGTCATTAGACTGGACGCTGGTGATGCCGTGGGACAGGGCGTACTCCGCGCCCTTCAAAAATGCCCGCTCATAATCCTCGAGAGACAGGATGGGGATGCAGCTTTCCGGCAGATCGTTGGCATTTTCCGTGAAAATGCCGTTGGGACGGCCGTTTGCATCCAGCTCGATGGTGCCGCCGCTGACCTCCTGAAGCTGCTCATCCAGGCCCAGCATCTCGATGATCTTGGAGTTGCACACACCCACATGGCCGCACACTCTGCGCAGGAAAATGGGGATCTCGGTGGAGATCTTGTCCAGATCCCAGCGAGTGGGCATCCGCTTTTCATCGGTAAACAGATCCTGGTTCCAGCCTGTGCTGCGCACGCCGTTGCGGGCCGCCTCGGGATTTTCCCGGATGAAATCCCGCACCCGCTGGATCAGCTCGGCCATGGAGGTCACGCCCGCCGTCTGGGCGGTGGACAGGCCCGTGCCGATCATCAGCAGATGCATATGGCTGTCGTTCAGGCCAGGGATGACCGTCCGGCCGCCGCAATCCAGCACCTGCGCATCTGCACCGGCAGCCGCCAGCACCTCGTCGTTGGTACCCACCAGACGGATGACACCGTCCTCCGCATAGACTGCCTGGGCAAAATGCCCGCGCTCCACATAGACCTTACCATTGGTCAGCGCCAGTTTCTTCATAAAAAAACAACTCCTTTTCTCATTTTTTGAAAACCGCCCCCGCCCATCGCGGGCGAGGGCGGTGCTGCTTCGTTTACAGGGGATCGGTCATCAGCCGAAGGCTCAGACCTTCTTGCCTTCCTTCTTCAGCTTGATGTCAAACAGCCAGTAGACCACGGCGCCAACTACGGGCACAGCCAGACCGATGATGCAGGTCATGGGGTCTTCCAGCAGGGTGTTGATCATCAGTGCAATGTTGATGACGATGGTCAGAACGACGGTAGCAACGCCGCCCCAAACCTTGTAAGGACGATTCATGTCGGGCATCTTCTTGCGCAGGACCAGAACCGAGACATAAACCAGCGTGTTGAACAGCATACCGCCAAAGACGACCAGAGAGGTCAGCTGATCCAGGCTGCGGATCCAGATCAACGCGGTGGAAATGGCAAACTGGCACCACAGGGAGATAACGGGAACCTTGGTCTTGGGATCCAGCTTGCACATGCCCTGGAAGAAGTGCCCTTCCTGCGCCATAGCGTAAGGATTGCGGGCAAAGGCCAGGGTCATACTGTTAATGGAGCCCAGCTGAGAAATCACCATGCCCACGATGACCAGCGTGCCGCCGGCAGCGCCCAGCAGACGCTTGGAGACCACGGTGCCCAGATACAGCTCGCCGCCGTCGATCAGGCTACGGATCTCGCCCTGGGGGATCACGCGGTAGATCGCGAAGTTGAACAGCGCATACAGCAGCGTAATGCCGCCGATGGACAGAATCAGCGCCAGAGGCAGATTCTTTTTGGGGTTCTTGACTTCCTCGGCAACCGTATTCAGGTTGGTCCAGCCCTCATACGCCCACAGGGTAGCCACAGTGGCGAAGCCGACCATGCTCAGCATCTTGCCGATGGAAACGGTGCCGTCCATGGGAGTGAAGCTCATGTTGGGAGAAACATCGCCCATGAACAGCGCAACGATCACGATGATCGCGATGGGGATCAGCTTGGCGACCATGGTGATATTGGACACCTTGGAGCCCAGCTTAACGCCGAAGGTGTTGATCAGGGTAAACAGTGCCAGCACAGCAGTGGCAATGATCTTGCCCGTAATGCCCTCGATGCCGAAGATGGCAACCAGCGCCAGGGCGCCGGCAGACAGAGAGCCGGGAGAGCCGATCAGCCAGCTCTGGAAGCCGGACAGGAAGCCCACCAGGGGATGGAACGCAGCGTTCAGATAAACCGTAAAACCACCGGCTTTGGGCATCATAGCGCCCAGTTCTGCCAGGCACAGACCGCCCAGCATGGAAACCAGACCGCCCAGAACCCAGCAGACGATGGCCCAGCCCAGGCTGAAGCCGGTACGCTGCAGGACATAGGAGCCCAGATAGAAAATACCGCCGCCGATCATGATACCGCCCAGAATGGATACGCCGCCAAACAGGCCAATTTCGCGTTTGAACTCCGTTTTCTCAGAGGAAAGCTCTGCCTCCAGAGCCTGCAAGTTCTTGTCTTCCATAGTTACACACCTTTCATTTTGTATTGGGGGCTATCTGCACGCCCGGTATGAGAAGCAGCCCTCATCCCCGGCTATTGCACAAAAGGAAGCGCCTCAGCGCTGATAGACGCACTGGCCATCCACATAGGTTCGGGTGACCTTTGCCTTGAGGATATCCTCCGCCGGGCAGGTCAGCAGATCGGTGTCCAGCGTGATGAAATCGGCGTACATACCGGCCTTGATCTGGCCCTTTACATTCTCATCCATGGAGCTGTAAGCGCCGGCGGCAGTGTAACCGTACAGTGCCTGCTGGCGGGACAGGATCTGCTGGGGCCAGGCGGGGCCGTTGCCCTTAGTATCGCAGCTGGTGACCGCGCAGTAGATGCCCCGCAGGGGATCATAGCTCTCCACCGGGCAGTCGGTGCCGAAGGGAGCGTGGACGCCGCTCTCGATGTAATCCTTCCAGGCATAGGAGGTGTCTCCCAGCTCCTTGCCCACCCGGTCAAAGACGATATGCATATCATAATCGATGAACACCGGCTGGATATAGGCGATCACATCCAGTTCACGGAAGCGGCGAACCTGCTCTTTGTCGGTGATCTGGCAGTGGACGATACCGTGACGGGGATGGAGATAGGGCATCTCGCGCCGCGCCCGCTCAAAGGCATTGAGGCACATTTCGATGGCGCCATCGCCGATGGCGTGGATAGCGGCAGCCATGTTGTTGCGGTGGGCCTTCATGACCAGATAGTCCAGATCCTCCTGATTTTCATAGATGGCCAAGCCCTTGGTGGAGGGATCGTCGGCATAGGGCTTGCGCATCAGCGCGGTACGGGCACCCAGAGAGCCGTCTGCCAGGATCTTGACACAGGTGATCTTGAACTTGCGGTTGCCAAAGCTGTCATCCCAGCCCATCTTGTCAAAGAACTCATCCACAGTCTCTTTTTCGGTCAGCAGCGCCTGCTCACCGATGCTCAGCTTCATCCGGCCATCCTCGCTGGCCTGCCGCAGCAGCCGCATCATGTTGTAGGCCTGTCCTTCGGGGGTATACTTGAAGTCGTCCGACTGGACGCTGGTAATACCTGCCTCGAACAGATCATGCTGGCACTCCACCATCATATCCAGCAGGGTTTCCAGGCTGGGGGCGGGCAGATTGGACTTGATATCGTCAAAAACATTCTCCTTGATGACGCCGTTGGGTTCGCCGTCCGGATAGGTTTCCGCAAAGACGCCGTACTGCTTAACGGTCTCCCGGTTGATGCCCAGCAGCTCCATTGCCTTGGAGTTCAGCGTAGCCACATGGAAGCAGGTGCGCATCACGATCATGGGGTACTCGGTGGTGACAGCGTCCAGATCGTGAGAGTTGGGGAACCGCTTTTCATCGGTAAAATAGGTATCATTCCAGCCCTCGCCGGACAGCCACAGCCCGCTGTTTTTGTCGTACATATGGTCAAAGCCATCCTGCATCCGCTGTACCAGCTCCCGCAGGGAGGTGCAGCCGCTCAGGTTGACAGCGCCCATTTTCGCCTTTGCATAATGCAGATAATGCATATGGCTGTCATTAAAGCCGGGCAGCAAAAACTGTCCGCCACAGTCCAACACCTCTACCTCGGCCTGAGGATGCTCCCGCAGAAACTGCTCTGCACCGCTTTCCGTGCCCACATAAGCGAAGAAATCCCCAATAACCACTGCGGACTGGGCAGCCGGGTTTTCACTGTCCATGGTGGCGATCACTGCATTTTTGATCCAAAGCGCCATGGTAAAACACCTCAATTCTGAATTTTTTGTTAATGGATACCATTATTATAAAGGTCACTCGCTACAGTTGGCAATAATTTTTTGGCGTTTCTCGAGCATTTTTGGCATAATCGCCAAAAATGTCTCGGGTTTTTGGTAAATTTGACGAAAGCGTCCGCCATTGGCGGACGCTTTCTCACAGAAAGGGCCGTGCATTCGCTGGAATGCACGGCCTTGTTGCTTCTTATTTGTGCTTTTCCGCTCCCAGGGCGTGCGCCTTGATACGGGAAAAGGTCTCCTGGCTCAAAACATGCTCTACCTTGCAGGCGTCCTCAGCGGCGATATTCTCCGGCACGCCCAACTGGATGAAAAAGCGGGTCAGCAGCTCGTGCCGCTCATAAATCCGCCGAGCGATCTCCTCCCCATCGGGCAGCAGTGAGATATGCCCGTCGGCATCCATGGCGATCAGCCCGTTTTCCCGCAGCTTCTTCATGGCGATGCTGACGCTGGGCTTGCTGACACCCAGATCGTTGGCCACATCGATGGAGCGCACCGAGCCGTGCTTTTCCAGCAGGGTCAGAATGGATTCCAGATAATCTTCGGCAGATTGATAAATTTTCACGGGCGACAGGCTCCTTTCGGGGATTTCTTACAGTGTACCACAAAAGGAGGGAATTGGCAAGAGGAACGGCGGAGGCCGCTGGAAGCCTGCCCTCTCTCAGGAAGCGCAATTACTTTCTTTCTCCACCCTGCGGGGAGTTCCTTTCCACCGCCAAAAAGGAACCAAAAGCCGCAGGACTGAAAAGGAAAAAGAGAAACCGCGCTGATTGCAAAAGAGCAGGTCTCCGGCAGTCACTGGGAACCGGACAACCCTCATCCCTCCGCCGGCAGGCCGCTGACAATGGTGTAATAGGCGTTGGAGGTGGCCTTATAGATCAGGGCATACACCAGCCCAAAGGCCAGCACCGACCCGGCCAGCACGGTACACATCAGCGGCGTGTTGCACATATTGAACAGTGCCAGCAGCCGCCGCACCATGGGGAAGGCAAAGGCCGTATGTACCACAGCGGTGACCAGCGGCAGGAAAAACACCGTCAGCAGCTGGGAATTGACGCTTTGACGGATGTCCTCCGCCGTCATGCCCACCTTGCGCATGATGGCAAAGCGGCTCTCGTCCTCGTACCCCTCGGTGACCTGCTTGTAGTAGATGATGAGCACCGTGGCCGCCAGAAAAACAATGGACAGCAGGATCCCCAGATAGAAAATACCGCCGTAGGTGCCGTAAAAACCGACACGCTCGGCCTCGCGGCATTCCACTGAGCCAGCGTAAAAGCCGCCAGTCCCGGTGTAATCCAGCTCCTGCAGGCTCTCCCGGATGGCGTCGCCCAGCGCCGCCTGCTCCTGGGCCTCCAGCCCGGTGTCAAAGCTCCATTGCAGCGTTGTGTGTGCGCCGTACTCGCCGCCCAGCTCGAAATTCACGCTGGTCACCGCCGCGTCCAGATCGGACACCACCAGAAATACGCTGGGCAGAATGTACATGGCGGCGTCGCCGCTGCCCATGATGTCGTCCACCTGCTTTTTGATCGTCCACACCGTGCCGTCGGCCATGGTGATGGCCGGCTCCTGATAGCTGCGCCGGACGCAGTGCAGCAGCACCTCCCCTGCCTCCAGCGTTTCATCCGCTCCCATGGCGCGGTTATAATCCTCCAGCGGGAGGAAATACACATGGTACACATCATTCATGGTGGCCAGATCGGCGGCGTTAACCGTCATGGGGTCCAGGGTCAGCCGCCCCTCCCGCAGCAGGCCGATGGCCCAGACGGTGCGGTAGCGCTCCTCGTTCCGGACCTGCGCACCGTGCTGTGCCAGCACCGTGTCCACCCGCTCCAGCAGGGCCTGCTCCTTCTCCGGCGTGTACTCCCGCCCGTCTGTGGGGATGAAATCCATGCTGACATTGATCTGTCTGGGATAGCGGGCGAGCAGGCTGTCCTCTGCGCCGAAATACAGGCTCCCCGCCCCCAGCATCATCACCAGCACCATGGTGCTGAGAATGCAGATAGAGGCCAGCCCCGCGCCGTTGCGCTTCATGCGGTAAAGCATGGAGGACACCGACACAAAGTGGTTTTTCCGGTAATAATACCGCCTGTTCTTCTGCAAAAGGCGGCACAGCAGCACCGACCCGGCGATGAACAGCAGATAGGTGGCCACAATGACCATGCCCACGGCGATGAAGAACCACGCAAGGGCGGCCAGCGGGTTTCTGATGGACACGGCGATGTAATAGGCCGCCGCCAGAATGAGCGCCCCGCCCACGCCCAGCAGCCAGTTGGCCCGGGGCGGCTTTTCCCCCACACTTTCGCTTTTCAGCAGCGAGACCGTGCTGAGGCGGCCCAGCGACCACAGGCCCCGGAGCAGGATCAGCCCGAATATGGGGACAAACACCACAAAGGCATCGTGCAGGGCATCGCCGCTGACGGTGAAGGTATAGGAGGCCGTCTCTCCCAGCACCCGCAAAAGGCCCAACTCGGCCAGCTTGGACAGCAGCACCCCCAGCGCCAGTCCCAGTGCCATGGCTCCTGCAAACAGCATCCCGGTCTCCCACAGATAGACCAGACACAGGTTGCCCTTGCCCATACCCAGAAGGTTATACAGACCAAACTCCCGCTGCCGCCTCCGGATCAGGAAGGAGTTGGTATACAGCAGAAAGAGCGCGGCGAACAGGATGACGATCCACACGCCGAAGCCCAGCATCTGCGCCACGGTGGGTCCGCCCTTCATCCGGGCCAGTGCCGGCATGGAGGCCAGATAGTGGATGATGTAAAACATCATGACCATGCCGCCGCAGGCGAGAAAATACGGGAGACAGATGCGCCGGTTCCGGCGGATGCCCTCCCAGGCCAGTCGGGGATAGAGCCTCATGCCTGCTCACCTCCCGTGGCCAGCAGGATCAGCACATCGGAGATCTTCTGGTACAGCTGCTCGTCGGTGCAGTCGCCCCGATAAAGCTGGTGAAAGACCTGACCGTCCTTGATGAACAGCACCCTTCCGGCCCGGCTGGCCGCTCTGGCAGAGTGGGTCACCATCAGAATGGTGCGGCCGCCACGATTGATCTCGGCAAACAGCCGGAGGAGCTCATCGGTGGCCCGGGAATCCAGTGCGCCGGTGGGCTCGTCGGCCAGCAGCAGCTTGGGGTCGGTGATGATGGCCCGAGCCACGGCGGCCCGCTGCTTCTGTCCGCCGGAGATCTCATAGGGATACTTTTTCAGGATATCGGTGATGCCCAGTACCTGGGCCACGGGCCGCAGCCGCTCCGCCATTTCCCGGTGGGGACGGCCCGCCAGCACCAGCGGCAGGTAGATGTTATCCTCCACGGTAAAGGTATCCAGCAGGTTGAATTCCTGAAACACAAAGCCCAGATTGTCCCGGCGGAAGGCGGCCACCCGGCTCTCCCGCAGCTGGCCCAGCACCTGCCCGCCCACCGTCACGGTGCCCTCGGTGGGGGTATCCAGCGCCGCCAGAAGGTTCAGCAGGGTGGTCTTGCCCGAGCCGGACTCTCCCATGATGGCCACATATTCCCCCTGCTCCACCGTGAAGCTGACCTGCTTCAGCGCCTCTACCCGCTGGCCGCCAAAGCGGGTGGTATAGACCTTTTTCAGGCCGCTGACTTCCAAGATGCTCATAACAAAAATCCTCCTTTGCGATTTTTACCATCAGCATTGTAACAAAAAGGGGAACTGCTTCGCCATCGATTTGGCTTACAGTTTCCCCCGGAAATCTAACAGTTTTGTAAGAAGCTCACTCTATCTCCAGCGACCTGCGCCCCAGACCGATGCGGATGGCGGTGCCCTCCCCCGGGACGGATTCCGCCGTGATGGTATGCCCCAGATTGGCGCACACCCGGCGGCACAGATACAGCCCGATGCCGCTGGCGTTGTGGTGCAGGCGGCCCAGCGAGCCGGTATAGCCCTTTTCGAAGATGCGGGGCAGCTCCTCCGGCGCGATGCCCATGCCGGTATCCCGGATGCACAGGGTGGGGCCCTCCTCCAGCATGATGGAAATGCTGCCGGAGGGGGTGTATTTCAGAGCGTTGGAAAGCACCTGTCCGATGACAAAGGCCAGCCATTTTTCATCGGTAAGCACCGAAACGCCCAACGGCTCATACCGCAGCTCCAGGCGCCGGGAGATGAATTCCCCGGCGTAGCGTTTCACCTCCTGCCGGAGGATCTCATCCAGCGGATACTCCCGGATGAGGTAATCGGTGGTGTCGCTGTCCAGCCGCAGAAACACCAGCACCATCTCCACATACTGCTGAATACGGAACAGCTCTCCCCGCAGACGGCGGGACAGGGCGGTATCCTCGCTTTGCAGGGTCAGTCCCATGGCGGCGATGGGGGTCTTGATCTGGTGGGCCCAGGCGGTGTAATAGTCCACCATATCCGCATAGCGGCGGGAAAACCCGGCCCGCGCCTCTGCCTGTGCGGCCTCCAGCTGCCGGATGAGCTGCTGATAACGCTCCTCGGTCGGCCCGGCGGCAGGCGGCAGGGGCATGGAGTGGCTGCCGGTCTCCTCACAAAGCCGCAGCAGCGCCCGGTACCGCTGCCGGAAGCGGACGAAATCCACCGTCAGCACACACAGCCCCACGGCGGCACACAGGGCCGCAGGATACCATACCGCCCCTATCGGCAGTCCATACAGCCCAAAGGTGACGGCAAAAATGACGCAGAACAGTCCAAACAGCCCCAGGCTGCCCCGACGCTGCCGCAGATAGCTCCGGATCAGTCCCATCCTATTCCTCCCCGATCAGATAGCCCACGCCGAAGCGGGTGGTGATAAAGCCGGGCAGCCCCGCGCCGTCCAGCTTTTTCCGCAAACGGTTCACATTGACCGTCAGGGTGTTTTCGTCCACAAAGCAGTCGGATTGCCACAGCCGCTCCATCAGGGTCTCCCGGCTGACCACCCGGCCCTTGGCCTCCAGCAGCGCCAGCAGGATGCGGGCTTCGTTGCGGGTCAGCTCCAGCCTCTGCCCCGCAACGGTCAGGGTGCTGTCCCCGGTGTTCAGCCGCGCGCCCCGATGCTCCAGCACGGGGGCCGCCGGGCCGAAATCATAGCTGCGCCGCAGCAGGGCCTGCATTTTTGCCATCAGCACCCGCTGGTCAAAGGGCTTGGCGATGAAATCATCCCCGCCCATGTTCATTGCCATGACGATGTTCATATCATCCGATGCCGAGGACAGAAAGATAATGGGCACCCGGGAGCGTTTTCGGATCTCGCTGCACCAGTGGTAGCCGTTAAAAAAGGGCAGCGTGATGTCCAGCAGCACCAGATGGGGGTCAAAGGCCTCCCATTCCGGCAAAATGTCCCGGAAGTTTTCCGCCAGCCTGGCCTCCAGCCCCCACTGCTCCGCCTGCCGGAGGATGGCCTCGCCGATCCCCCGGTCATCCTCTACAATGAAAACGCGATACATCTCTGCTCCCTCCTTACAGCTGTCCGTTCTGCGATATCTTTTTCCGTCTTACCACAATCCGGCAAACACCTGGGCCGCCAGCACGGTGAAAAGGCCCGCCACGGCGATGGACAGGCCGCTCATGGCGCCCTCCACCTCCCCCATCTCCACCGCCCGGGAGGTGCCCAGGGCGTGGGAGCCGGTGCCGATGGCCAGCCCCTTTGCGATGGGGTCGGTGATGCGGAACAGGCGGCACAAAGCGGGCGCAAGGCAGTTGCCCAGAATCCCGGTGACGGCGATGGCCGTCACAGTGATGGCCGCCGCGCCCCCCAGCTCCTCCGAAAGGCTCATGCCGATGGCGGTGGTCACCGACTTGGGCAACAGCGTCACATACTCCTCGTGGCTCAGGCCAAACAGCACGCTCATGGTCAGGATGGACACCCCGGAGGCCAGCACGCCGGACAGCACCCCCAGCAGGATGGCCCGGATGTGCCGCTTCAGCTTGTCCAGCTGCCGGTACAGGGGGATGGCCAGGCTGGCCGTGGCCGGTGTCAGCAGATACGCCAGCGGCTGGGCGTTCTGCTGAAAGGCCTCGTAATCCACCCGGCACACCACCAGCACGGCGATAATCCCCGCGATGGCCAGCAGCATGGGGTTGAGCAGCGGACTCTTGAACCGCCGGTTCACCGCCATCCCCAGGGCATAAGCCCCCAGACAGAGGGCCACGCCAAAGCCGGCGCAGCTTTGCAGCAGCTCACTCATTTTTTCTCCCCCTTTTCTCTGCCCAGAAGGAACTGGGTCACCCGGCCTGTCACGGCAAAGGTCACCAGCAGGCCCACCACATTGATCACCAGAAAGGGCACCAGAATGGCCCGCAGGCCGTCAAACTGCTCCATCAGCCCCACTGCCGCCGGCAGGAACATGGGCGGCATGATCTGAATGAGGAAATCGGCCGCGCCCTCCACCTGCTCCAGCCGGATCACGCCGGTCATCAGAAAGACCAGCATCAGCACCAGCCCATAGATGGTGGCAGGGATGGGCAGCGGCAGCAGCTCCTTCAGCACCTCCCCCAGCAGGCACACCCCCAGGATCCGGGCAAACTGCATCAGATATTTCATGCCCGCACCTCCGCTTTCCGGCGCAGATGGAGGAAATACCAGCCGCAGATGACGATGGACAGCAGCGACGCCGCCGGGGCCGCCAGCCCCATATGCAGCAGCGTGGCCCCTGCCTGCCGACTCATGGCCAGCGTCACCGGGATGCGCACCACGAAGGTGGCGACGATATTGTGCAGCATGGAGATCACGGCGTTGCCGCAGCCGCTGAAGTAGTTGTTAAAGCTGAACACAAAAGACACCAGTATGCAGTCCATGGAATAGGTGCGGAGATACAGCCCTGCGGCGGTGATGACCTGCCCGTCGGTGGTGAAGATGGCAGGCAGGAGCTCCGGAAACAGGTTGGCAAAGCCGCAGACCGCCGCGCCCACTGCCAGCGAAAACAGGATGCTGCATTTCAGCGCCTCCACCGCCCGGCGGGGCTTGCCTGCGCCGATGTTCTGGGCCGTCATGGCAGCCAGCGCCGCCGAAAAGCCCTCGGCAGGAAGGAAGGCAAAGGACATGATCTTTTCGGTGACTCCCACGGCGGCCGAGGCAATCAGCCCCATGGTATTGATGATGGCCGAAATGATCAGGAAGGACAGATGGGTGCTGGTGCTTTGCAGCGCCAGCGGCCCGCCCACCTTCAGAATGCGCAGGGCAGCCCGGCGATCCAGCCGCAGATGCCGTCGGTGAAAGGGAAAGGAAAAGCCCTTCCGGAACAGAAACAGCAGCGCCGCCAGAAAGCTCAGCCCCTGTGCCGCCACGGTGGCGATGGCCGCGCCGGTGCTGCCCAGGCCCAGTCCGCCCACCAGCCAGAAGTCTCCCACGATATTCACAACGGTGGCCAGCGCCACAAAATAAACCGGCGTTTTGCTGTCCCCCAGGCCGCGGAAAACGCCGCTGAGGGCGTTGTAGCCGATGATAAAGGGCAGGCCCAGCGAGCAGGTGAACACATAGCTGCGGCAGTCGGCCACCGCCTCCGGGGGCGTCTGCATCAGGGCCACACCGGCGTCGGTAAACAGCACCATCAGCGGTGTCAGCACCAGTGCAAACAGGCCGAACAGCACGGTCTGGGTGCCGATGGCGGTGGCTGCCCCCTCGTGATCCTTCTGCCCGATGCAGTTGCCGATGAGTACCGTTCCGCCCATGGACAGCGACAGGATCAGCATGGTGACGGTGTTCATCAGCTGCGAGCCGGTGGAAACGCCGGACACCGCCGCCGCCCCGGCAAACCGGCCCACCACAAACAGATCTGCCGCGCCGTAAAGCGATTGCAGCAGGCTGGACAGCATAAAGGGCAGCGCGAACCGCACCAGCGTGGGGCCCACCCGGCCCTCGGACAATGATAACTGCTTCATATCACAACTCCTTAAAAAGCCATATACTGGAATCCTTCTCCGGTAAATCATTATAGCCGCCCCTACGGGGAAAGTCAACCGACAGCCCTTGCGCAGGCCGGTGAAATGTGGTAAGATGCTTTTGCAGAAAACGCCGGGACATGGGCAAACTGACCCTGTGATTTTTTCTCAAATTGGCACTTCACATCAGGTCAGAATGGATTATCATAAAGGCAGCAGACAAAAAGGAGCTGACCCCCTATGAGAACGAAAAACGACAGGCTGCACCGGCTGGTACTGGCGGCGCTGTTTGCCGCGCTGGGCTATGTGGCCACGGCCATCATCCAGGTGCCCACCGCCACCGGCTATGTGAACCTGGGCGACGGCATCGTGCTGCTGGCGGGCTTTGTACTGGGGCCGGCCTACGGCTTTGCTGCCGGGGGACTGGGCCCGGCACTGGCCGACCTGCTTTCGGGCTACGGCTACTATGTCCCAGGCACCTTTGTTATCAAGGGCTGCATGGCGGCGCTGGCCTGTCTGCTGCTGCGGGTGTTTCGCAAAAAGGGGCAGGAGCCCTCGCTCCTCCGGCTGGCGGGCTGCACCGTTCCGGCAGAGCTGTTCATGACCCTGAGCTATTTTGTGTACAAGGCCACCGTCCTGAAGGCCGGCGTCGGCGCGGCAGCGGGTATCCCCGCCGATCTGATGCAGGGACTGATGGGCGCGGCTATCTCCATGGCGCTGTTCCGGCTGCTGTACCGCGTGCCGGCACTGCGCGAACGCTTTTGGAAAGGTTGATGATTGTTTATGTATGAAGAGATCACCCAACAGGCCCGTACCGTCGTCACCGAGTTGCTGGAACAGGCAAAGCTGAAGCCTGGCGCGCTGCTGGTGATCGGCTGCTCCTCCAGCGAAATGGTGGGGCAGCGCATCGGCAAGGGCTCCTCTGAGGAGGCTGCTCAGGCTGCCTTCCGCGGCATTTATCCGGTCCTGCAGGAGCACGGCATCCATCTGGCCGTTCAGTGCTGCGAGCATCTGAACCGGTCGCTGATCCTTGAGCGGTCGGTGGCCGAGGCAAAGGGCTTTGAGATCGTCAATGTGAAGCCTCAGCCCCACGCCGGCGGCTATTTTGCAGTCACTGCCTGGAACACCTTCGCTGACCCGGTGGCGGTGGAGTCCATCGTGGCCGACGCCGGCATCGATATCGGCAGCACCCTGATCGGGATGCATCTGCGCCGGGTGGCCGTCCCGGTGCGCACCAGTGTGAAGCAGGTAGGCGAGGCCGTTGTGGTTTGCGCCCGCACCCGGCCCAAATATGTGGGCGGGCCCCGGGCTATTTATCAGGAGATGTGATCCATGGCACAGGCCTTTGATGCCCGCCAGATGGCGGAGGCGGTGGCGCAGGTGCGCTTCCGGATCGAACAGGCCGCAAAAACCGCCGGGCGCAGCCCGGCGGATATTTTGCTGTGTGCCGTGTGCAAAACCCGTACGCCGGAGACCATCCGGGACAGCGCGGCGCTGCCGGTGGATCTGTTCGGCGAAAACCATATGCAGGAGCTGGTGGTCAACCACGAGGCCGGGGCCTATCTGGGCAAGCCGGTGCATTTCATCGGGCATTTGCAGACCAACAAGGTGAAAAAGGTTGTGGGCCGGGCCGATGTCATCCAGAGCGTGGACAGTCTGCGGCTGCTGGAGGCCATCGATAAGGAGGCCGAAAAGCAGGGCCTGCGGCAGGATATCCTGCTGGAGCTGAACATCGGCGAGGAGCTTTCCAAGACCGGTGCCGCCGCCGACGATCTCTGGCCGCTGCTGGAGCGGGCCGCCGGGCTGGAGCACATTCAGGTGCGGGGGCTGATGGCCATTCCGCCGGCTTTTGACAACGGGCCGGAGAGCCGCCGGTATTTTGCCATGCTGCGGGAGCTGCTGGAGCAGGCCCGCTCCCGCCACTATGAAAACGCTGCGCTGGAGATTCTGTCCATGGGCATGAGCAGCAGCTACGAGGCGGCGATCCTGGAGGGAGCCACCCTGGTGCGGGTCGGCACCGCCATTTACGGGCAGCGGGATTATCCCAAAAAAGCCTGATTCCCCTGCTGTCCCACTGTCTTTGGAGGTTTTTGCTGACAATGGCGGCAGCCCTGTGTATAATCTCCATGTAAATAGAGTCCCGCCACCGGGTGGGGGAAATGCGAAAAGCATTCGTCTGTACATCGTTAGGTCTTGGAAGATGTACGGTCGGGTGCTTCTTTTTTTAAGATTCTGGAGGGTATCATGGATCGTATCAAACGCTATTTTACAAAAGGCGAGCTCATCCTGTGGAGCACTTCTGTTCTGGTGATCGTTCTCTCGTTCTGCGTTTTTGACCGGGAGAGCTATCTCACCCTGTGGGCATCGCTGATCGGGGTGACCTCGCTGATCTTCAACGCCAAGGGCAACCCCTTCGGGCAGCTGCTCATGGTGATCTTCAGCCTGCTGTACGGGGTGATCTCCTATACCTTCTCGTACTACGGCGAGATGATCACCTATCTGGGGATGACCATGCCCATGGCAGTGTTTGCCCTGATCGCCTGGCTGCGGCACCCTTTCCAGGGCAACCGGGCGGAGGTACAGGTCAACACCATCAGCAAACGGGAGAACCTCTGTATGTGGGCGGCAGCCCTTGTGGTGACCGCTCTGTTTTTCTTCATCCTGCGGTATTTTCACACGGCCAACCTCCTCCCCAGCACCATCTCGGTGACCACCAGCTTTCTGGCGGTTTACCTCACCTTCCGGCGCAGCCCGTATTTTGCGCTGGCCTATGCGGCAAATGATATCGTGCTGATCGTGCTGTGGTGTCTGGCCAGTGCGGCGGATGCGCGGTACCTTTCGGTGGTGATCTGCTTTGCCGCCTTTTTCGCAAACGATCTTTACGGCTTCCACAGCTGGCGGCGCATGAAGCTGCGACAGCAGGCGGAATGAGGCGACCGTGGGCCGGGGGCGACTGCCGCGGCCTTTTGCGGCATACAAAAAAAATGTCCCGGAGCTGCCTCCGGGACACTTTTTATGGGCAAATGCTTATTTGTTCTTCAGGTACTCGTCGATGGCAGCGGCGGCCTGCTTGCCGGCGCCCATTGCCAGAATGACGGTAGCCGCGCCGGTGACGGCATCGCCGCCGGCATAAACACCCTGGCGGGAGGTCATGGCGTTCTCATCCACGATGATACCGCCGTGGCTGTTGACATCCAGACCCTTGGTGGTGGCCTTGATCAGCGGGTTGGGGTTGGTGCCCAGCGCCATGATGACGCAGTCCATCTCCATATCGAATTCGCTTCCGGCGACCTCCACGGGGCGGCGGCGGCCCTTTTCATCGGGCTCGCCCAGCTCCATACGGATGCAGCGGATGCCGCAGACAGAGCCGTTTTTGGGATCCCGCTTGTCTTCGGGATTGTGATAGCCCAGGATCTCCACGGGATTGCACAGGGTGTCGAAGATGACGCCCTCCTCCTCGGCGTGCTCCACCTCTTCATGACGGGCGGGCAGCTCGGCCATGGAGCGGCGGTAGACGATATGGACCTCGGCGCCCAGACGCTTGGCGCAGCGGGCAGCGTCCATCGCCACATTGCCGCCGCCCACCACGGCCACCTTCAGCGCGTGCTTGATGGGGGTGGCAGAGCCCTCCTGATAGGCCTTCATCAGGTTGATGCGGGTCAGGAACTCGTTGGCGGAATACACGCCCTGGAGGTTCTCGCCGGGGATGTTCATGAACTTGGGCAGACCGGCGCCGGAGCCGATGAACACGGCCTCGAAGCCCATTTCGCCCATGAGCTCGTCAATGGTGATGGTCTTGCCGATGACCACATTGGTGCAGACCTCCACGCCCAACTCCTTCAGGGTGTCCACTTCCTTCTGGACGATGGCCTTGGGCAGACGGAACTCGGGGATGCCGTAAACCAGCACGCCGCCGGCCTTGTGCAGCGCCTCAAAGACCGTCACCTCATAGCCCTGCTTGGCCAGGTCGCCAGCGCAGGTAAGACCGGCGGGGCCGGAGCCGATGATGGCCACCTTGTGGCCGTTGGTGGCGGGCTTTTTGGCGGGCTCGGTGGCATGGGCGTTGTGCCAGTCGGCCACAAAGCGCTCCAGACGGCCGATGGCCACCGGCTCGCCCTTCACGCCGCGGACGCAGTACTTTTCGCACTGATTCTCCTGGGGGCAGACGCGGCCGCAGACGGCGGGCAGAGAGGAGGTCTTGTTGATGATCTGATAGGCGGCCTCAAAGTCGCCCTCCGCCACCTTGGCGATGAAATCGGGGATATTAATCTGAACGGGACAGCCGTTTTTGCAGGGCATCTTGGGGCAGCCCAGGCAGCGGGTGGCCTCTTCCATGGCCATTTCCTTCGTATAGCCCAGAGCGACCTCGTTGAAGTTTTTATTCCGCACATCCGGCTCCTGGGCGGGCATGGCATGGCGGGGCATCGTCATATTGGCCATGGTTATTTGACCTCCTTCTTGAACAGGTTGCAGGATTCCTCGTAGGCGTGGCGCTCGAACTCCTTATAGATCGCGCCGCGGGAGATGGCTTCGTCAAAATCCACCTCGTAGCCGTCAAAGTCAGGGCCGTCCACACAGGCAAACCTGGTCTTGCCGCCAACCGTCAGGCGGCAGCCGCCGCACATACCGGTGCCGTCTACCATGATGGGGCTCATGGAAACGGTACAGGGCAGATTGTGCTTCTTGGCGGTCATGGTGACGAACTTCATCATCACCAGCGGGCCGATGGTGATGACCTCGTCATACCGGTTGCCCTCCTGCACCAGCGCGTCCAGCGCGTCGGTGACCAGGCCCTTTTCGCCATAGGTACCGTCATCGGTCATGAGCTTCAGCTTGTCGGAGCAGGCGCGGAACTCCTCCTCCAGAATGACGATCTCCTTGGAGCGGAAGCCGATGACAGAGTGAACCTCGCAGCCCTCGGCATGCAGCTTCTGGGCCACAGGCAGCGCGATGGCGCAGCCCACGCCGCCGCCCACCACGGCCACCTTCTTTTTACCGGCGGTCTCGGTGGGGTTGCCCAGGGGGCCGACGAAATCCTGGAGATAGTCGCCCTCCTCCTTGGCGTTGAGCTTGACGGTGGTGCCGCCCACCACCTGGAAAATGATGGTGACCGTGCCCTTTTCACGGTCATAGCCGGCGATGGTCAGAGGGATGCGCTCGCCCTCTTCATCCACACGGAGGATGATGAACTGACCGGGCTCTGCTTTTCTGGCTACCAGGGGAGCCTCGATCTCCAGCAGAGTGACGGTGGCGTTCAGGGGCCGTTTAGTTACGATGCGATACATATAGCGTACCAGTCCTTCCTGAATTCTGATATGAATTGCATTTGATTGCGTTTTCAATTCCAAAATAAGTATAGCATTTTCCATGCGCAAGGTCAATTCCTACGCAGAGAAATTCCAAAAAAAGTCCCTTTTTCCCGCACAAAGGAGAGAAAAAGGGAGCAAAAGCAGGATCAGCGGTGCTCGCCGATGTGGAACAGCGCGACGACTCCCGGCCCGGTGTGGGCCCCGATCACCGGCCCCACATGGTTGAACACCACACCCTTCACCGGTACCTCCCGGGTGACCAGCTCGGCCAGATACTGTGCCTCCTCCAGGCAGTCGCCGTGAGAGATGTAGATGGTCTGGGTCTCGGGCTCCAGGATGGTCTCCTTCAGGTGATCCTTCAGCGCGGCCAGCGATGTCTTGCGGCCCCGGGCGGTGCCCAGCTTGGTCAGACGGCCCTCATCGTCCATATGCATTACCGGCTTGATCTGCAAAGCAGAGCCCAGCACGGCGGTGGTCTTGCTCACCCGGCCGCCCCGATGCAAAAAGTGCAGATCGTTGACGGTGAACCAGTGGCACAGATGGGACACCAGCCAGCGGGCATGGTCATAGGCCTCCTCCAGCGTGGCCCCGGCCTGCTTTTTTTCCCACACATGGCGGATCAGCAGTCCCTGCCCCAGAGAGGCGCACAGGGTATCCAGACACAGGATGCGCCGGTCGGGGTAGCGCTCCCGCAGCTCGTCGGCGGCCAGCATACCGGTGTTCACCGTGCTGCTGAGGGCAGAGGAAAAGCCCAGGTAGAGGATATCCTGCCCCGCCTGCAAAATAGGCTCCATCACCTGAAGGAAATCCCCCAGGGAGGGCGCAGAGGTGGAGGCCGGCTTTTCCGCCCGCATCAGGTCATAAAAATCCCCGGCAGCGATCTCCCGCCAGTCCAGGTAATTGACAAAGGTACGCTCCTCCACCAGCACATTCAGATGCACTACGGCCAGTTCCATCTCCCGGGCCAGCGTACCGGGCAGATCACAGCTGGAATCGGTAACGATCACATAATTGCTCATTGCAGTTTTCTCCATTTCTTGATTTTTCAAAAAGGGGGGGCGGCTCAGCCCAGCACGGAAACCACGCCCAGGCTCACCGTCAGCATGATGATCCCGGCGGCAGCCACACCCAAAAAGATGGCGGGCACGGCGCGGCGGGCCTTCAGCCCCATGACAGAGGCCACCAGTGCGCCGGTCCAGGCGCCGGTCCCCGGCAGGGGAATGGCCACCAGAATGAACAGCCCCAGCATCTCATATTTATAATAGCTCTCGCTTTTTTTATGCGCCCGCTCCCGGAGCCAGGAGGCAATACCGGAAAAGTGTCTGGAGCGCTCCATCCAGTCCAGCACCTTGTTGAGGAACAGCAGGATAAAGGGCACGGGCACCATATTGAACAGGACGCACAGCACATAGGCCAGCCAGGGCTCCAGTCCCCGGGCAATGCCCCAGGGCAGCGCGCCCCGCAGCTCCAGCACCGGCAGCATGGCCAGCACGGCGCACTGGATCGCGGTCGTCAGCGTTTGTGTCAAAGAGGAAAACTCCTTTCGAGATGGTCTCTGTTTAGAATACCCTATCTTGCGCCCTTTTGCAAGCGGAAAGAGGCAAAAAGCGTGTGAAATCCACCGCCGCTCGGCAAATTTCAAAAAAATTTACGGTTTTCTGGTTTATTACGGTTTTCTAACGGCTGGGTTTATGCTATAATGATAAATATTGAGCCGTAAACCGGTAAACCAGAAAGGACGGATGGATCGATTGAATGCCACCCTTGAAAAACTCAGCGAAAAGCTGAAGGAGTCCCTGCAGGCGGTACTGCCTATCGTCTGCATCGTTCTGGTCCTGTGCTTTTCCGTCGCCCCCATTTCGCCCAGCATCCTGCTGTGCTTTTTGACGGGTGCGGTGATGATCGTGCTGGGACTGATGTTCTTTACCCTGGGCGCGGAGACCAGTATGACCCCCATGGGGGAAAAGGTGGGCGCTGCCATGACCCGGACCAAAAAGCTCTGGATCATCGTGGCCCTCAGCTTTGTTCTGGGCTTTATCATCACCATTTCCGAGCCCGACCTGCAGGTGCTGGCCCAGCAGGTGCCCTCCATCCCCAACTCGGTCATCGTGCTGGCGGTGGCAGCGGGCGTGGGCCTGTTTCTGGTAGTGGCCCTGCTGCGTATGCTGTTCGGCATCCCGCTGAACAAGCTGCTGGTGGTGTGCTACATCGCGGTCTTCGGTCTGGCCCTGTTTGTGCCAAAGAGCTTCTGGGCGGTGGCCTTTGACTCCGGCGGCGTCACCACCGGCCCCATGACGGTGCCGTTTATCATGGCGCTGGGCGTCGGTATCGCTGCCGTGCGTAACGACCGTCACGCCGCCAACGACTCCTTCGGTCTGGTGGCCCTGTGCTCGGTCGGCCCGATTCTGGCGGTGCTGGTGCTGGGCATGGTCTTCAAGCCCGACGGCAGCGCCTATGTGCCGCCGGTGATGCCGGAGATCGCTGACTCCGCCGAGCTGTGGCAGGTGTTTCAGGTAGGTCTGCCCACCTACATCAAGGAGATCGCTGTCTCCCTGGCCCCCATCATCGTGTTTTTCGGCATTTTCCAGCTGATCTCGCTGAAGATGAACGCCCGCAGCCTGCGGCGCATCGTGGTGGGTCTGCTGTATACCTACATCGGTCTGGTGCTCTTTCTCACCGGCGCAAATGTGGGCTTTATGCCCGCTGCCAACTACATGGGCCAGCAGCTGGCTGCCCTGTCCTATAACTGGATCATCGTCCCCATCGGGATGCTCATCGGCTACTTTATCGTCCGGGCGGAGCCGGCGGTCTATGTGCTGAACAAGCAGGTGGAGGAGCTGACCGACGGCGCCATCTCCGCCGGCGCCATGGGCGCGGCCATGTCCATCGGCGTGGCGGTCTCGGTAGGGTTGGCCCTGCTGCGGGTGCTGCTGGGGCTGAATATCATGTGGCTGCTGATCCCCGGCTATGCCATCGCCATCGGCCTGTCCTTTTATGTGCCGAAGATCTTTACCGCCATCGCCTTTGACTCCGGCGGCGTGGCCTCCGGCCCCATGACGGCCACCTTCCTGCTGCCGCTGGCGCAGGGTGCCTGTATCGCCGTGGGCGGCAACATCGTCACCGACGCCTTTGGCGTGGTGGCCATGGTGGCCATGACGCCGCTGATCACCATCCAGGTTCTGGGCCTGGTCTATCAGATCCAGAAGCGCCGCGCCCTCAGACGGCAGAGCGAGCTGGCGCAGGTCTTTGATCAGCTGGATGACAACGCCATCATCGACCTGTAAGGAGGGGCGCTATGAACGAGCTTTATCTGATGATCACCATCGCCGACCGGAGCATGACCAAGCGCTATCTTTCGGTCTATGAGGAGTGCGGCATCAACATCACCTTTACCACCGTGGGCTATGGCACTGCCGCCAGCGAAATGCTGGCCTATTTCGGGCTGGAGGAGAGCGAAAAGGCGGTCATCCTGTCGGTGGTCACGGACGACACCTGGCAGCAGGCCAAAAAGGAACTGGAGCGCCGGATGCAGATCGATGTGCCCGGCACGGGTATCGCCTTTATCATCCCGCTCAGCTCCATGGGCGGAAAAAAGGCCCTGTACTATCTGACAGACGGCCAAAACTACGAAATCGGGGAGGAGACCACCTTGAAGGACACCAAATATGAGCTGATCATCGTTATCGCCAATCAGGGCTACAGCAATGTGATCATGGACGCGGCCCGGTCGGAAAAGGCCGGCGGCGGCACGGTGATCCACGCCAAGGGCACCGGCGCCGAGCGCGCCGAAAAGTTCCTGGGCGTTTCTCTGGTAAAGGAGAAGGAGATGGTCTTTATCGTGGCCCGCAGCGAGAAAAAGCACCGCATCATGCAGGCCATCATGGACAGCGCCGGGCTGGACAGCAAGGCCCAGGCCATCACCTTTTCCATGCCGGTCGCCGCAGTGGCCGGTATGCGGCTGGTGGAGGCCGACGAGCTGACGGAGAAGGACTAAGCAACGCGCCTGTCAGCTTTGCCTTTTTGACAAACTGAGAAAAGCACCCGTCCGGTGACGGGTGCTTTTTCATATTACTGTAAGCCCAACATATTCAGAACACCACAAATCGACTGGGGGCGCAAGCAAAATCTTCCAATTCTCCGTTTTGCACAAAAATTCGCTGAAAATATTGTATATACCACCGATTGCGATTTATTTAACGATGTGATGCTATATTAGTAAGAAAGGATCGCCGTCCACCGACCCGGAAAAATCAGGAAGGCTGTGCGTCCCATGGGCCGGATGACCGCCGCATAGCGGCATAATGGAATCTATCAGCGTTTTTGCAACGATAACCTGGTTATCATGACATCCAAACAAATTAAGAAAGTGAGGTGTTTCTATGCGTAAAGCCTGTTGCCTTTTACTGGCGATTTGCCTGCTTGTCACTGCCAACCCTGTAGCAAACGCCGCAGTTATCGATTCCGGCGAAACATGTCCGTATGGAACCCCCCTGATTACAACGCTCTTGTTGATACCGAGTTTGTTTCGGATGTGGAACCGGAAGACAGTATCAGTAATATAATCGTGTCTCCTACTATTAAATCCGCAACAAAAGGAGTAATCGCGCTGTCTCTTTCTCTCTCGGTATTCGCCGATGCAATGAAAAACCTTCTTCACCCGGCGTGGGTGACCGAGCATCTGATCTTTTTCGCACTGGGTGTGCTGCTTGTATTTGCCCTGCGGCGGATGGAACTCCCCCGGTGGAGCCTTGTGCCGGCGCCGGTTCTCTATGCGATCTGTGAGCTGGTCTGCGCCATCGATCAAAGCGGTACAATGATACCGAATCTGTATAATATCACCCGCTATCTGCTGCTGTTCGCCATCGGCGAGGGCGCGTGGCTTTTGATTAAGCTGATCGGAAAACATATCAATAAGAAAGAACAGTGACCAACTGCGCAGCTTTTAGCGAAGCACTCCCGCAGCTCCTCCGCAAAACAGAGGGCTGCCCCATCCTGCGGCAGTCTGAAAAAGCCGGGAAGCATCCGCTTCCCGGCCATTCTTTTTCCTTTTACGCCTGCTTCAAAAATTTTTGCAGCTTCATCTCGTCACACAGATGAGAAAGCACCCGCTTTCTGGTGATGATGCCGATAAAGACCCCCCGGTCGTCCACCACCGGCGCAAAGCTCTGCTCCATAGAGCTTTCCAGCAGACCGGTGAGATCCATGCCGGCCCTGACCGGCCGGTTGTCCCGCCGGTGCGGCACCAGCCGCAGCGGCTGCTTTTCCGCCTCCTCAAAGCTCAGGCCGGTGCCGCGCACATACCAGAGGATGTCTCCCTCCGTCACGGTGCCCACATACTCGCCGCTGCGCCGGATCACCGGCACCGAGGGATGCCCGCCGTTCTCGATGCTCCGCAGCGCCTGCCCCACGGTATAATCATCATACAACAGCGTCACTTCGTTTTTGGGTGTGAGAAACAGTAAAATGTTCATAAAGCGTCCTTTCTCCGTTGGCCCAGGGAATGTGAATCCCTTCATGATACCATTTTACCACATTTCTATGCAGAAAACAACGCGTCATCCGTAAACAAACTCTGAAGTTTTCCCTTCAGCAATACACATTGGTGGTCACGATCCGGGAAATGTCGGTCATGGAGATGGCCTGGCCCGGCTCCTTTCCGCCAAAGGGCAGCAACGGCTCCTCCAGCTCGGGAATGCTGTCCACCCTGCCGTTGACATAATCCAGCAGCCGCCGCCTGCAGGAAGCCGACCGCTGAAGCACGCCGCCCAGACGAAGATCCTGCACATCGAAGCCGCAGGGCTTGTTGTCGGTGAACCACTGCTTTTCCAGCGCCCGATGAAAGGCCCGCAGGGCCTTTTCGGTCTCCCGATAGTCCACCCGGGCCAGCTGCCGCAGGGCCTCCCGATCCCCCGCCTCATAGGCCCGGCGGGTCTTCCACCCCAGGGCATACTTCCAGGCCAGCACCTGACACAGCTTTGCCTGGGTGTCGAATACATAGCCGTATTTCCGATATTTCCGGGCCAGCGCGGCAAGCTGCCGGGCGCTTTCCCGGTAATGGGCCTCGTTGTCCGGATCCACCGTGTAGTCCAGAAAATCGTTGAAATAGTCGGAATACAGCATATACCGGGCGGGATTTTCGTTGCCGGAGACCCCGTTCAGCCGGTTGGGGGCGTCCAGCTGCATGAAATCATCGTAGTCCGCGCCGGTGATGCGGCGGAAGCGGGCCCGGATATCGGCCTCGTCCTCGTTGCCCCGGGCGTACTCGGCGATATGGAACAGCGAGGCCAGCTGAGAAAAGTGGGGGCAGTCGCCGCCGTAATCGCCCCACATGGTCAGAAAGACGTGCCGGACTCCGTGCTCCCGGCAGGCCCGCATGGCGGGCAGCATGGTTTGCAGGGTGTAGCGGTTGGAGGGTGTCACCCCAAGCCAGCTCCAGGCCCCGCCGGCGAACCAGATCCGGTCGGTCAGCTGCTCATGGTTGTGCAGCATCCCGTCGTAGTCCTCCTGCCGGGTGTGGTAGTAGTCCCAATACACCAGCGAGACCTCCCGGCTCACCCCGGCTGCCGCCTCCGGCGGGACGGTGGTTTTGGGCAGATAATACTGATTCGCCCAGGCATTGAAGAACATATCCGACCACAGGATGCACTGAAAGCCGTATTTCGCGGCGATGTTCTTTACCTTTTCCAGATGCCGCCGGATGATGGAGCCTGCGTTTTCATAGCCGTGGCGGTCAAGGAACCGGCCCCGGCCCAGCATCCACGCCTCGTCCATGCCGATATGCACCAGCCGGGAGGTAAAGCACCGGGCCATCGTCTGAAACATATGCTCGATCAGCTCATAGGTGCGGGGCTCGTCCACCAGCAGGATGTCGTCACAGTCCACCGGGATCTCTCCCCAGCGCATACTGGTGTTCAGATGGGCCAGCGTCTGGATGCAGGGAATGAGCTCCATGCCCGTCTCCCTGGCAAAGGCGTCCAGCTCCCGCAGCTCCTCCATGGAATATTTTCCCCGCATATAACCGAAGTAGGGCTCGCCCGCCACCTCATAGGTGTCCTCGGTATACAGCATCACGGTGTTGTAGCCCATCCTTTTCAGCAGCGGCAAAAAGCGCCGCA
Organism: uncultured Oscillospiraceae bacterium; assembly: GCA_964646225.1. Taxonomy (GTDB): domain Bacteria; phylum Bacillota; class Clostridia; order Oscillospirales; family Butyricicoccaceae; genus UBA4644. The sequence continues at coordinate 28,692 of CAZYAD010000011.1, forward strand.
GGGCCTCCGGCTTCATCACCGCGTTGCGGGACATATCGATCATCACGCCAAAATGCTCATAATCATAGCTGCTCATGGGTCGTTCTCTCCTGTTCTGTCCGGCTTACCGGCTTCTCCCGAAAATTTCCTTCAGCTTCTCCGGCGGCACCTTGGGGGTGCGGTCGGCCCGCAGCAGACCGTTGACCTCCTGCTGCACATCGGTGAGCTGCGTGTAGCAATATCCCTGCCACCCGGTCTGCAAAATGCCGTCGGTAAGCTGCCGCAGCCGTTGCAGCAGATCCTCCGCATCCACGGCGCCGTCGCCGTAGCCCCAGGCCTTTCCCTGCTCGTCGGAGGCAAAGGCGATGCCCCCGAACTCAGTGAACAGCACCGGCTGCCCCTGATACCGGTGGCCGTCGGCAAACAGCGCCCACCCCTGGGGGAACATCCCGTCATAGGCCCCGGTGTACTTTTCCGGGAACTGGTCTGCCCGGCGGATGGAATAATCGTGGATGGACAGGATATCGCTCTCCCGGACATTTTCGAAGCCGTCATTGGTAGAGATGATGCGGGTATCGTCCATGCTTCGGGTGAGATAATACAGGCTGGCGGCAAAGGCCTGCTGCTGCCGGTCGGATTTCATCTCCCGTGCGCCCCAGCTTTCGTTCAGCGGCACATAGGCCACCACGCTGGTAAAGCTGCGGGCCTGCGCCACGATCTCCTGCCACTGAGCGGTGATGGCCTCCCGCTCCCGGTCGCAGAAAATATAGGCGGAGGGCATCTCGCACCAGGTCAAAAAGCCCAGCTCCTCAGCGTAATAATAGAAATAGGGGTCCTCGAACTTCTGGTGCTTGCGGGCGCCGTTAAAGCCCATGTCCTTTGCCAGCCGGATATCCCGCCGGAGGGCCTCGGCGCTGGGCGGGGTCAGCCCGCTTTCCGGCCAGTAGCCCTGATCCAGCACCAGCCGCTGGTACAGCGGCACCTGATTCAGCAGGATCTGCCCATCCCGCAGGCTGATCTTGCGCAGGCCGATGCGGGTGCGGGCGGTGTCCACCGCCTCGCCGTTTTTCAGCAGCCGCACCTCCACATCGATGAGCCGCGGATTGTCGATCCACCACAGCAGATCGCCAAAATCAAACTCCGCCTGATCCAGCTCCAGAGAAAACCGCACCCTTCGGCCGTTCAGAGACATCCGCTGCCGCTTCAGCAGCTGGCCCCGGAAGCTGGCCGCCAGCTCCAGCTCGTCGGCCTCTCCCCGCAGGGTCTCTGCAAAGCCGGTGATGGCCCGCCGGTCGGTATCGGCCTGCAGGCTCCACCGCTCCACGCAGTCCTCGCCGAAGAACTCCAGCCACACGCTCTGCCAGATGCCGCTGTTGGCGGTGTAAAAGCAGGAGAAGGGCCTGCCGATCCAGGTCTGCTTGCCCCGGGGAAGGGCGGCGTCCTGCCTGTCCCGGCAATAGACCGCCAGGGTGTTTTCCCCCTCCCGCAGCAGCGGGGTGATGTCGGCATGGAAGGGCGTGAACCCCCCTTCGTGGGCAATGGCCGCCTGTCCGTTCACCCAGACCACGCAGGCATAATCCACCGCGTTGAAGCACAGCAGCGCCCGCCTGCCCCGGTTTTCCGCCGAAATGCGGAAGGTGCGGCGATACAGCATTTCCTCGTGGACTTCGGTGTCCCCGATGCCGCTGGCCTCCCACTGATAGGAAAAGGGCACCCGGATCTGCCGCGTCAGCGGCATCTGCAAATCCAGCGGCCGCCCCTGAACAAAGTCAAACTCCCACAGGCCGTTCAGGCTCTGCCACGCCTCCCGGCGGAACTGCGGGCGGGGGTATTCTTCTCTGGTAAGCATGGTGTTTCCTCCTGATCCCTTCCGGTCGGCGGCAGGGTTTTCCGCGAGCGCTGCCCTTGCCGGAAGCTTTATCTGTATTATACCATGTTTTCCTCCCGGCACAAGGGTCATCTTCCCGCCACCTGCCGCCCTTCTCCCCCGCTTCCGGCTTGCAGTCTGTTTTTAAGTATGGTAAGATAGCAGTGAAAAGGAGGGGATGCCGTGGAGCGCCTGTGCTATCTCTGCCAGCCGGAGGATGACGGGCTGGAGGTTCTGACCCTGCTGCGGCGGGAGCTGCGGCTTTCCACCAACCTGCTGCGCCAGCTGAAGGTCACCGAAGACGGCATCCTGCTGGATGGCCTCCGGGTCACCGTGCGGCAGACCGTCCGCCCCGGACAGCTGCTCTCGGTTCGCCGGGAGCCCGAAAGCGGCAGGGAGCGGCGGGTAGCGCCGCTACCCGGCCCGCTGGACATCGTTTATGAGGACGGCGACCTGCTGCTGCTGAACAAGCCCGCCGGGCTGGCCGTCCATCCCAGCCCCGGCCATTACGACGGCCAGACGCTGGGCAACCGGGTGGTGTGGCACCTGTCCCAGCGGGGCGAAAACCCCACCTTCCGCGCCATCAACCGGCTGGACAAGGGCACCTCCGGTCTGATGACCTGCGCCAAAAACAAGCTGGCCGCCCAACGGCTGGAGGAGCAGCTGACCGCCGGCGGCATCCGCCGCACCTACCACGCCGTGTGCGAGGGCATCGGCCTGCCCCCGGAGGGCACCATCGATCTGCCCATCGGCCGTGCGGAGGGCCGGGGCATCATGCGCTGCGTCCGGGAGGACGGCCAGCGGGCTGTCACCCACTTTACCCGGCTTGCGGAGCAAAACGGCCGCTCCCTGCTGGAGCTTCGGCTGGAGACCGGCCGCACCCATCAGATCCGGGTACACCTGCGTCATCTGGGCCATCCGCTGTGCGGCGATTTCATGTATGGGCAGGAGCTGCCCGGCCTCACCGGCTGCGCACTGCATTCCTGCGCCATCACTCTGACCCAGCCCACATCCGGCGCGCCGCTGGCCTTTACCGTACCCGACCCACCATCCTTTTCTGCCCTTCTGGAGGGAACGCTATGAAACGCTTTTCCCAGTGGTCACCGCTGACCTATCGCATAGCGGTGGAGAAGAACATCCTCTGCCGCCGCCTGTCCGATGCCCGCTCGGGCGTCACCTTCGCCGCCCAGCGGCAGTCTGCGCCCCTGCCCTGCCTGATCTATGCCCACAATTCCCTCATCCGCCGCACGCTGGGACAGGTGGATCCCCGACTACAGGACAATAAGGCCGTCAGTCTCGGGCTAGCCGCCCCCTGCGTCAACGGCATCCTCATTCGTCCCGGCGAGACCTTTTCCTTCTGGAAGCTGGTGGGCCGCTGCACCGCGAAGCGGGGCTTTCTCCCCGGCATGGTGCTGCATGACGGCGTCCCGCAGGAGGGTGTGGGGGGCGGTATGTGCCAGTTCACCAATCTGCTGCACTGGATGGCGCTGCACTCCGATCTGACCATCGCCGAGCGGCACCACCACGACCGGTACGACCTGTTCCCCGACTTCGGGCGGCAGGTGCCCTTTGGCGTGGGCACCTCCATTTTGTACAACTATCTGGATTACCGTCTGTACAACGGTACGGCGGACACCTATCAGCTTCTGGTGCATTCCGACGGACAATATCTCCGGGGGCAGCTGCGCTGCACTGCCGCGCCGCCCCATGTATGGCATATTTCCTGTGAGGAGGAGTGCTTTTCCCGGGAAAACGGCCAATGGTACCGGAACAACCGGGTGTTTCGGCGCAAGGTGGATAAGCAGACCGGCAATACGCTGGAAAAGCATCTGCTTCAGCAGGCTCACGCCCGGGTGATGTATGACCCGGCCTTTCTCCCTGCCGATCAGTGCCGCTGACATGGGACGGGAGCTTGCAGAGCCGCTTTCCCAACCACTCACTTTGTAATCAAAAGAAAGGACTTCTCCACTATGACAACCTTCCGTTCCTTCGATTCGTCCGGCAGCATGATCCATTCCGGCCGCGCCTGTACCGGCGTCCACGGCGTGGTCTCCGCCGGCCGCGCAGAGGCCGCTGAGATCGGCCGCGACATCCTCGCCCAGGGCGGCAACGCCATCGATGCTGCCGTGGCAGTGGCCTTTGCCATGGGCGTCTGTGAGCCCAATGCCAGCGGCATTGGCGGCGGCGGCTTTATGCTGCTGCGCGATGGCAAGACCGGCAAATCGGTCTTCCTGGATTTCCGTGAGACCGCCCCCAAAAAGGCTGCCCCCGACATGTTCACCCCCAAGGCTCCCGGCAGCAACGAGGACATCCACGACCGCAATATGTACGGCGGCATGTCGGTGGCCACCCCCGGCGATGTGGCCGGTCTGCTGTACGCGCTGGAGCATTACGGCACCATGACCCCCGCGCAGGTCATCTCCCCCGCCGCCAGACTGGCCCGGGAGGGCTATGTGGTCACGCCGCTCCTCCACGGCGACATGACCGAGCACCGGGAGCAGCTGCTGAAATACGGCGACGGCTGGAAAATCTATCTGAAGGACGGCCAGCCCTGGCCGGTGGGCAGCATCCTCCGCAACCCCGACCTGGCCGATACCCTGGACAAGATCGCCCTTGGCGGCAGGGACGCTTTCTATAAGGGCGACATTGCCGACCGCATCGTCGCCCAGGTGGAAAAGGATGGAGGCGTCCTGACCCACGCCGACCTGGAGGGCTTCTCTGTCCGGGTGCTGGAGCCCGTCCGCGCCACCTATCGGGGCTATGAGCTGCTTTCCTCCCCGCCTCCCTCCTCCGGCGGCACCCATGTGGCCCAGATCCTGAATGTGCTGGAAAACTTCGATGTGGCCTCGATGGAGGTCAACAGCCCGGAGTACCTGCACCTGTTCTCCGAGGTGTTCAAGATCTGCTACGCCGACCGCGCAAAATATATGGGCGATCCCAACTTCGTCAAGGTCCCGCTGGAGGGCCTGCTGAGTAAGGAGTATGCCCGGGAGCTGGCAAAGCGGGTCGATCTGACAAAGGCCCAGCCGCCCCGGCCCGGCGACCCCTGGCAGCACGAAAGCATGTCCACCACCCATTTCTCCATCGCCGACGATCAGGGCAATCTGGTGGCCGTCACCCGCACCATCAACCACTTCTTCGGCTCCTGCGTGGTGCCCGAGGGCACCGGCTTTTTGCTGAACGACGAGATGGAGGATTTCTCCATCGACCCCTCCTCGGCCAACGCCGTCTGCGGCGGCAAGATCCCCCTGTCCTGTATGTCGCCCACCTTCCTGCTGAAGGACGGCAAGCCCTTTGCCGTGCTGGGCAGCCCCGGCGGCATCCGCATCATCTCCTCGGTGGTGCAGGTGATCTCCAAGCTCATCGACCACGGGATGTCTCTGGAGGAGGCCATCGGCTCTCCCCGCATCGGCGATGACCAGACCGACCTGATGATCTATGAGAGCCGCATCCCTGCCGCGGCCATCGAAAAGCTCAAGGCCATGGGCCATCCGGTGTTTGCCTATGATGACTGGAACCGCATCATGGGCAGCGTCAACGGCTGTGCCATCCTGCCCGACGATACCCTGGCCGGGGCGGCCGACCCCCGGCGGGACGGTCTGGCCGTAGGCTTTTAAGCCATGCGTCCGCTGCTCTGGGCCTTGTCGGGGCTCCTCCTGCTGCTCTGCCTTTATTTTCTGCTGTGCGCCCTGTTGGTGCGCCGGTTCCTCCACCGGAAGGAATACGATTTCCAGCGCCACTGCCGGCAGCTGGAGTACGGCCCTCTGGCCCCCTGGCGGGAGGACATCCTCCGGGGACACCGCTGGCTGGCCGGGCAGCCGGGGGAGGATGTGTATCTGCAAAGCTTCGACGGCCTGCGGCTGCACGCCCGTTATCTCGCCCAGCCCGGCCCCGCCCGTGGCGTGATCCTGTTGGCCCACGGCTTCCAGAGCAGCGGTGAGTGGGATTTCGGCTGCATTCTGGAGACCTATTTTCAGATGGGCTTTGACCTGCTGCTCATCGACCAGCGGGCCCATCTGCAAAGTCAGGGCCGGTACCTGACCATGGGCGTGCGGGAGAGCCGGGATGTGGCCGACTGGTGCCGCTGGCTGGCGGTGCGGCGCGGCCCCTGTTTCCCCATCGTGCTGGACGGCATTTCCATGGGTGCGACTTCAGTGCTGCTGGCAGCCGGCAGCGAACTGCCGGAAAGCGTGGTGGGCGTCATTGCCGACTGTCCCTTCACCAGCCCCCGGGCCATCTTCCGGAGCGTCATGGCCCAGCTTCATCTGCCCCGGTTCCTGCTGTGGGGCGCGGGGCTGTGCTGCCGGGTGATGGCAGGCTTTTCCATCGACGGCGGCTCTACCACAGAGGCGCTGTCCCGCTGCACCCTGCCCCTGCTGATGGCTCACGGGGAGGCCGACGATTTTGTCCCCTGCGCCATGGGCAAGGCCAGCTTTGAAGCGGCGGCCTCGGCTGACAAGCAGCTGATCCTTGTGCCGGGCGCGGGGCACGGCATGAGCTATCTGGTGGATCGTCCCCGGGTTCACGCCGCCCTCACCGGGTTTCTGGATCGGCTGTGTCCTCCGACAGACACGAAATCATAACAACTGCACAAAGGCCCGGTGGGGACACGCGTCCCCACCGGGCCTTTTTCTTGTCGAAAGCAGAGCAGCTTGGCAGAAATGTTGAAGTTTCAGGAGCGTTTGTCCGGTCAAAGCTGGTTTTTCAACTCCCGGAAGACTCCGGTGACATAATCCACCAGGGCCTCCTGATGGGCCGGAAGCCAGCGCAGCAGTCGGGCCAGCGCCTGTCTGGCGAAATCAGCTTCGGCCTGCGGCAGCACGCCGGAGGACAGGGCGGCCTCCAGCTCGTCCTCGTCCAGCACGGTGATCTGTCGGCTGGCCGTGAGCACCACATCTAAATACAGGTCGGTAAACGCCGGATCATCCCGGTCGTCAAACCGGGGCGGGAGGCAGATATCCAGATAGATCTGCAAAAATCGGCCAGCTTCATCGAACATGGCGGTCAGCCAATAGGGCTGCCGCTCACAGGCTACCTGCACCCAGCTGTAGCCGGCATCGGCGATGCAGAGCCGGCCTGTGCCCTCGGCCACCCACAGAGGCTGGGTGACGCTGCCGATATGCAGCAGGCTTTCCCGGCCGGGGAAACCGAAGGGGGCGGCATCCCGCACCACATAGCGGCGGTTCAGCAGACGATGCCAATCTTTGCGCTTCATCGTTTTCGTTTTCATACGGCTGTTTCCTCCTTTTCTCCGGCAGTGCGGCGCCTGCCGCTTTCCCGCTCAGGCCCCGCCCTCCCCGGGTAAAAGTGAAGGGATTGCTGCGCGGCATCATTCGCGCAGCAATCCCTTTGGGATCGGTTGGTTATGGAATTAAAATCAGACCAGCTCGATAATGGCCATCTCGGCGCCGTCGCCACGGCGGGGGCCAATGCGGGTGATGCGGACATAGCCGCCGTTGCGCTCAGCGTACTTGGGCGCGATCTCATCAAAGACCTTCTTCACCACATCCTCCTTGGTAATGAAGGTCATGGCAGCACGCTTGGCGTTCAGATCGCCCTTTTTGCCGAGGGTGATCATTTTTTCAGCAAGGGGACGCACCTCTTTCGCGCGGGTAACGGTGGTCTCGATCTTGCCGTTCTCCAGCAGATAGGTGACCATGGCGCGCAGCATGGCGCGGCGATGATCGGTAGGTCTGCCGAGCTTACGGGTTCCGGGCATTTGTGTTACCTCCTCTTTACGATCAAGACGGGGGACCGGCGCTGCCTGGGCAGCGCCGCCCTGTCTGTTTGGGTTTAGTTATTTTCTTCCTTTGCCAGGTTCAGGCCCATGTCGGCCATCTTCTTGACGACCTCTTCATAGGACTTACGGCCCAGGTTGCGGACCTTCATCATGTCTTCCTCGGTGGTGTTCACCAAGTCGGCCACGGTGTTGATGCCGGCACGCTTGAGACAGTTGAAGGAACGGACAGAGAGATCCAGCTCTTCGATGGTCATTTCCAGGACCGTATTCTGGGTGGAATCGCTCTTTTCCACCACGGTGGCCTTGGAGCCGATCTCGTTGGACAGATCCACAAACAGGCTCAGATGGTCGGTGAGGATCTTGGCCGACAGAGAGATGGCGTCCTTGGCGGTGATGGTCTTATCGGTATAGACCTCCAGCGTCAGCTTGTCATAGTTGGTCATGTTGCCGACGCGGGTGTTCTCCACCACATAATTGACCTTATAGATCGGGGTGTAGATCGAATCCACAGGCAGCAGGCCGATAATGGACTGAGCGGGCTTGTTCTTCTCGGCGGGGACATAGCCGCGGCCGTGATTAAAAGTCAGCTCCATGTTGAACTTGGCATCCTCCATCAGCGTGGCGATGTGGAGCTCGGGGTTCAGTATTTCGATCTCGCTATCACAGCGGATATCGCCGGCAGTGACTTCACCGGCGCCCATTGCCTCAATGGTCACAGTCTTCTCGCCGGAGCAATGCAGCTTGGCGATGATACTCTTCACATTCAGAACGATCTCCGTCACATCCTCTTTAACGCCGGGGACGGTGGAAAACTCGTGCTGCACGCCATCGATCTTGATAGAAGTGGCGGCAGTACCCGGCAGAGAGGACAGCAGGATGCGGCGCAGGGAGTTACCGAGGGTAGTGCCATAGCCGATCTCCAGGGGCTCGACAACAAATTTGCCGTAGGAGCCATCTTCCAGGGCTTCGACACATTCAATACTGGGCTTTTCAATCGCAATCATTCATTACCCTCCTATGTTAAAGTCGCTGCTTAAGCTTGCAAGATCCACGGGCAGGGATTACTTGGAGTACAACTCGACGATGAGCTGTTCCTCGACCTGCAGATCGATCTCGCTGCGCTCAGGCAGATTGACGACAGTGGCCTGGGCCTTGTTCTTGTCGACGCTCAGCCAGTTGAGCGCGGGACGGGAGGCGTTGGCCTCCAGCACGCCCTTGATCTTATCAGAGCTCATGCTCTTTTCCACGATTGCCACCACATCGCCGGCCTTGACCAGGTAAGAGGGGATGTTGACAGCCTTGCCGTTGACGGTGAAATGACCATGGGAGACCAGCTGACGGGCCTCGGGACGGCTCATAGCGAAGCCGGCGCGATAGACCACATTGTCCAGACGGGACTCCAGGACCTTCAGCAGGTTCTCACCGGTCTTGCCGGTCATCTTGGTAGCCAGCTCAAAGTAATGATAGAACTGGTTCTCCAGCAGGCCGTAGTAGCGCTTGGCCTTCTGCTTCTCGCGGAGCTGGGTGCCATACTCGCTCATCTTCTTGCGGCCCTGGCCGTGCTGGCCGGGGGCATAGCTGCGGCGGGCGATGGCGCACTTATCGGTGTAGCATCTGTCGCCCTTCAGGAAGAGCTTATCGCCTTCACGGCGGCAGATGCGGCAAACTGCATCTCTATATCTTGCCATTTGACGGTACCTCCTTAGACTCTTCTTCTCTTGGGCGGACGGCAGCCATTGTGGGGGATGGGAGTGACGTCCTTGATGCTGACGACCTCCAGACCGGCGGCCTGCAGGGCGCGGATGGCTGCCTCACGGCCGGCGCCGGGGCCACGGACATAAACCTCGACGGTCTTCAGGCCATGCTCCATGGCGGCCTTGGAGGCCACCTCGGCGGCGGTCTGAGCAGCAAAGGGAGTGGACTTACGGCTGCCGCGGAAGCCCTGGCCGCCGGAGGAAGCCCACGAGATGGCGTTGCCCTTCAGATCGGTGATGGTAACGATGGTGTTATTGAAGGAAGAGCGGATATGGACCTGGCCCTTTTCAATATTCTTCTTTTCACGGCGCTTGGTGCGGACAGCAGCGCCCTTCTTAGCCTGTGCTTTTGCCATTTTCTCTTCCCTCCTTACTTCTTCTTATTGGCAATGGTCTTCTTGGGACCCTTGCGGGTACGAGCGTTGGTCTTGGACCGCTGGCCGCGCACGGGCAGGCCCTTGCGGTGACGCAGGCCGCGGTAGGAGCCGATCTCCACCAGACGCTTGATATTCAGAGCCACATCGCGGCGCAGGTCGCCCTCGACCACATAGTCCTTTTCGATGGCTTCACGCAGCTTGGCGGCTTCATCTTCGGTCAGATCCTTGACACGGGTGTCAGGATTGATGCCAGTTTCTTTCAGGATATCGTTGCTGAGTTTCCGGCCGATACCATAAATATAGGTCAGGCCGATCTCCACGCGCTTTTCGCGGGGAAGGTCAACACCGGCAATACGAGCCATTTATTTTACCTCCTGTGTTCAATTAGCCCTGTTTCTGCTTATGCTTGGGATTCTCGCAGATGACCATGACGCGGCCTTTTCTGCGGATGATCTTGCACTTTTCGCAGATGGGTTTTACGGACGGTTTCACTTTCATGGTAAAGTTCCTCCTTAAATCCTCTTAAATACTCTGCTTTGGGTGATGCGAATTACTTCGAGCGCCAGGTGATCCTGCCCTTTTGCAGGTCATAGGGGGACATTTGGACGGTTACCTTGTCCCCGGGCAGAATTTTGATGAAATTCATGCGGAGTTTGCCGGAGATATGTGCTTGGATCACATGTCCGCCGGTGATCTCCACCTTGAACATCGCATTGGGCAGCGCCTCTATAACGGTACCTTCTACCTCGATCATGTCTTCTCTCGCCATACAAGTTGCCTCCTTGGTTTAAGCATGCTTTCCGTCTTTATCCGCCGTCAGGATGATGGGATCACCCTTGGTGATGAGGACGGTGTTTTCGTAATGGGAGGACAGGCTCCCGTCTGCTGTTTTGACTGTCCAGCCATCGGATAAGCATTTGACCTCATAGGTACCCACATTCACCATCGGTTCGATGGCGATGACCATCCCTGCCACCAGCCGGGGGCCTCTGCCCACTCGGCCGGGCGCCAGGAAGTTCGGTACCTCAGGCTCCTCGTGCAGCGCGCTTCCGACGCCGTGTCCCACATAATCCCGCACCTGCCAGAAGCCGTTTTTCACGGTGTATTCGTCAATGGCACGGGAAATATCGGAAATTCTGTAGCCCTCGCGGGCGTACTTGATGCCCTCATAGAAGCTCTGCCGGGTCACCTCGATGAGCTTTCGCGCCTGGTCTGAGATGGCGCCTGCAGCATAGGTAGCCGCGCAGTCGCCGTGATAGCCCATATAGTGCGCGCCCACATCGATCTTGACGATATCGCCCTCGTGGATCCGCTTGCTGCCTGGAATGCCATGAATGACCTCGTCATTCACGGAACAGCAAATGGATCCGGGGAAGCCGCCGTAGCCCAGGAAGGACGGCTTTGCGCCGCAGCCCTCGATGACCTTTCGGGCGGCATGGTCAAGCTCCCGTGTGGTGATGCCCGGCGCGACCAGCTCGCCGCAGGCTCTGCGAGCCAACTCGGCGATCTGTCCCGCCTCCGCCATGAGTTTGATCTCATGGGGCGATTTGATTTTTATCATACGCTCAGCCCCAGGGCGGTGAAGATCCGGCTGCGGATCTCCTCCACCGTGCCGACGCCCTCTACCGAGCGGAGCTTTCCGTGCTCCGCATAGTAGTGCTTCACCGGCTCGGTCTGATCGTGATAAACCTCCAGACGCTGGAGCACCACCTCAGGATCGTCGTCGTGGCGGATGCCCAGCTTGGTGCCGCATTTGTCACAGATGCCCTCTACCCTGGGGGGATTGCCCTCCACATGGAAGGTGGCGTGACACTTAGGGCAGGTGCGGCGGCCTGCCATACGGTGAACGATGGCTTCGTCGGGAACCTCCAGAGACAGGGCCACATCGACGCCGGCAATGGCGTCCAGCACCTCAGCCTGGGGGACAGTGCGGGGAAATCCGTCGAAGATCGCGCCGTTTGCGCAGTCGGGGGAGGAGAGCTTTTCCTTCACCAGGCCGACGATCAGATCGTCGGGGACCAGGTGACCGCCCTCCATAAAGGACTTTGCCTGGATACCCAGCTCGGTACCCTGGGCAATGGCCTCGCGCAGAAGGTTACCCGTGGAGATCACGGGCACCTTCAGCGCATTTTTGATGAAATCCGCTTGCGTGCCTTTTCCCGCGCCGGGGGCACCCAATAAGATCAATTTCATAAAACGGCCGTTTCCTTTCTTATTCCAGGAAGCCCTTGTAATGACGCATCATCAGCTCGCCCTCGATGGCGCGGACAGTCTCCAGAGAGACGCTGACCATAATGAGGGTGGTGGTGCCGCCGATGGCCAGGGAGCCCAGCGCGGGCAGGTTGGACAGGATCAGCGGCAGAGCGGCGATGATGGCCAGGAAGATGGCGCCCATCATGGTGATCTTGTTCAGCACCTTCTTGATGAAGTCGGAGGTGGGCTTGCCCGGACGGAAGCCGGGGATAAAGCCGCCGTTCTTCTTCATGTTATTGGCCACCTCAATGGGGTTGAACTGGATGGTGGAATAGAAGTAAGCGAAAGCAAAGATCAGCAGAACATAGATGATGATATAAGCGGGAGCGCCGGCGGTGAACCAGTTGTTCACCATGTTATACCAGAAGGAGCCCTCCGTGGGCTGGGCGAAGCTGGCAATGGTGCCGGGGACGCCGCAAATAGTAGAGGCGAAGATGACGGGCATAACGCCGGACATATTCACCTTCATGGGCAGATGGGTGGTCTGGCCGCCGTACTGCTTACGGCCCACAACACGCTTGGCGTACTGCACGGGGATCCGGCGCTCGGCCTCGGTGATGTAGACGATGAAAGCAATGATGAACAGGCAGATGGCCAGCACCACGATGATGGCCCACCAGGCCAGGCTGAACACAGTGGTGACAGCATGGAGGCCCTGAGAAACGATACCCACCAGCAGGATCATCGAGATACCGTTACCGATGCCCTTTTCGGTGATCTGGTCGCCCAGCCACATGACGAACATGGAGCCGGCCACCATGGTGAGCACGATGACGATGCCGCTCCAGGCGTCGGTGCGGGTCAGAACGCCATAGGTCTTCAGGGACACATAATAGCCAAAGCCCATGATCGCGGCCAGGGCCAGGGTGGTGATGCGGGTGATGCGCTGGATCTTCTTCTTGCCCTCTTCGCCGCCGTCCTTGGCCAGACGCTCAAGGGCGGGGATGGCGACCTGCAGCAGCTGAATGATAATGGAGCTGTTGATGTAAGGGTAGATAGACAGCGCAAAGATGGAAGCGGTGGCCATACCGCCGCCGGACAGGGTGTTGAAGTAGCCCAGCAGGTTGCCGCTGTTCAGCGTGGCAAACTGCTGTGCCAGAGTGGCGGTATCCACAAAGGGGACATAGATAGCGAAGCCCAGACGGTAGACAACGATCGCGAACAGAACGAAGACAAGCTTCTTACGCAGCTCGGGGATCTTCCACGCGTTCTTGACGGTTTCGATCACTTAGATCACCTCCGCCTTTCCTCCTGCGGCTTCAATCTTTTCTTTGGCAGAGGCGGTGATGCCGGCAGCCTTGACGGTCAGCTTCTTTTCCAGCTCGCCCTTGCCCAGGATGCGGACGCCATCATAATTCTTGCCCACCAGGCCGGCCTGGACCAGGGACTCGAAGGTGACCTCGGCGCCGTTCTCCAGAGCGTTCAGCTGGCCGACATTCAGCTCAGCGTACTGCTTGGCGAACACATTGTGGAAGCCGCGCTTGGGCAGGCGGCGAACCAGGGGCATCTGGCCGCCCTCAAAGCCGGGGCGAACGCCGCCGCCGGAACGGGCCCATTGGCCCTTGTGGCCACGGCCGGCAGTCTTGCCGTTGCCGGAGCCCATGCCGCGGCCCTTGCACTTGCGAGTTTTGGTGCTGCCAGCAGCGGGATGCAGATCATGCAGATTCATTTCCGGCAACCTCCTTAGTTCATTTCTTCAACACGGATCAGATAGCTGATCTGGTTGATCTTGCCCATGGTCATCGCGTTGTCGGGCTGGACGGTGGTATCACCGATCTTGGTCAGGCCCAGGGACTCTGCGGTGGCGATGTGCTTTTTGTGACGGCCATTCAGGCTCTTCACCAGGGTGATTTTATAGGTCTTCATGGTGTGTGCCCTCCTTACAGCTCGCTGACGTCTTTGCCGCGGACCACAGCGACCTGCTGGGCGTCACGCAGAGACTTCAGACCTTCCATGGTGGCGGCAACAACATTCTGGGGGTTGTTGGAGCGCAGGCACTTGGTACGGATATCGCGGATGCCGGCCATTTCCACAACGGCACGGACAGAGCCGCCGGCGATAACGCCGGTACCGGGGGCAGCGGGCTTGAGCAGCACGCGGCCGGCGCCGAACTTACCGATCACCTCATGGGGGATGGTGGTGCCGGTCATGGAGATCTTGACCAGATTCTTCTTGGCATCCTCGATGCCCTTGCGGATCGCGTCGGGGACTTCAGAGGACTTGCCCAGGCCGAAGCCAACGATGCCGTTGCCGTTGCCCACCACCACGAGAGCGGAGAACTTCATGACACGGCCGCCCTTGACGGTCTTGGAAACGCGGTTCAGGGCAACGACCTTTTCACTCAGCTCCAGAGTGCTGGCGTCAATCAATTTAGCCATAGTGTATGTCCTCCCTTAAAACTTCAGTCCGCCTTCGCGGGCGGCGTCGGCCAGAGCCTGAACGCGACCATGATACACATAGCCGCCGCGGTCAAAGACCACTTCTTCGATGCCCTTGGCCTTGGCGCGCTCAGCGATCAGCTGGCCGACCTTCTTGGCAGCCTCGATGTTGCCGCCGTACATATCAAAGCCCTTCTCGTTGCTGGCGGCCGCGGCCAGGGTGACGCCGTTGACATCATCGATGACCTGAGCATAGATGTTCTTGCTGCTGCGGAACACATCCAGACGGGGACGGGCGGGCGTGCCGGAAATATGGGCGCGCACTCTCTTGTGTCTCTTCAGACGCTGAGCGTTGGAATCAAACTTCTTAACCATTTATGCGCACCTCCTCTTATTTCTTCTTACCGCCGGTCTTGCCTTCCTTGCGACGGACGACCTCACCGGCATAACGGATGCCCTTGCCCTTATAAGGCTCGGGGGGACGCTTTTCACGAACTTCGGCGGCAAACTGGCCGACGGCCTGCTTGTCGATGCCGGAGACGATGATCTTGTTGGGAGCGGGAACATCGATGGTGATGCCGTTCTTCTCCTCCATGATGACCTGGTGAGAATAACCGATGTTCATGACCAGCTTGTTGCCGTCCTTGGCGACACGGTAACCGACGCCATTGACCTCCAGCTCCTTCTTGTAGCCCTCGGTCACACCCACGATCATGTTGTTCAGCAGGGTGCGGGTCAGGCCGTGGAGGGATCTGTGCTCCTTGTCCTCAGAGGGACGCTTGACATGGATGACATTGCCTTCCATCTCAAAAATCATTTCAGGGTGCAGAGCCTGCTTGGTCTCACCCTTGGGGCCCTTAACAGTCACCACATTGGCGTCAAACTTGACTTCCACGCCGGCGGGGACGGTAATGGGCATTCTGCCGATACGAGACATTGCTTCTTACCTCCTCTTACCAAATGAAAGCCAGGACTTCGCCGCCGACATGGTTCTCGCGAGCCTTTTTGTCGGTCATGACGCCCTTGCTGGTGGAAATGATGGCGATACCCAGACCCTTCAGGACGCGGGGCAGCTCGTCAGCACCGGCGTAGACACGCAGGCCGGGCT
>CAZYAD010000012.1:0-43282 GCA_964646225.1 uncultured Oscillospiraceae bacterium
GAATATTTCGGTAACTTTGCCTGCGAAAGCTTGACAGTATGCGGAAAAACAGGCATAATAAAAAAGAATATAGACAGATCCGTTCTCCGGAGTGCGCTCCGGAGGGAAAGGAGTTTTTGATATGAGTTTTATGGACGACCTGAAGCGCTGGGCCAAGGGCGAGGACGAGGATGATCTGGACGAGGAGGAGCTGGAGGCCGTTGCCAACGGCCCCGGCCGCAGCCGCACCGTCCGCACCGAGGAGGATAACGGCATCAATATCCCCGTCACCGATTTCCGCCGGAGCGCCGGCAACAAGGTGGTGAACATCAACGCCACCACCCAGCTTTCCGTTGTGCTGGTCAAGCCCGAAAAGTTCGAAAACGCCGTGGATGTGGCCGATCACCTGCGGGAAAAGCGCACTGTGGTGCTCAATCTGGAGCAGACCAACAAGGATGTGGCCCGCCGTCTGGTGGACTTCCTCAGCGGCGTGACCTACGCGCAGGATGGCAAGATCAAAAAGGTAGCCAACAGCACCTTCATCATCACGCCCTATAATGTGGATATTCTGGGCGATCTGATCGATGAGCTGGAAAATAACGGCCTGTACATCTGAGGGATCCACCCGTGCGAAGCTTGAATGCCCTTGTGCGCTCTCTGGCGCTGCTGCTGATCCAGGTGCTGCAAACTCTGATGCTGGTGATGGCCCTGATGTCCTGGGTGCCGCAGCTGCGGCAGTCCCGGCTGTACGATGCCATCTCCTCCCTGGTAGAGCCGGTGATCCAGCCGTTCCGCCGCCTGCTGTGGCGGATCCCGGGGATGGACCGCTTCCCGCTGGATCTGTCCTTCCTGGCCGCCTGGCTGGTGCTTTCCCTGCTGGAAAGCCTGCTGTGATCTTTGATAAGTGACCGCTGATGGCCTGTCCGCGGTCACTTTGTCGTGTTTCAAACCATTTTACGATAGAAAGAGAAAGGGGAGCTCTTATGCTGACTCCGCAGGAAATTCAGGACCAAAAGTTCGAAAAGGCCGTCTTCGGCGGCTATGACATGGAGCAGATCGACAAATTCCTCGATGTCGTGCTCAACGATTATTCGTCCCTTTACAAGGAAAACGCCGCGTTAAAGGCAAAAATGCGGGTGCTGGTGGACAAGATCGAGGAGTATCGTGCCGTGGACGAGGAGTTGCGCAAGACACTGTACAACGCCCAGCTCACCGCAAAGGATACCATCAGCCGCGCCCAGAGCGATGCCGAGCGCATCCTGCGGGAGGCCCGCACCGCCGCCGCCCAGAAGGTCAGCGACCTGGAGGGCCAGATCCATGCCGAGGAGCAGCGACTGGAGGACGCCAGACGCCACAACGCCGCCTATGCCGAAAAGATCCGCCGAGCCATGGAGCAGGGAATGCGCCAGATGGAGGAGATCCTCCGGGCCTCCGAGGAGCAGCCCGCCCCCGCCCCGGCAGCGCCCCAGCAGCCCGCTCCGCCCCCTGCCGCCGCCGAGCCCCAGCCCTCCCAGCCGGAGCCGGAGCAGGATCCGGAGCTGCTGGCCGTCCCTGCGGAGGAAGCGCCCCGCAGTGCCGACCCCCAGAGCGATACCGCCCGGATCTACGGCGACAGCCCCTTTACCCCCAAGCCCCGCTTCAATTTCAGCGATATGCGCTTCGGCCGGGAGTATGACGCCGAAAACGGCGACAACGATTAAATCACAGATCAGGAGATAAGAGCAGAATGGATTACAAAGTAACGCTGAATATGCCCAAGAGCGGCTTCCCCATGCGCGCCGGTCTGCCCCAGCGGGAGCCGGAGATGCTGGAAAACTGGAAAAAGATCGACATCTACAACACCCTGCTGAAAAAGAACGAGGGCAAGCCCCGCTTTTCTCTGCATGACGGCCCGCCCTTCTCCAACGGCGATCTGCATATGGGTCATGCCCTGAACAAGGCGCTGAAGGACTTCATCACCCGCAGCTACGCCATGCGGGGCTATCAGACCCCTTACATCCCCGGCTGGGATAACCACGGTATGCCCATCGAGTCGGCCATTATCAAGAAAAACAAGCTCAACCGCAAGGAGATGAGCATCCCCGAGTTCCGCACCGCCTGCCAGGAGTTTGCCCAGAAGTACATCGATATCCAGATGTCCGGCTTCCGCCGCATGGGCGTCATCGGCGACTGGGAGCACCCCTACAAGACCATGTCCCCCGGCTTTGAGGCCGAGGAGGTCAAGGTCTTTGGCGAGATGTACAAGCGCGGCTATATTTACAAGGGCCTGAAGCCGGTCTACTGGTGCCCCAGTGACGAGACCGCCCTGGCCGAGGCCGAGATCGAGTATCAGGATGACCCCTGTACCACGGTGTATGTCAAGTTCCCCATGGCGGACGATCTGGGCAAGCTGGCCGATGTGGACAGGGATCAGCTGTTCTTCGTCATCTGGACCACCACCATCTGGACCCTGCCCGGCAACCTGGCCATCGCCCTGCATCCCAGAGAGCAGTATGCGCTGGTAAAGGCCGACAACGGCGAGACTTACATCGTGGCCGAGGCACTGGTGGAGAAGGTCATGCAGGTGGGCAGGATTGGCTCCTATGAGATCGTGGCCACCTACCCCGGCGCTTTCTTCGAGAATATGCTGGCAAAGCACCCCTTCCTGGACAAAACCTCCCGTCTGGTGAACGCCGAATATGTCACCATGGAGAGCGGCACCGGCTGCGTCCATACCGCCCCCGGCTTCGGTGCCGACGACTACGAGACCTGCCGCCGCTATGGCATGGAGATGGTGGTGCCGGTGGATGACCGCGGCCGCCATACCGACTATGCCGGCAAATATCAGGGCATGAAGACCGAGGAGTCCAACCCGGTGATCCTGGCCGATATGCAGGAGAGCGGAATGCTCTTTGCCAGCGAGGAGATCGTCCACTCCTACCCCCACTGCTGGCGCTGCAAAAAGCCCATCATCTTCCGCGCCACCCCCCAGTGGTTCTGCTCGGTGGAGGCCTTTAAGGAGGACGCCTGCCGTGCCTGTGACGATGTGCGCTGGCTGCCCGGCTGGGGCATCGACCGGATGAAGAGCATGATCCGGGAGCGCAACGACTGGTGCATCTCCCGTCAGCGCCGCTGGGGCCTGCCCATCCCGGTGTTCTACTGCGACTGCTGCGGCAAGCCGGTCTGCACGGATGAGACCATTCAGGCCGTGTCCCAGCTGTTCGGGGAAAAGGGCTCCAACGCCTGGTATCAGGTGGACACCGCCGATATCCTGCCCCAGGGCTTTGCCTGTCCCCACTGCGGCGAGAGCCGCGGCTTCACCAAGGAGGAGGACACCCTGGACGGCTGGTTCGACTCCGGCTCCTCCCACTTCGCTTCCATGAAGAAGGATCAGGGCTTCTGGCCCGCCGATGTGTACATCGAGGGTCTGGATCAGTATCGCGGCTGGTTCCAGGCGGCCATGCTGACCGCCGTGGGCTCCACCGGCGAGGCAAAGGCCCCCTTCAAGACCTGCCTGACCCACGGCTGGACGGTGGACGGCGAGGGCAAGGCCATGCACAAGTCGCTGGGCAACGGCATGGATCCCAACGAGATCATCAAAAAATACGGCGCCGATCTGCTGCGTCTGTGGGCAGCCTCCGCCGATTACCATGTGGATGTGCGCTGCTCGGATAACATCTTCAAGCAGCTGAGCCAGAACTACCTGAAGTTCCGCAATACCTGCAAGTTCATGCTGGACAATCTGGTGGAGTTCGATCCCGACCGGCTTGCCGCGCCGGAGGAGCTCCAGCCGCTGGATCGCTGGATCCTCACCCGCCTCAACAGCCTGACCGATAAGGTCAAGGCCGCCTATGACGACTTTGAGTTCCATGTGATCACCCACGCCATCAATGATTTCTGCGTGGTGGATCTGTCCAGCTTCTATCTGGATATCGCCAAGGATCGTCTGTACTGCGACGGCAAGGACAGCGCCTCCCGCCGGGCGGTGCAGACCGCCCTGTTCCTGGTGCTGGATACCATCACCCGTCTGTTTGCCCCCATCCTGGCCTTTACCTGCGATGAGATCTGGCTGGCCATGCCCCACCGGGCGGGAGATGATGGCCGGAATATCATCCTGAACGAGATGAACGGCCGCTTCGAGGCCTATGCCCTGTCCGAGGAGGAAATGACCGGCTGGGCCGCCCTGCAGCAGCTGCGCATGGGTGTCAACGCCGCGCTGGAAAAGGCCCGCGCCGACAAGCGCATCGGCAAGGCGCTGGAGGCCCATGTGGTGCTGGTGAAGCAGCCCGGCGCTCCCGCCGATCAGCTGGAGGCCATCCGCCAGCGGTTCGGCAGCCTGTGGGCCGATCTGTTTATCGTCTCTGATGTGGCGGTGACCGAGGATGCCGCTCTGTACGCTCAGGCAGCCGAGACCCCCATCGAGGGTGTCCGGGTGCTGGTGAGCGAGGCCGAGGGCGTCAAGTGCCCCCGTTGCTGGAAGCACACCGCCAGCAGCCACGCCGACGGTCTGTGCGACCGCTGCGCCGCCGTGGTGGCCGCTCTGGAAGCCTGAAAATCTCCTGTTTCAGCGCCCTTTGCCTCTGCAAAGGGCGCTGCTTTTATCGTTTTGCGATAATTTTCAGGGGCGAAAAATGGCCGTTTTTTGCAAAAAAAGACGCCCCCGAGGGGGCGCCAGGCTGCCGGCCCTGTCGATCATGACCGGCTTGTGGGGATAAAGATATGAACGGTGCCGGACGCCAGGCGTCCGTGCTTCGGGTGATCCGCCCTCCGCAAATATAGAATACCCCATGCACGGTGAAAAGTCGGTCGAAACCGGGCGGCGGGACAAAAAAGAATTTTTTGTGAAAAATGCCTTAAAGGGGTAGATTTTCTTTGGGTATTGTGGTAAAATAGACCCAACCTAATCGAAAAGGAGTGCTACCTATGAAGATCGACATCTACGGCAGAAAAATGGATGTATCCGACGCGATGAAGGCCTATGCCGCCCGCAAGGTGCAGAAGCTGGGCAAATTTTTCGGCGACGAGCCTGCGGTACAGGTGACGCTCTCTACCGAGCGGGGGATGCAGACTGCTGAGATCGCCTTTGAGGTCCGCGGAATGTATTTCCGTGCCAAGGAACGGACCTCGGATATGTGCGCGTCCATTGATGGCGCTGTGGCCTCCAT
Organism: uncultured Oscillospiraceae bacterium; assembly: GCA_964646225.1. Taxonomy (GTDB): domain Bacteria; phylum Bacillota; class Clostridia; order Oscillospirales; family Butyricicoccaceae; genus UBA4644. Next base: position 5,124 of record CAZYAD010000012.1, read on the forward strand.
CGACCGCCAGATCCAGAAAAACAAGACTCGCCTGGCAAAGCGCATCCGGCAGGAGTCGTTTGCCCGCAGTGTGGAGGCGCTGGACGACTACCATGAGGAGGAGTTCCAGCTGATGCGGGAAAAGACCGTGGACAGCAAGCCCATGACCATCGAGGATGCGATCCTGCAGATGAACCTTTTGGGACACAGCTTCTTCTTCTTTGTCAATTCTGAGCGGGAGGGCCGGCCCTGCGTGGTGTATCAGCGCAGCGACGGTGGCTACGGTCTGCTGGTGGCAAAGGCATAAACAGAATTTCAGGGGCCGCGCATAAGCGCGGCCCTTTTTTCTGCATTTGGACGGAGAAAACGACGCGAAATTGTCAAAAAGCCTTGCAATTCCGGCAAAAATCACATACAATAGAGAAAAAGCAGGCGAACACCCGGGTGTTCGCTTTTTTACGCGTTAGCTTCGGAGGAGTGCTTATGTATCGATTTTCCGTTCCCTGTCTTATGGGGGTAGAGGGCCTTGTGGCCGATGAGCTGAAGTTCAAGGGCTTTGAGGGGGTGCTGGCTGAAAACGGCCGGGTGCTGTTTTCCGGCGATGAGCGGGCCTGCGCCCGGGCAAACCTGCTGCTGCGCTGCGGCGAGCGGGTGCTTTTGCAGCTGGACGCCTTTACCGCCAAGAGCTTTGATCAGCTGTTTGAAAAGGTCAAGGCCCTGCCCTGGGAGGATTGGATCGGGGAAAACGAGGCCTTTCCCGTCAAGGGCTTTTCGCTGAAATCCCAGCTGCATTCGGTGCCCGACTGCCAGCGCATCATCAAAAAGGCGGTGGTGGAGCGGCTCAGGCTGGTGCGGCACACCGACTGGCTGGAGGAGAACGGCGCAAAGCACCAGATCCAGTTCAGCCTGATGAACGACCGCTGTGAGCTCTTTCTGGACACCACCGGCGCGCCGCTGTTCAAGCGGGGCTACAAGCTGGAGCAGAACGAGGCCAGCCTGCGGGAAACGCTGGCGGCCTCCATGGTGAAGATCGCCCGCTGGAAGGGGCGTGAGCCCTTCATCGATCCCTTCTGCGGCAGCGGCACCATCGCCATCGAGGCGGCCATGACTGCCCTGAATATCGCCCCCGGCGCACGCCGCCAGTTCGACGCGGCGCTGTGGAATGACAGCTTCCGCCGGGCCTTTGCCGAGGAGCGGGCCGCTGCGCTGGCCGCCGAAAAGCACGAAAAGCTGCCCATTCTGGCCTCTGACCGGGATCCCAACTGCGTCCGTCTCACCCGGGAAAACGCAGCCCGGGCCGGTGTGGGGGACTGCATGGAGTATGCCGTGCAGGACGCGCTGGACATCGACTGGAGCAGCCGCACCGGCGTGATGATGGGCAATCCGCCCTACGGCGTCCGGATGATGGATGTGCAGCAGGCGCGGCAGCTGTATCACCGGCTGGGGCAGGCCATGGCGGAAAGCAGCGTCAAGAAGTATCTCATCACCTCTGACGAGCAGTTCGAGGTGCAGTTCGGTAAGCCGGCGGACAAGCGCCGCAAGCTGTACAACGGCATGATCAAGTGCAGCCTGTACGCCTATTTCCGGTGATGCCCATGAAGCATATCTTCATCATCAATCCGGCTGCCGGCAAGCGGGACAACACCCTGGAGCTGGCGGCACAGATCCGGGAGACCTGCACCCGCCGCCAGCTGGATTATGAGATCCGGCTCACCGAGTATCCCCGCCATGCGGTGGAGCTGGTGCGGGAGGCCGGTCTGCGGCAGGGGTCGCATCCGGTGCGGTTTTATGCCTGCGGCGGCGACGGGACGCTGAACGAGGTGGCCTGCGGCGCGGCGGGACTGCCCAACGCCGCCATCACCCATCTGCCCTGCGGCAGCGGCAACGATTTTATCAAGATCTTCGGCGCGGATACCGGGGCGTTCCGCCAGCTGGATCGGCTGCTGGAGGGAGAGGAGCTTGCGCTGGATTACATCCGCTCCGACCGGGGCGTCAGCCTGAACATCCTGACGGTGGGGGTGGATGCCCGCATCGCCGACGGTATGCAGAAATACAAGCGCATCCCTTTTTTGCACGGGGAGATGGCCTATAACGCCTCTACGGTGGAGAATGCTTTGCGGGGGCTGTGCGAGCGCTACACCGTTGAGGTGGACGGGGTGGATTACAGCGGCCGCTGTACCCTGATCCTGGCGGGCAACGGTCGGTTTTACGGCGGCGGCTTCTGCCCTGTGCCGGAGGCCGACCCCACCGATGGGCTGCTGGAGGTACTGCTGATCCGGGAGGTCAGCCTGATGACCGTGATGAAGGTCATCGGCACCTACAAGGCCGGGCGGCACCGGGAGCTGCCCCAGTATATCACCCATTTGCAGGCAAAAAGCCTGCGCATTGCCGCGCAGCCGGGGCGACAGCTGACTGTCAATCTGGACGGCGAGATCGTCCGGTGCGACAGCGTTTCGCTGGAGGTGGCGCAGGACAAGCTGCGCTTTGTGGTGCCAAAAGGGGTGTCCCTGCTGCCGGGCAGGGCGCTTTGAAGAACGAAAAAAGGAAGTGTCCATAGGGGACACTTCCTTTTTTGGTCAGGGGAGGCTGCGATACAGGCGGAGGGCGGTGAGCACGGCCTGCTCACGGGTGAAATCGCCACGGGGCAGGAAGCGGCCGTCGGCAGAGCCGGCCAGCACCGGCATTCCGGTGATCCCATCCCGCAGGGCGGAAAGCCGCGCCACAGCCGGGCGGGCATAGCCTGCGATGGCATCGGCGTCGGCAAAGGACAGGTCGGAGCCTGCGGCGGAAGGCTCTGCTGCCGTGGGCATGAACAGAAGCCCGGCCAGTCGGGCCAGAAGGGTGGCGGCGTCCTGACGGGTGATGGAGTCGGCGGGACGGAAGGTGCCGTCTCCGGCACCCAGCACCAGCCCCAGCGCGGCGGCGGCCAGCACATCGGGGTGCTCACAGTCGGAGAAGGGGGCGGCCGGGGAAAGGGCGGAGAGGGCGTCACTGCCGGACTGGCGCAGCAGAGACATGGCCAGACGGCAGAACTCCAGCCGGGTGATGGGCTGCTGATACCGGTCGGTGAGGAAATCGGGCAGCAGCCCCAGTTCTTCGGCCTGAAGCAGCTCCTCCTCTGCCCAGAGAGAGGGAGCAGAAAGGGCCGCCGGGTCAAAAAAGCGGACGGTATAGGTCAGGGGGGCGTCTGCGCCGGAGAGGGTCTTCAGCCCGGAGATCGAGACGGTATAGTCCCCCAGCAGCGGGCCTGTCCCCAGCAGGGCGGCACCGGGGGAGAAGGTGATGCAGGGGCCTAGACCGTAGGCGGCGGTGCTGAGGCGGACATAGGGGGTGACGCCGTCCAGACAGTCGGGAGCGGGGGCCGGGGCGGGAGTCACAGACGCGCCGTCCCACAGGCGGGTGACGGTGACGGTCAGCTGCCCGGAGTCCGGCAGGGCGTAGACCTCCGGATCCAGACTGACCGACCAGGGAGTCTCGGGGGACAGCATGGTGTTGGGAAAGCTCCCGGCGGCGGGCCAGCAGACAGCGGCGGGGACGGTGCCCTTTGCGCTCCGGTCGGTGACAGGGACGGCGATGTACTGCCTGCCGCTGGCTGAGGTGGCCAGCCCGAAGCCCACCCGGCCCAGCCGGGGATCCAGCAGCCAGCGCCTGTGGCCCAGGTCGATCCGGTTGGCGGTGCTGGTCTCATCCAGATAGCCCCGCAGGGCGCTTTGCAGCAGCAGGTGGTGCTGGTAGAGATAGCGGATGGAGAGGTTGCTGCGGAGGCAGGCGTTGGCACCCATGCGGTAAAAGGAGGCATCCATATCCCCGGGACGGGCAGGGGTGTGGGACAGGGTATCGGTGGCAGCCAGCAGCACAGCGCCGTATTGGGCCTGTACACACAGATGCTCGGTGCATTCCACCGGAGACAGCCCCGCCAGCAGGCGGGCGTAATTCAGATAGGCCAGGCCGGTCTCCAGATACACCGGGTTGAGTGCGCCGATGGCATAGGGTGCGACGGCAGAAGGCTCCTCCAGGTAGATGGGCTGCTCTCCCAGCGCAGGGGAGAGGGACAGCCAGCCCTCTGCCAGCGCCTGCTGGGCGGGATCCGGGCCGGAAAGACGGGCGCCTTCTGCCGCCGGAGGCATATCCTGCCCGAAGACAGGAACGAGCATGGTCAGACACAAAAGCAGCACGAGGGCACGGCGGGCCATAGGGGAGCAAGCCTCCTTTCATAAGGGGGGAGAGGCGGAAGTGCGGGCTCACACCCGCTTCAAAGCCTCTTCCGACAGGATCTTCTGATAGGTGCAGAGGAAGGTGATGCCGATGGAGACGGCGGAGATGCCATCGGCGATGGGCTCGGCCAGATAGACGCCCCAGACGCCCAGACCCAGACGGGGCAGGGCCAGGGCCAGCGGGATCAGCAGCACCACCTTCCGCAGCAGGGCAAAGCACAGGGAGAGCTTGGCCTGTCCCAGACCGATGAAGGTGTTCTGGCAGCCGGTCTGGATGCCGAAGATGGTCATTCCGGCGCAGAAGACCGGCAGGACACGGGCGGTGAGCTGCACCAGCTCCTGGCTTTCGGTGAACAGGCCGGCGAAGAAGGCCGGGAACAGCATCACCAGCAGGGAGAAGGCCAGTCCCATCAGAAAGGTGACGGCGATGAGGCGGCGGAAGGTCTGCTTTACCCGGTCGAAGTTGCCGGCACCGTAGTTGAAGCTGATGATGGACTGCACCCCGCCGGCAAAGCCGTTGTTCAGGGCGAACAGGATCTGCATCACGCTGTTGAGGATGGTCATGGAGCCCACATACAGGTCGCCGCCAAAGGTTTGCAGGCCATTGTTCAGCACCAGCGAAATGGCGCTCTCGGTGAACTGCATGATGAAGGGGGAAATGCCCAGGGCGAAGATGCGCCGCAGCAGCTCCCACCGGGGACGGAGGTTTTTCAGCCGGATGCGCAGGGCCGAACGGTCGGAGCACAGATAGCCCACCACCCAAAGGGCGCTGAGGGCCTGAGAAAGCACGGTGGCCAGCGCCGCGCCCCGGATGCCCATGTCCAGCGCGAAGATCAGGATGGGATCCAGCACGATGTTGCACACCGCGCCGATGAGCACCGAAAGCATGGCGGCACGGGCCTTTCCCTGACAGGAGATGAAGGTATTCAGGCCCATGGACAGCTGCACAAACAGCGTACCGGCGAGGTAGATGGACAGGTACTGGTCGGCATAGGGAAGGGTCTGTGCGCTGGCACCCACCAGATACAGAAGGGGCTCCTTGACGGCATAAAACAGCACCATCAGCGCCGCAGAGGAGGTCAGCAGCAGAAAGACCGAGTTGCCCAGAATGCGCTGGGCGGTTTCCTCCTCCTTCTTGCCCAGAAAGATGGCGGCGATGGGGGCGCCGCCGTTGCCCGCCAGTGCCGAAAAGGCGCTGATGGACAGGATCACAGGAAAGGTCAGGCCCAGCCCGGTCAGGGCCAGGTCGCCGTTTTCCGCCATATGACCGATATAGATGCGGTCGACGATATTATACAGCAGGTTGACCAGCTGGGCCACCACGGCGGGCAGGGCCAGCCGGAGCATCAGCGGCCAGAGGGGCGCTGTGGCCAGCTCCTGCCGGGAATCGGTTTGGGGTTTGGTCATGGAAGGACCTCGTTTCTTTGGATGCAGTCGGTCAGGCGTCGGCCCCGCTGAGCTGCGAGGTGACATTTTTGACCCATTTTTCCTTGAACAGATGGACAAAGCCCACCGTCACCTTGGCGATATCGTCACAGGAGACCAGCAGGGCCACCACCCACAGGGGCGCGCCCAGCCAGACCCCCAGAAAAGCCAGCGGCACGCCCACCAGCCAAACCGTGCCGGTATCCAGCACACAGGCAAAGAGGGTATCCCCGGCAGCGCGGAAAATACCTACCACCAGCACGGCGCTGTCTGCCTTGACCACGCACAGAAGGGCTTGCAGGATCAGCAGTGAGCGGGCCATGGCCAGGGTCTCGGCCGACACCTGATAGAGCATCAGGAACAGGGGGTGGGCCAGCAGGATCAGCAGTCCGGTGACCAGGCCGGTGGCCGGCAGCAGCAGGGCGAAGCGATAGCCCAGATCCAGCGCTTTTTCCCGTTCACCGCGGCCGGTGGCACCGCCCACGAAGATGCCGCAGGCGTTGCTCATGCCACGGGTGAAGACAAAGAGCAGCTGAATGACGGTATTGGCGATCTGCACGGCGGCCAGCGCCTCGGTGCCCAGCAGGCCATAGGCCACGGTATACAGGCTGGTGCCGATGCTCCAAAGCACCTCGTTCAGCAGCACCGGCCAGGCGGTCTTGACATAATGCCGCACGAAGGGACGGTCAAAGGCGAACAGCTCCTTCAGCGTGGCTGCGCCGGGCAGCCGGTTTTTGTACACCGAGATCAGCAGCACCAGACACTCGGCAAAGCGGGCAATGACGGTGGCGATGGCAGCGCCGTCCAGACCCAGGGCGGGGAAGCCCAGCAGGCCGAAGATCAGCAGGCTGTTGCCCACGATGTTCAGCAGGATGGACAGCACGCTGGCCCGGGTGGGCAGAGACACATCCCCGGTGCAGCGGCACACCATGGAAAGGATCATGCTCAGGGCGGTGACGGGGTAGCTGATGCCCACGATGCGCAGATAGGAGGCGCCCAGCGTCAGGGCAGGCTCCTCGTGGACATAAAAGCCCACCAGAAACCGGGGGGACAGCAGCGCGCCCAGGGTGAACAGGGTGACGGCCACCGCGCCCAGCAGGTACATCATACCCATGGTGCGACGGACATTTTTCAGATCCCGCTTGCCCCAGAACTGGGACAGGAACACCGAGCCGCCGGAGTTGATGCCGAAGAGCATCAGGTTCAGCAGGAAGAAGATCTGGTTTGCGCCGCCGGAGGCCGCCACGGAGGCGTCACCCAGAGCGCCGATCATCACCACATCCACCAGATTGACGGCGGAGGCCAGCAGGAACTGCATGGCGATGGGAAAGGCGGTGCGGAAGATAGATTTCAGAAAGGAAGGTTCGAAAGCATTTTTAAAACGGTTCATAGTCATCTCGTTATAATGCCCCGGCGGACGAGCCGCCGGGGTGTGGGTGGATCATACAACAGGGGTATCGGCCGCCTCGGAGGCGGGACGATGGGGGGTCAGTCGGCCTTGGTCGGGACTTCGCCCTGGGGCTTGCCGCCGTTTCCGTTGCGGCGGCCGCGAGAACCGCCCCGATAGCGACGCTTGTGCTGACCGTTCTGGCCATTCTGGCCGTTTTGGCTGCTCTGGGCAGGCTGGGCGTTCTGTCCGCTCTGGGGCTTTTCAGCGGGACGCTCCTGGGAAGGCTGGGGGCGCTCCCGCCGAGGCTTGTCCGCCGGCCGGGGACGGCCCTCCTGAGCAGGCTGAGGACGCTCGCCCTGGGGCTTGTCGGGGCGGCGGGGCTTGTCGTAGCGGCGCTTGGGCCGACGTTCGCCCTGGGGCTTTTCCGGGCGGTCACTGCCGGGGGCTTCCGAAGCGGGAGCGGCGGCACGGCGGGCGCTCTCCGGCAGAGGCTGGGGTTTGGGGGGCGCGGGCAGATCGGGCAGGGGCTCGCCCTTGTCTCTGCCGCGGCGCAGAATGCAGCACTGCTGGCAGGGGACGGTGACGGGGGTATCCGGATCGTGAAGCATCCGCACCCGGCAGGTGCCCCGCAGCAGGGAGGCATCCATCACGGTGCCGCGGCCATAGGGGGTATCCACCAGACTGTCGTTGGGCGGGGTGGTCTTCAGCAGCTCCTGATAGGCCTCGTTCTCGTATTTCAGGCAGCACATCAGGCGGCCGCAGGCGCCGGAGATCTTGGTGGGGTTGAGGGACAGGCCCTGATCCTTGGCCATGTTGATGGACACCGGCTGGAAGCCGTCCAGAAAGGCGGAGCAGCACAGGGGGCGGCCGCAGATGCCCAGACCGCCGATCATTTTTGCCTCGTCCCGGACGCCGATCTGCCGCAGCTCGATGCGGGTGCGGAACACACCGGCCAGATCCTTTACCAGCTCCCGGAAGTCCACACGGCCCTCGGCACTGAAATAGAACAGGATCTTGCTGCGATCAAAGGTGTATTCCACCGAGACCAGCTTCATTTCCAGCTTGTGCTTGCGGATCTTTTCCTCGCAGACATGGAAGGCATCCTTTTCGAATTGCAGGTTCTGCTCCATGGTGCGGGTATCGGCAGGGGTGGCCAGCCGGATCAGCTTTTTCAGGGGCTGGACGATGGTGCTGTCCTCCACACGGGTGTTGGACATGGCGACCTCACCGTATTCCTGTCCCCGGGCGGTCTCGACGATCACCGGCATCTCGTTTTTTACCTGGATGCCGCAGGGGTCAAAATAATAGACCTTTCCGACCCTTTTGAATCGGACTCCAATGACTTCTGTCATAATTCCTCCAAACATACAAAGAAAGGCTCAGGCATGGCTGCCGCAGAAGGCCGTCAGTGCGCCGGCAAGAGCCGTCACCGACGGGTTCTGCACCAGCATGGCCCGCTGCTTTTCCAAATACTCAAAAATATCCAGCGCCCGGCGGCTGCCCGTCTGCCGGACGGCCAGCGTCAGCAGACGGCAGCTCTCGTCGCAGAAAACGGCGTAGTCCTCCCGGGAGAGCCGGGTCAGGGGCTGGCAGGCCAGCCAGACGGCAAGCTCGTTCTGAGACAGGGCGCTGCAAAAAGCCCGGGCGGCGGTCTGTCCGGGCTTTTCCCGTTCCTCCAGAATGTCCAGCGCACGGCCCAGCAGGCCGCCGGACTGCTCCGCCGCCTGCTCCAGCCGGGAAGGAGGCGCCTGCACACGGGTGCGCAGCGCTGCCAGCAGCTCCTGCCGCTCCAGAGGGGCAAGGCGGAAGGTCTTGCACCGGGAGCGGACGGTCTGGAGCATGGCCTCCCGGTTTTCGCACAGCAAAAGAAAGACCGCGTTGGCCGGCTCCTCCAGCACCTTCAGAAGGGCGTTTTGAGAGGGCAGATTCAGCCGATCGGCCTGAGGGATGACAAATACCTGAAAGGGGGCCTCGCTGGGGCGAAGAAAGCTCTGGGCCCGCAGCTGCCGCACCTGCTCCAGCTTGACGCCCTTGCCGGGCTCGCTTTCCAGCAGCCAGGTCAGGTCGGGATGGGAGCCAGCCGCCGCGCGCTTACAGGAGGGGCAGACCCCGCAGGGGGCGTTTTCATAGGGACAGAGCAGCCCGGCGGCCAGATCGGCGGCGGCAGTGCGCTTGCCGATGCCCTCCGGGCCGTCCAGCAGCACGGCGGAGCCCACGCCGCTGGGGGGCAGGGAGGCCAGGGCCTCCTTCAGCCGCCGGTTGCCCAGAAGATGGGGAAGTCTCATTTAGAACTTCTCGAAGTTTTCCACATTCAGCACGAAGATGGTAGCGCCGCCCACCTGGACCTCCACAGGCATGGTGGGGAAGAAGCCCACGCCGGCCTCGGTGGTGGTGGGCATCAGCTGCTTGCGGCTGCGGGAATACTGATGGATGATATCGATGACCTTCTGCACGGCGTCCTCATTGACGCCCACCAGAATGGTGACATTGCCCGCACGCAGGAAGCCGCCGGAGGTGCTCAGCCGGGTGACAAAGAAGCCGGCCTTGTTCAGGTGCTGGATGACAACGGGCGCGTCGTCGTTGTTCAGGATACCCAGGATCATTTTCATAGTTGTTTCCTCGCTTTCTTGGTAAGACAGATGTGAAAGGGCATAAGATGTGTATGGCCTGCCGGGAAACGGCAGAACCGCAGGGCTGCCCGGAGGCAGCTCAACCGATGTACCGGCGGGGGATGGAGGCGGGGACATACAGGGGGGAGACCTCCAGCAAAACGGCATCGCCGGGGGCGCAGTCGATATCGGTGACATCCACTGTGGTGTGGTTGACGCCCACATGACCGATCACCGGCGCACGCTTGCCGCCGATGAGCACGGTGGGACGCCGCCTGCGAACCAGCGCCAGCAGGTCGGAGCAGGCCGCCCGCAGACAGGTGCCGGGGCGGGTGAGCATCCGGGTCTTTTCCAGCATGAAGCCATCGGAGGAGCCCACAGGCACCACGGCTACCCGGGTGGGATGGCGGGCGGTATAGGCGCTGCCGTAGCCCACCGAGGCACCGGCGGGCAGCCAGCGGATCTCGGTAATCTGGCTTTGCAGCCGACCGGTGCGCTGCAGGCCGTGATCTCCGCGGGCGATGACCCGGCCGCCCAGGGCCGAGCCGATGCGCACGGCGTCCAGAGAGGGCATCTTGCAGCCGAAGAGGGCCTCGGAATTGGAGGCATGGAGCATACCGGGGTCAAAGCCGGCGGCGCGGAGCTTTTCCACCACGGCGGTGAAGGTGTCCAGCTGCGCCTGGGTCTTTTTGACGCTGCGGAAGGCGTTGGCGTAATGGGTATAGGTGCCGGTGACAGTCAGGTTGGTCAGATAGCGGTAAATGCTCAGGATGCGGTCCAGCTCGGTGGGCAAAAAGCCATAACGGCCCATGCCGGTGTCGATCTTGATGTGAACATCGCACTGGACGCCCCGGCTCTCGGCCAGACCGTTCAGCGCCAGGGCGGCATCGTAGGAGCCGATGGTGGCAGTGGCACCTGCCTGAAGGATCCGGAGGATATCCTCCTCGTTGGCGGTGGAGCGCAGCACCAGAATTTCTTCCTCGCTGAAGCCCCAGTCCCGCAGACGGACGGCGTCCTCCGGTTCGGTGACGGCAAAGCGGCAGATGCCCGCATCCCGGCAGAGGGCGGCCATCTCCCGCAGACCCAGGCCATAGGCGTTGGCCTTGAGCACGGCGATGATCTGGGCTGTGCCGGCCTGCTGCCGGACGGCCTCCAGATTGGAACGGATCTTGCTTGCTTCTACCAGCAGGGTATTCATATCTCTTTCCCCCTTATGGATCAGTTATCCGGGTGTTCCTCCGAGGTATTGGCACCCCGGGCAGAGACAGCGGCCTTGTGCTTCTGCTCCTGCTCCCGGTTTTTCAGCTGCTTCAGGCGGCGGCGCAGGGTGCGGGCGGTGCCCAGAGCCTTGTTGATGAACAGGTCGGCGGCTTTGTTATAGATCATCTCGAACTCGCCGCAGAACTCCACCAGCTCGCCGCCGAAGCCCTTTTTGAACAGATACAGGCCGTACAGCGGGTTGTCCGGGCTGAGGTCGCCGGAAACGCCCCGGAAGTCATAGATCTCGCAGCCGGTCTCCAGCGCCCAGCGGATCATCTCCCACTGGAGCTGGTAGTTGGGCATCACATTGCGATGCTGATTAGAGGAGGCACCGTAAAGATACCAGACCTTGTTGCCGTACTGCACCGCCAGGGTGCCGGCGATGGGCTCGTCCTCCCAGAAGGCCATATACAGCCGGGCTTTGTCGCCCAGGGCATCCATCATGGTCTCGAAATAGCTCTGGGGGCGGGTAATGAAGCCATCCCGGTCACCGGTCTGCTTCATGATGCGGGTAAAGTCTCCCAGCAGCTCCCTGCCGCACTGCCGGACGGTGACGCCCTTGCGTGCGCTGAGCCGCAGATTGTAGCGGGTCTTGGAGTGAAAGGCGGCCAGCAGCTCCTCCTCGGTTTTGTCCTTCACATCCAGCCGGAACACATAGCAGGGCTGGATGCCGTTAAAGTCCTTGTCTCCGGGGTGGTGAGCATAGCCCAGGGCCTTCATGCTCTCGATAAAGCCGGTGTTGGAGGAGGGAACATCCGGGTCGATGCGCAGGGCGTAGGCCCGGTGTTTTTTGGCCAGGACAGCGGCGCCCTGGGTCAGATCCTGAAGGGCCTCCCGGTCGTCCAGGTCACAGACCGGGCCGCGGGCGGCGTACATCAGCTTATAGGGCACGCCGGGCATTTTGCGGATCAGGACGCTCATGGCGCCGCGGACGCTGCCGTCGGCCCCACGGCTCAGCAGGCCCTCCCACACCCAGTCGGGCTTGACCGGGGCCCACAGGTGGGACTGGAGAAAGTGTCCCTTGGGGTGGCGCTCTACAAATGCCTCGAACTGAGGCAGGGTTTCGCGGGTTACAAGTTCAAACATGGATCAGGCTCCTGTACTTATCAAACGGTTCACCATCAAGGGATGGTGACTGCATATAACATTCCTATGTTACCCCATATTTTACAACATTTTTCTGTGGGATTCCATAGGTTTTTGAAATTTTTCGAGAAAAATATAGGAGAAGCCTCGGAAAGACCGGAAAAAGCCCCGCCCGCAGCAGTGCGGACGGGGCGGAAGGGGCAAAACGGGGGAGCGGGGCTTACTGATGATCCATCTTATCGATGTACTCCAGCAGGTTGACGGTATTGGCGCTGTAGCCGTATTCGTTGTCATACCAGGCGACCACCTTCACAAAGGTGTCGGTGAGCTGGATGCCGGCCTTGGCATCGAAAATGCTGGGATGGGGATCGGTGGTGAAATCGCTGGACACCACATCCTCGTCGGTATAGCCCAGGATGCCCTTCAGCGGACCCTCCTGTGAGGCCTTCTTCATGGCCTCGCAGATCTGGGCATAGGTGGCGGGCTTTTCCAGATTGCAGGTCAGATCCACGCAGGACACATCCAGGGTGGGGACGCGGAAGGCCATGCCGGTGAGCTTGCCCTTCAGCTCGGGGATGATCTTGCCCACGGCCTTGGCGGCACCGGTGGAGGAGGGGATGATGTTGCCGAAGGCGGCGCGGCCGCCGCGCCAGTCCTTCTTGGAGGAGCCGTCCACCACCTTCTGGGTGGCGGTGGCGGCGTGGATGGTGGACATCAGGCCGTCCTTCAGGCCGAAGTTGTCATTGAGCACCTTGGCCACGGGGGCCAGGCAGTTGGTGGTGCAGGAGGCGTTGGAGACCACGGTCATGGCGGGGTCATATTTGTCGTGGTTGACGCCCATGACGAACATGGGAGCGTCATCGGAGGGGGCAGTGATGATGACCTTTCTGGCGCCGGCCTTCAGGTGTGCGCCGGCGGTCTCCACCGTTTTGAACTTGCCGGTGGACTCGATGACATACTCCACGCCCAGCTCTGCCCAGGGGTTGGCGGCGGGGTCATCGCCCTGGATCACAGCGATCTCCTGACCGTTGACGATGAGCTTGTCCTCAGTAAAGGACACCTCGGCGTCCAGCCGGCCATGGACCGTGTCGTATTTCAGCATATAGGCCATATAGTCGGGAGCCATACGGTGACCGTTGATCGCCACGACCTTCATTTCCGGGTCGTTGCGGCGCAGGATCTCGCGAAAGACCAGCCGCCCGATGCGGCCGAAGCCATTGATCGCAATCGTTTTCATGTACAGATGCCTCCATCCAAGATTTCCGACGCCCAGCGTCGTCCTGTTCATTATAATCCACCCGCTGGGCAAAAGCAACCCCGGGGCGGGATTTCCGCGAAAAATGTAAAAAAAGATTGCATTATCCCATCAAATGAAGTATGATGAAGAAAAGCCTGATTTTTACAACACGGGAAAGGAGCGACCCCTCATGGAGCAGAACATCGACCACAGAGAGGATCTGTTTCACGATCTCAATGTTCCGGTGGATCCCTATCTGTTTTGCAGCGCCGCCGGAAGGGTGCTGTATGCCTCGGAGCCGCTGCGGGAGATGGTGGGGGAGGATCTCACCGGCCGCAACCTGAACGACCTGATGGAGGATCGGCTGGCTGCACAGCTGATCGCCGACTGCATGGAGGGGCGGACGAGGAAGATCCAGTGCAAGCTGCTGGAACGGCATTTTACCGCGCACACCGAGCCCATGGAGGAGAACGGCGGGATGCAGGTGATCCTTTTCCCGCTGAATGACCCCAAGGAGGATCGCTGGTGCGACCCGGAGCAGGAGCTGTTCACCGCGCGGGAGATTTATACCGAGGCGGGGGCGCTGCTGGCTTCGCTGGATCGGCTGGCGGAGGAGCTGCCGGAGGAGTTGGTGCCGATGCTGGACGAGCCGCGGCAGCGGATCTTTCGCATGACACGGCTGGGGCAGAATTTGCAGGACAGCTCTGCCGCAAAGCTGCGGAGTGTTGCCGTACATTATACGGAGCTGGACATGGCGGAGTTTCTGGGTCAGCTGCTGGAGCAGCTGGAGCCCATCTGTCAGCAGAGCGGCGTGCAGCTGCACGGGGTGCTGCCGGAGGAGCCGCTGATCTGTCACGCCGATCCGAAGCTTTTGCGGCGGATGGTGTGCAATCTGCTGTCCAACAGTCTGAACGCGCAGCCCCGGGGCGGTGCGATCGAGCTTTCCCTGAAGAGCGGCGAGCAGGAGGATATCATCATTAGCGTCAGCGACCGGGGCCAGCTGCCCCAGGGGGGACAGCCCGATGCCAGCTTCCGCCGGAGAAAGCAGGAGGAGCTGTATACCCAGAGAGGCATGGCGCTGGGGCTGCCGCTGACCAGCGCCTTTGCAGAGGCCCACGGCGGGCGGCTGCTGCTGATGCGCACCGGACAGGGCGGGCTGATCGCCAAGCTGATCCTGCCCAGCAATCTGGATGCGCCGGTGGACTCCATGCGGGATCTGCTGCCGCCCTATGGGGCCGGGCTGGATCCCGTGCTGGTGGAGATGTCCACCTCCATTCAGCCGGAGAATTACCGCTGGAAGCTGGTGCCCATCCCGGAGCCGGAGGATCTGTTCGAGGTGGTGCTGCGGGCAAGGGAGCGGGATCGCATTTTGTCCGGCGAGGAGCCTGACGGCAAGGGAAACCAGAAGTGATCCTGCCGGGCGGTTTCATCGTGAAATAAGAAAAAAGCTGTTATTTCCAACGGAAATGACAGCTTTTTTGTGTTTGGAGAGGAAAAACGGGGGCTTTGGTTCCTTTCCGCCGGTGGAACCCGGCCAGGGCGAGAAGGAAAAAGGAAGCAACTGCGCTTCCGAAAAAAGCGTGAGCCTTCTCCGCCGGCTGGAGCGACGGCGCTCTCGAAGAGCGAACCAGGGGGAGATGGGGGGGGCGCTCAGTGCTTCAGCATCCGGCGGAGCTTTCCGGCCAGGCGGCGGGCAAGGTCGGAGGCGGCTGAGGACTGGGGCAGCAGCTCGTCCGCCAGCTGGGAAAGCTCCTCCTGCCGGAAACGGTGGAGGAACAGCGTGCGGGCTTCCTCATCCAGCGGGGCGGAACGCAGTGCCGCCGGGTTCTGCTCCATGCAGCGGCGAGCGTCCACCTCCTGGGTCACCAGCTGCGGGGCCAGCTCTGCCCAGAGGGCGGCGGCTTTTTCGGTGTGTACCAGCACGATGGAGGTGCCTTTGTCGTCATGGAAGGACGGGGCCTGTGCGCCGACACCCCAGAAGTCCCCCAGGGTGAAGTCGGCACAGCGGGTCAGCCCCTTGCAGGCGCAGCGGTGGCAGGAGGGCCGCAGACACAGATCGCCCACAAAGGCCCGCAGAAAGGGATCCTGCCGGTTGCGGGCGGTATATCGTTTGCCGTAGGGCCAGCGGATGTCCACCGAATAGGTGCTCCAGCCGGTCTCCTTGCTGCGGAGATTGACCGACACCGGCCGCTGGCCTTCGGCCAGCTCCTCGCAGCGGCGGGACAGGTACTGCTCCCACACCTGGGGCGAGGGGACGCCGTGGCACACCAGATCCACCAGCAGGAGGTTGGGGTCATCCTGGCCCAAAAAGGAACGCAGGCCGCTGACCTGGCAGGGGGTGCCGGAAAACAGCACCCGTCGGCCCTGAACCAGCAGCGCCTTTACCTGGGGAAACACATCGGTCAGGTCGCTCTGGGCATATTTTGCGCCGCGGAGCCGGTACAGCAGCTCCGGCTGGGTGATGACCTGATGCACCACCCGGAAGTCGGCATCGAAGACGGCGCCTGCCACGGCGCCGCCCTCCTCCAGCACGCGGCGGGCCAGCAGGGAAAACACCCCGCCGGAGGTACTGGCGGCGCGGGTGCCCTCATCCCGGTTTTTGGCGGCGTAGGCCCGGGGGATGCCGCCCCGGGGCGGGGCCGACAGCACCGGACAGGCGCGGGTACACAGGCCGCAGTCACGGCAGCGGCTCTCCTCGATGCGGGGGCGGAGAAAGCCCTCGGCATCGGGCTGCATGACGATGCACCCGGAGGGGCAGGCAGAGGCACAGGCGGTGCAGCCGGTACACAGCGCGGGCTCACAAAGACGGGCCATAGGGGAAACGCTCCTTTCAGATCTTCAGCTGGGACAGTGCGTCGGCGGCGGCGTGGGCCTGACGCTGATAGGTGGGAAGCTTGGCGTGGAGGTGGGCCCGCAGCTCCTCCTCCCGGGAGAACAGGGCGGAGAAGGCGTCGGCCAGCTCCTCCTCATGTCGAAGCCCCTGTACGGGCACCACATAGCCCTCGCTCTGGCCGAACAGATCCCGGGCGATGCCCCGGGCCTTGACTGAATAGCCGCAGACTAAGGTAGGCACGCCGGTGGAATAGGCGGCGATGGTGGCGTGGGTGCGGGCGCCGATGAAGAATCGCAGCCGGGAGATCAGGCCCTTCAGCTCCCGACAGCCGGCGTCGGGCACCAGAAAGACCCGGCCGGTATCCCGGAACTGCCGGTACAGCTCGGCCAGCGGCTGCCGGTCGTCGCCGCCCTCCCACACCACATGGGGGATCAGGGCGATTTGCAGGGAGGTGATATCCAGAATGCGGCGCACCAGCGCCTGATAGTTTTTCAGGGTCATGCCGGAGGCCTGCTCACTTTGCAGGATCAGGGGGCTGAGATTGATGCCCACGGCATTTTCGGGCATCAGACCGGGGACGGCCGGGGCCGGGCCGCAGGGCAGCAGAAAGGCGGAGTCAGGGGCATAGACCACCTGGGTCAGGCCGGCATGGCGGCAGGCATCGTAGGTGATGGGCTCCCGGGCGGTGATCAGGGAGAAGCATTTCAGATGCTCCGCAAGACCCTGTTCCAGATCCGCCGGCTCCAGCGACGCGCCCAGCAGCACATAGGGCTTGCCGGTGGCGGCGATGAGGTTGTCCAGGGCGTAATAGCCCACGCCGCGCTGATAGCAGTAGTTGTCCCCGCCAATGGCTACCACCAGATCACTCTGCTGCAGCAGCTGGCGGAACTGGCCGGTGATGGGCAGCTTGGAGGCCCTGTCCGGCCCCAGCAGCCGTTTTTTCAGGTGATAGCTGAGATTGTGGGCCGAGAATCGGCCCGGCAGGCGGCGCAGGCCGGTCAGCTTCATGTCGGTATCCCGCAGATACTGAAGGTCGTCCTCCAGCCGGTAGGAGTACAGCGTAATGGTACAGCCGGGAAAGGCCTCCTGCAAAAGCTGACGGGCGGTACGGGCCAGGGCCTCGCAGCCGTGGTTGCCGCTGCCGCCGTGCTGACAGAGAAGAATCTTCATAAGCTCACGCTTCCTTTCGTTTGAACCGTTTCAGGATGGATCGCGCCAGACCCCGCTCGTAGTCATCCAGCACAAAGCGCCAGGCATAGGGCAGGTAGAGGAGGGTAAACAGGCCGCATTTCAGCAAAAAGGCCAGCCAGCCCGTATCCGGAAGCAGCCGGTTGAGCAGCAGCGCCGGAAGGGCGCAGGGCAGCATCCGCAGGGTCAGAGAGGCGGCCATCCGCCAGTAGGCGGGAATGTCCAGCCCGATTTTTTTGTAGTAGTACCAGTTCATCATGGCGTATTGGCCGGCAAACAGGGACAGGGTGGTGCCGATGGCCGCGCCAACGCCCTCCCAGCGCAGGGCAAGGGGAATGGAGATGACCACATTGAGCACGGCCAGCACCAGATAGGACAGGCTGCGGAACCGGTGCCGGTTCATGGCCTGGGTGATGGTGATGCCGATGTTCTGGGAGAGGGGGACGATGCCCGGTACCATGATGATCAGGGCGATGACATAAGCGCCGGCGTTGCTTTCGCCGCCCAGCAGCAGGATGAAGTGCTGTCCGAAGGCGATGAAGCCTGCCAGCACAAAGGAAAGCAGCACAAATTGCAGCCGTCCCAGCCGGAGGAACAGGGGGGTGAAGTCCCGGCCCTGGGCACCGCCGGCGAACATCCGGGTGACCTTTGGCAGAAAGACTCCCGAAAGGGCGGTGGACAGCTGCTGGAAGTAGCTGTTGAACTGCACGCCTACGGTATACACCGTCACCGCCGCCGTGCCGCACAGGGCACCCAGCAGGAATTTATCGGTGCTGGCATACAGCTGGTCGATGAGGATGTTCAGGAAAATGAAGAAGGAGAAGGAGAAGATGCTTTTCAGCATGGGCCAGTCCGGTGGGCCGAAGGCCAGCCGCACCTTCATCCGCCGCAGGCAGTACCAGGCCAGGAAGGTCTTGACCGCCACCGACACCACTGTGGTCACCGCTGCCACCGCCACCGATTTGTGGCCCATCAGCAGCACCAGCAAAATGCCGCCGTAGGTCAGCAGGGTGCTGACAATATTGGCCAGCTTAGCAAAGACAAACCGCTCATAGGCGGTGATCAGTGAGGAAAAGACGCTGAGGGGCAGGGAAAGGGCCAGATTGACCACCAGGATGGACAGCACGGTGCGCAGGGTATCCAGCTCGCGGGTGGTGAATTTGTAGCCGAACAGGGCGGGTAGGAAGCCGTTGGCCAGGCCCAGGCCGATGGCCAGCGCTGCCAGACCCAGCACCAGATACATCAGCAAAAAAGAGCCGGCGCATCGGTCGGCCTGCTTCCGGTCGCCCTCGGCCCGGTATTGGACATAAAACCGCACCAGCGTCTGGCCGAAGCCCAGATCCAGCATGGTGAGGAAGGAGATGACCGCAGTGGCCACCGAATAGACTCCATATTCGCTGTCACCCAGATAGCGCAGCAGGATGGGGGTATAGATCACGCCGATGAGCACATTGAGCAGCAGCTGGACATAAGCCAGCAGCGTTCCGGCGCGTTTCTGATCTTGCATAGGGGCGTGTGTCCTTTCTGGTAGGGTGATTTTATTATAGGTGTCCGGGGGGAGGTTGTCAAGACGGGGGAACGCGGGGACTGCGCCCCGGACCACTGGTCTGCCCAGCAGACCAGACAATAGAAACCCTGAAGGAGGGGAGGAACCTGCGGAGGAGTATGAACAAAGAGAACGGCGGCGTGACTTGCGTCACGCCGCCGGAGTTGACTTTGCGGTTGTTGTTGCCCCTGAATTACAGAGCGGCCTTGGCCTTTTCCACCAGAGCGGTGAAGGCGGCCTTGTCGGCCACGGCGATCTCGGACAGCATCTTGCGGTTCAGATCGATGCCGGCCTTCTTCAGGCCGTTCATGAAGCGGCTGTAGTTGATGCCGTTCATCTTGCAGGCGGCGCTGATACGGGAGATCCACAGACGGCGGAAATCACGCTTCTTCAGCTTACGGCCAACATAGGCATACCGCAGGGACTTCATCACCTGCTCGTTGGCGACCTTGAAGTGGTTCTTTTTATTGCCCCAGTAGCCCTTTGCCAGCTTGATAACTTTCTTTCTTCTCTTGCGCGTCATCATCGCGCCCTTAACACGTGCCATGTTTGACTCCTCCTTCTGACTTCAGGTTACATATAGGGAACCAGACGCTTCAGGGTGGGTGCAGTGGTGGCACCGGCCATGAAGGCCTTGCGCAGATGGCGCTTCCGCTTGGTGGACTTACAGCCCTTGATATCGTGGCGTCTGTTGGCGCTGTTCAGCTTGACCTTGCCGGTCTTGGTGACAGAAACACGCTTCTTAGCGCCGGAATGGGTCTTTACTTTCGGCATAGTTGCTGCTCCTTCCTAAAAAAGCAAATAGCTTATTGATAATGGATTTATTTTTTCGGGGCGACAAACATCAGCATCTGGCGGCCCTCCAGCTTGGCGGCCTTTTCAATGACGCCAAACTCGGCGCAAGCTTCAGCGAAGCGCTGCATGACAGTCAGGCCGATGTCGGTATGGGCCATTTCGCGGCCGCGGAAGCGGATGCTTGCCTTGACCTTATCGCCGGATTTCAGGAACTTCTCTGCCTGCTTGACGCGGACATTGAAGTCGGCGATGTCGATCTTGGCGGACAGACGCACTTCCTTGATGTCCACCACCTTCTGGTTCTTGCGGGCTTCCTTTTCCTTTTTGGCCTGCTCAAAGCGGAACTTTCCGTAGTCCATCACGCGGCACACGGGGGGCTCTGCCTTGGGGGCGATCTTCACCAGGTCCAGACCCCGCTGAATGGCGGTATCCATGGCCTGCTGAATGGGAACGATGCCCAGCTGGGAACCGTCGCTGTCGATCAGTCGAACTTCCTTGTCACGAATTTCTTCGTTGATCTGATGCTCCAAAGTGCTAATGTTCGAACACCTCCTAAAAAATCAAAAAACGGGCGGCAGAATTGCCGTCCGAACAAACGCACCCACAGCGTCCTTTTCGGCTGTGCGGCACGGGATTGTTGACCTCTTCTTGAACAATGGAGGTGAGAACGGCGCGTTCTGCTTTGTTTTACTCAAATACTATAGCAGGGAAGGGGCAGATTGTCAAGGGCTTTTTTTGCTTTTTTCCCGACAAAAGAGCGTTGCATTTCCCAACGAGATATATTATAATGAACTCAACCAAAAACGCAAGCGGGAGGACCCAAGCTTATGAGCGAAGAATACGGAAATGACTTTGTCGTGCTCACCGATGAGGATGGAAAAGAGATCGAGCTGGAGCATCTGGACACTGTGGAATACAACGGTCAGACCTATATGGCCTTTATCCCCGCCGAGATGGAGCTGGAGGATGCCTATGAGCTTCTGATCATGAAGGTGGAGCTGGAGGACGACGGCGAGGAGGCTCTGGTCACGCTGGAGGATGAGGACGAGGAAGCCGAGCTGTTCCAGATCTTCTCCGAGCGGCTGGAGGAGACCTTTGAGGAGGAAGAGGACGAAGCGGGGGGGAACTGAGCCCGCGCTTTCCATAAAAATACCGGCAAGGCCGGTCTATACAAGCCCCGCCGGGCGGGGTGCGGATCACATTATTTAACCTACAATGTGTTATTCGGGATTGCGGAGTCCCGGCCCCGTTGGCAGACCTCCCGCGCTTTGCGCGGAAGCTGGGAGCCGATAAAAGGCCGGGCAGCTTGCCCACCTGCTTCGCGGGTTATCTAACACAGTCCGCATCCCGCCGGGCGGGGCTGCTTTTTGTCTTAAATTCGTAATTTTTATACATCGAGGAGGAAACGATCTCATGGCCAAACTGCAATGGAAGCCCGGCACGCTGCTGCCGCCGGCGCCCCCTGCCCTTGTGACCTGCGGCGACATGGAGAAGCACAATGTACTCACTGCCGCCTGGACCGGCATCGTCAACAGCGAGCCGCCCATGACCTATGTATCCATCCGCCCGGAGCGGTATTCCCACGGGATCATCACTGAACGGCGGGAGTTCGTCATCAACATTCCCTGCCAGTCCATCGTCCGGGCCACCGACCTGTGCGGCGTCAAGTCCGGTCGGGATGTGGACAAGTTCGCCCTCACCGGCCTGACGGCGGAGCCCTCTCAGCTGGTGGCCGCCCCGGGCATCGCCCAGTGCCCTGTTTCGCTGGAATGCCGGGTGCGGGAGATCTGCCGGCTGGGCAGCCACGATATGTTCCTGGCGGACATTGTGGCGGTGGATGTGGACGAGCAGTTCCTGGACGAAAAGGGCGCACTGCATCTGGAGAAGGCCGGGCTGGTGGCCTATGCTCACGGCGCCTACTATGCGCTGGGCAGGCAGCTGGGCACCTTTGGCTTTTCGGTGCGGAAAAAGCCTGTCCGGCGGAACACGAAACGGAAATAATCGGTGATTTTTGGCCAGACCCTTGACTGTAAACCGGCTTTATAGCGTATGCTGGAGCAAAGGAGGGGTAGCATGACCATTCAACAGCTGGAAGCCCGCACCGGGCTGCCCCGGGGCAGCATCCGATATTATGAAAAGGAAGGGCTGATCTCGCCCCGCC
This sequence comes from uncultured Oscillospiraceae bacterium, assembly GCA_964646225.1. Classification (GTDB taxonomy): domain Bacteria; phylum Bacillota; class Clostridia; order Oscillospirales; family Butyricicoccaceae; genus UBA4644. Next base: position 26,847 of record CAZYAD010000012.1, read on the forward strand.
GCCGTGCCAACGGTTATTGGGACTATTCCGAGGAGGATGCCCTGACGCTGGACAGGGTCGCACTGCTGATGCCATGACCGTCGGGCTGTATTCAACAAGCAAAAGCGTCCCCTGACCACGGTCAGGGGACGCCTCAGCTTGTCAAAAAAGCCAAAGCTGACGTTCAGTCAGATTTGCTTACCAATTTGTTTTTGGCCGTGATCTGTGTGATCATGGACAAAAACACCCCGCCCCGCCGGATTTTCCGCAGAAAATCCGGCGAAAGCCGGCCCGCAGGCCGGAACCAAACCTGTCAAAGAACCCAGCAAAGCGGTTCTTTGACAGTCCCAAGCGTCCCCTGACCACGGTCAGGGGACGCCTGTTGTTTTTTCAGAAGGGTCAGTCCTCGCGGTGCTCGGAGGGGGCTTCGGCTTCGGAGGAGGGCTTGGTTTTTCTGCTCCGGCGGAACAGGCCTGTGCTGCGACCGCTGCTGCGGCGGCGCTTCCACCACCGCACCACCAGCACGATCACCACGACCCAGATGACCAGCCAGATCAGCTTTTCCACCCAGTTGCGGGCAAAACGCAGGGCGGAGCGCTGCACATCGTCCACAAAGTTGGAGGTGCCGCGCCGGAAGGCTTCGCTCAGCTGGGCCCAGAAGCCCACCGCAGGCTGCTCCTGCTGGGACAGGTTGGCCACCTCGTCCAGATAGAGCTCTACGGTGGCGTAATCCACCAGTGCATCGTATTTCCGCAGGGTGCCGGTGAGCTGCTCGATTTGCAGTTCGGTCTCGGCAATGGCCGATTCCAGGGTGATGATGTCCTCCATCTTGTCGGCCTGACTCAAAAGCTCCTGGAGGCGCTCCAGCTTGGTGCGCTGGGTCACCAGGCGGGATTCGGTATCGTAATAGGCCTCGCTGACATTTTCGGAGGTGTGGCGCTGGGTGTTCACCTGGGCCAGCGTTCCCACGCGGCTGCAAAAATCAGAATAGCTGCCGGAGGGGATCCGCACCACATAGGAGGCGCTGCGATAGGGGCTGTAGTTGCTCAGCTCGCTGGATTCGAAGTAGCCGCCCAGCTCTGCCACCAGCGCCTGCAGGCCGGAGACCGCCGTGTCAAAGGCGGTGGATTCCAGATACAGGTAGCCCCGGTAGATCATCTTGACATTTTCCGGCAGGGACGAGGTGACGTCGCTACCGCCGGAGGCGGTGGTGGGTGTCTCAGCCGGGGTCTTGGAATCGAAGGTGCTCCAATAGTCGAAGCCATTGCTGCCGGCGGTGGACTCGGATATACTGTCAAAGCTCAGGCCCGGCGTTTCCTCCTGAACGGCGCTGTTGCTATCTGCCATGGTGGCGCTGCCGCAGGCCGCCAGGGACAGCAGCAGGGCCAGACAAAGCAGGAGCGAATGGATCTTTTTCATGAAAAAACCTCCTTTTGTCTGTTTAGACAGGAAAAAACCGCCGATGTTCCGTAGAGGGACGAATTTTTTGTCCTGTTCTTGCAAAATGCGGGGATGTCCTTTATTATAATAGAAAAACGAAGGGGTGTAAAGCATCATGGAGCATTTTATGGGCCTGGCGCTGGAGCAGGCCGAAAAGGCCCGGGCGCTGGGGGAGGTGCCGGTGGGCTGCGTCATCGTCCGGGAGGGGGTGGTGATCGGCGCGGGCTACAACCGGAGGGAGACCGACAAGACCGTCCTGGGGCACGCCGAGCTGATGGCCATCCGTCAGGCAGAGCAGACGCTGGGAGACTGGCGGCTTACCGGCTGCACCCTGTATGTGACGCTGGAACCCTGCCCCATGTGTGCCGGGGCGATTCTCAATGCCCGACCAGAGGCGGTGGTCTGGGGCGCTGCCGACCCCACATTCGGGGCCTGCGGCGGGGTGATGAATGTGTTTGAGGAGGCATTCGGCTGCCGTCCCCGGCTGTATGGGGGTGTCCGGAGGGCGGAGTGTGCGCGGCTGCTCACCGATTTTTTTGAAGGGCTGCGGGACAGACCCGCCAAACGCCGTTAGCATATTTTTGCAAAGAAAAAGGCAGTCCGAGTGACTGTCCACCAGATTGGTGTAACACAAAACTACAAGCATTCGCAATCAAAATCTCTGTTTTGTATAAAATGCAACTTTCAAGAGGATACACCGGATCGAGTTTTTTCATTCACGATCCAGATGCAATCCATGCATGGATCAGCTTCCATTCCGGAGAACTGGAGAGTTTCCCGCTCCTACAGGACAGTACAGCCTGGGTTTATCACAACGGTTGATAGGAAAAGCACCGCAAAAGGCCGTCTGAGATTTCTGATTTCAGGCGGGTTTTTCGTGCCTCTTGCTTTTTTTCGCAAATCTGGTACACTGAAAAGAGAAAGGGAGGCGGGGTCATGTTGTTTGTAGCCAATATCGGAAATACCGACATTCAGATCGGCGTGTTCCACCGGGATACGCTGGTGTGTACGGCGCGGCTGTCCTCCACGGGAAACCGCAGCGCCGACGAATATGCCGTCGTCCTGCGGGCGCTGCTGACCATGCGCGGGGTGGAGCCCAAACGGATCCGGGGGGCGGTGCTGGCTTCGGTGGTCAAGCCGCTCAGTCCGGTGCTGGCCGGCGCGGTGGAGACGCTGTTTGGCATCCGGCCGCTATTTATGGGCCCCGGCGTCCGCACCGGGCTGGATATCAAGATCGAGCGGCCTGCCGAGCTGGGGGCGGATATCGCTGCCGCCTGTGTGGGGGCACTGGCGCGGATGCAGCCGCCCTTTGTGGTGGTGGGGCTGGGCGACGCCACCACATTGACCCTCATCGACCGCAATGCCCGGCTGTGCGGCGTGCTGATCTGTCCCGGTGCGTTTTCCGGGGCCATCTCCCTTTCCCGGCTGGCGGCCGAGCTGCCGCTGATCTCGCTGGAGGAGCCGCGGGGGCTGCTGGGCCGGAACACGGTGGACTCCATGAACAACGGCGCGGTTTACGGCACTGCCGCCATGGTGGAGGGACTGGTGGATCGGCTGCGGGAAAGCATCGGGGAGGGACAGCTCCCGGTGATCGCCAGCGGGCCGCTGTGCGGAATGATCCTGCCCCATTGCCGGATGCAGGCCTGTGAGGTGCCGGATCTGGTGCTGCTGGGCCTGAAGCGGGTCTATGAGCTGAACAGCAGACGCTGAGAGAATGAAAAAGGCCTCGTTTGTGTCCGTCACAAGGCGCGAAGCCGCAGAGAACGGTTGTGTTCCGGGCGGTGCAGCACTGTGATGGGCCAAACGGGGCCTTTTGTGTTGGATGGGCTCTGACGCGCGCCCCTGCGCAAACAGGGGGCGAGGCGGCGGGAAAATCAGCGTCTGCCCAGGTCGCCGCTGGCACCTGCCGCCGTGATGACGGCATCCATCACCGCGCCGCGAAAGGCGCGGTTTTCCAGCAGACGAACCCCCTGAATGGTGCTGCCGCCGGGGGAACAGACCGAATCCTTCAGCACGCCGGGATGGCTGCCGCTTTCCAGCGCCAGCCGGGCTGCACCGGCCACTGCCGCCGCCGCGAAGCGCAGGGCCTTGTCCCGCGGGATGCCGCAGGCCACCGCGCCGTCGGCCAGCGCCTCCAGATACAGATCGGTAAAGGCCGGACTGCAGCCGCACAGGGCGGAGCCGGCGTCCATCAGGCCCTCCTCCAGGGGCTCCAGCAGTCCAGCGGGGGAGAGAGCCTGTACCAGAAACCGTTCCTCCTCCTCGGTAAGCAGGGCGTTTTTACAGTAGAGGATCACGCCGCTGCCCACTGCCACCGGTGTGTTGGGCATGATGCGCAGGATGGGCAGGCCTCCGCCGGACAGTGCCTCCAGCTGCTCCAGCGTCAGCCCGGCGGCCATGCTCACCAGCACCGGACGGCTGCTTTGCAGGATGGGCCGCAGCTCCGCCAGCAGGGCGGCCATCCCCTGGGGCTTGACGCCCAGCAGCAGGTAGCGGCAGGAGCCGGCGAGGGTTTGGCTGTCGCCCACGGCGCAGCCCAGCTCCCGGGCAAGGGTCCGGGCCTTTTCCTCCGTCCGGTTGCACAGCAGCAGCCGTTCCGGCCCCACGCCCCTGCACAGCGCCCGGGCCAGCGCACTGCCCATATTTCCCGTTCCGATCAATCCAAACATTTGCAAATCCCTCCGCAGTTGCCGTTTTCACCATTATACCAGACCGGAACCCGCTGCACAAGCTTGCTTTTCGGCTGAAAATGGGGTACAATGGCCGGAGATCACACAAGAACGGAGAATGCGATATGATCGATTTTGCAGCTATGGGCCTGTATCTGGCCGCCACCTCCTTTACGCCCGGCCCCAACAACCTGATGTGTATGTATCTGGGGGCGCATTACGGGCTGAAGGGCAGCCGGAGGTTCATCTTTGGCAGCATGAGCGCGGTGTTCGTCAAGGCGCTGCTGTGCGGACTGCTGAATGTGGTGCTGGCCCGGTTCATCCCCATGGTGGTGCCGGTGCTGAAATGGGTGGGCGCGGCCTATATGCTCTATCTGGCCTGGACCATGCTGAAAAGCGGTCTGCAAAAGGGCGAGACCGCCGAAAAGCAGGGAGAGGCCACCTGCTCCGCTGGCGTTTTGCTGCAGGTGCTGAATATGAAGAGCTGGATCTCGGCACTCAGCCTGTTTTCGGTGTATGTGGTGCCCCACACCACCGCTCTGTGGGCCATTCTGGCGGCTGCCTGTCTGATGCTGGCGCTGCTGATCCTGGCCTCCCTGTCCTGGTGCCTGTTTGGTCGGGCCATCAAGTCGGTTTATGAGCGGTATCGTCTGCCCATCAGCGCCGTGATGGCCCTTTCGCTGGTGTACTGTGCCGTTACCGCGCTGCTTTGATGCGAAAAAATTTCCAATCATAATCAATCTGCGCCGGTTCAAACTATGGTCGTAACGGGCGGCTTTGGCAAGTATGCCGGAGCTGCTCCAACACAAGGAAATGGAAAAGGAGAAACGACCAATGAACAACAATAACACCAGCAAAAACGGCTATGTGGAGCCCAACGCCAAGGAAGCCATGAAGCAGTTCAAGATGGAGACCGCCCGGGAGATGGGGGTCAACCTGAAGGAGGGCTACAACGGGGACCTGACCTCCAAGCAGGCCGGTACCGTTGGCGGCGAGATGGTTCGCAAGATGATCAAGAAGTACGAGGAAAACCTGTAAGTCCGGAAACAAAAAGGAGCTGCCGCAAAACACAAGTTTTGCGGCAGCTCTTTTGCATTATGTTTCCATCATTCCGGCTTGGCGGAGAAGACCACATGCTCCGTCTGGGTGTCGTACTGCACCGCGGAAAACAGGTCATCCAGCCAGGCGTTGTAGCGGGTCTGGGCAGCGGTGGTGTTTTCGTCGCTGTACACCGTGTCGCTGGTGCCCACAAAATACATGATGTGTGCGCCGTAGGGGGTCTCTACGATGCCGTGATCCCCCGCCTGACGGCTTTCGTCAAAGCACCAGTCGTTGAAGGTGTCTACCATCTGGCCGGGATAGACATCCTCGTACAGACCGCCGGAGGAGGCGTTGCCGTCCTGAGAATGATCCTTGGCCATCTGGATGAAATCCTCCTCGGTGGCGCCGGAGGCCTTCCATTCCTCATACAGCTGCTGCGCCTGGGCCAGCGTGTCGTCCATGGTGCCGTCGTCGGCCAGCGGGATCAGCACATGACGCACATTAATGCAATACTGCACCTTGGCGTTGGGGTCGTACAGGTCGTCATAATAATTTTGATAAACCTCGGAGGCGTAGGCGCTGGCCAGAATGGCCGTCCGGTTGTATTCCCGGTAGCTGTCCACATCGGCGCAGGGGTCGAACAGCTGATGCAGATAGGCGTTGGCGTCGGCATAGCCGGCCTGGGCGGCGTAGCTTTCCAGCGACGACAGGGTGCCGGTCAGGTACTCCTCATCCTCCGCGCTGAGCACATAGCCCTGGGCCTCTGCCGCGTCGCACAGCGTCATGGTCTGGGACCAGTTTTCCAGCGCCATGGAGGACAGATACTCGTGCCAGCTCATGGTCTCGGTGGCCATCTGCTGGTCGAAGGGGGTGGTGAAGCTCAGATAGGCCGTGAGATAGCTGCCCAGCTGATCGTAGATGGAGTAAAAGCTGTCCCAGTAGTAATAAATGAACTGCTGGTTGGTCAACTGATGCTCTCCCATGGTGGCAACAAGCTCCAGTGCGCCGGGGACGGCTGCGCCCACAGCGCCGCCTGCGTCGGCCAGCTGGGACACCGGCTGCAGAAGGCTCTGGACGGTGGTCTCGCCGCTGCCGTCCGGGGAGGAGGGATCACTGGGATCGGCCGCCGACGGGCGGTTGGCCAGTGTATAGGGGGGATACTTTTCGGGGTGGCGATACACATCCTGACAGCCCAGTATCAGCAGGGCCAGCAGGGCGGCGATCAGCGCCAGACAGACGATGTCCCGCAGAAGCTGCTTGCCGTGTCCGCCGGAGATCCGCCTGTCCGGGACGGTGCGCACCTTTTCGGGCGCTTCCGTATGAAAGATACTATGCAAAACGATCACTCCTTATGGCAATTTCAAATTTCAGTGCATAATAGTCATATCATAGCACATCCGGTGCGGCTTTGCAACTGCAATCGGGGAGACGGCACGCGGGGGCGGGAGCAAACGGAAAAATCTCTTGACAGGAGAGGGCGGCGTCTGCTATAATGTGATGCAATTTATGTGCAAGGAGTGTGGTAAGTCCAAATGGACAGTGACAACAGCGACTGTAGTGACAACGGAATGAAGGCTTGTGTGGGTGCATATCTGCTTCGCGTTTGGCGGGACAGGTATGCTTTTTTGCGCTTTCTTCGCCTTTTGCACTGACGCGGGAGGCCGATTTTCACAAACACAAACTTGATGAAGAACAGGAGTAACTGATTTTTTATGACATCCATTCTGTTGATGGTCATTATGGTGGCCTTTTCCGCTTATTTTTCCGCGACTGAGACTGCGTTTTCCTCGCTGAACCGAACCCGCCTGCAGGTGCTGGCCGACAAGGGCAACAAGCGCGCCATTCAGGCACTGAACCTTTCCCGGCAGTATGACCGGATGATCACTTCCATCCTGATCGGCAACAATATTGTCAACATCGCCTTTTCCTCGATCTGTACCGTGCTGTTCATCGACCTGCTGAAGGGCGGCGACAGCGCGGCCACCGTAGCCACGGTGGTGTCCACCATTGTGGTGCTGGTCTTTGGCGAGGTGACACCCAAGAGCATGGCCAAGGAGAGCCCGGAGCGCTTTGCCATGTTTTCCGCGCCCTTTTTGAAGATCATCATGTGGCTGCTGACTCCCTTTGCCTGGCTGTTTGCCCAGCTGAAAAAGCTGGTGGGCAAGGTGGTCCGCACCGAGGATGACCGCGCCATGACCCAGGAGGAGCTGCTGCTGCTGGTGGATGAGGCCCAGCAGGAGGGCGGGCTGGACGAAAGCGGCCACCAGCTGCTGCGCTCGGCCATTGAGTTCACCGACCGGGATGCCGAGGACATTCTGACCCACCGGGTGGATCTGGAGGCGGTTTCGCTCCATGCCCACAACGACGAGGTCTCCCGGGTGTTTGCCGAAAGCCGGTTTTCCCGTCTGCTGGTGTATGACCGGGATTTGGATGACATCGTGGGCGTGCTGCATCAGAGCGATTTCTTCAATGACTGCGTTGCCGGGGGCAAGGCGCTGGCACAGGCCATGACCCCGCCGCTGTACATCCCCAAGACTCTGAAGATTTCTGCCCTGCTGAAGCTTTTGCAGCGGGAAAAGACCCACATTGCGGTGGTCAGCGACGGCTACGGCGGTACGCTGGGCATCGTCACCATGGAGGACATCCTGGAGGAACTGGTAGGTGAGATCTGGGACGAGCACGACGAGGTGGTGGAGGACATCCGCAACGAGGGCGGCGGCGTCTGGACGGTGGAAGGCAGCGCGGATCTGCACCGGCTGCTGGAGCGGCTGGATCTGGACGAGGACACGGTGGAGAGCACCTCGGTCACCGGCTGGGTGATGGAGCGGCTGGGCAGGATCCCTGCGGTCGGAGACAGCTTCTGCGAGAACGACTGGCAGGTCACCGTGCTGGAGGTAGACGACCGCCGCGTGCAGCGGCTGCGGGTGGAGCAGCAGACGGCTGAGACACAGGACAGCCGGGAATGAACAGAATTTCCGGCACTTTTTTTCCGGCTTTTTGGGAATGCTAAAGCCGGAAGGAGGTGCGTCCATGAAATACAGCAAACAGCCGAAGGGGCAGAAGCCCCTGCCGGGGGTCTGTCCCGCCGGTGTGCGGGATGACATTCCCCGACGGCAAAGCCTGCCCTGCCCGGATGAAGGCAGCCTGGAGGAGGCCCGCCGCTGGCAGCAGGAGCATATTCAATAAGAAAAAGCAGACGCGGCGGATGGAAGCTCCATCCGCCGCGTTTTTGCGCTTATGCAGGGGTGTTTTCCAGCAGCCAGTCGGCCCAGGTGGCGTAGCACTTGCCGTAGGGATGCACGCCGTCGCCGCTGAGGTCGCCGCCCAGGGCGCCGTTTTCATCGTCGAAGGCCGGGTTGACATCCAGGTAAAACACCGTCTCGCCGTCGGCCAGGGCCGCAAGGCCCTCGTTCAGCTTGTTGATGTTTCCGTTGTTGTACAGCTTGTCGCCATCGGATTTGGACTTGGTCACATGGAGATTGGCCTGAATGTGAATATATGCCTGGGGCTGAAGCTCCCGCAGGGAGGCCACCACCTGACGGTAGGTCTCCACCGTTTTGTCCATGTTGTAGCCCAGCTCGTTGATGCCCAGCATCACAAAGATTCGGTCGTAGCTTTTCTGAGCCAGCAGCTGGGTGAGCAGAAGATCCTTTTGCCCGGCGGCGTCTACCTTGCGGTCGAAAAGGTTATAAACGCTCATGCCCGTGCTGGCGAAAAAGTCCGCGCCCTCGATGCCGGCATATTTCTGGATGCCCACCGTGCGGCTGTCGCCCACGAACAGGGCGTTGGCAAAGGGATCCTCGGGCTTTTCCGGCCCGGCGGGCTCCTCGGGCAGAGACTCGGGGGTGTCGTCGGGCGTGGAGGACGGCTCCTGGGGAACCTCCGGCAGACGCTGGGGAGGCAGCAGGGTGGGGGGAGGCTGTCTGTCCGGCACGGAAGGCTCCGGCGGCGCGGGGGCCTCCGGCTCTTCGGACATCACCGGCTCCCGGGACGGCGCGGGAGGCTGGGACTCCTCCGCAGAGCGGTCGGGCAGCAGACCCAGCTGTTCCCAGATCAAGGGCGCGGCCGCCGCCATGGACAGCACCAGTAGGAGCAGAAAGGGATAGCGAAGCAGCTTTTTCATGCACACATCCTCAACTCAGAATCGGAAATACAGGAAGGGGTCATTGAGCCCCTTGTAGAGACAATACACTGCCGCCCAGAAGATGCCCAGCAGCACCACCACCGCCAGGGGCGTCCGCTCCAGCCTGCGCCAGAGCTTTTCCGGCAGAGGCGTACAGAACAGCAGGCAGGCTGCCAGCAGCCAGCCGTAATCCCGCAGCGGCTGGAGCCAGTCGCCGGGGAAGGGGCCGGAAAAGCTGCCGTCCAGCGCAAAGAGGCGGGTGAACATCATGCTCAGCTGGCCCGGCTCAGTATTGGCAAACAGCATCCAGGACAGGGGGATCAGCAGCACCATGTAGCCGTGGCCCAGCAGCCGGTGCTTTTCCAGAAAGGCACGCAGTCCGGCTCGCTCGATCACCAGCACCACGAACAGAAACAGGCCCCACAGGAGGAAATTCCAGCTGGCACCGTGCCAGAAGCCGGTGAGCAGCCACACCACCAGCAGGTTGCGGATGGTCTTTGCCCCGCTGCCGCGGTTGCCCCCCAGGGGGATGTATACATACTCCCGGAACCAGGAGCCCAGGGTGATGTGCCACCGCCGCCAGAACTCGGTCATGGACACCGACTGGTAGGGCTGGCGGAAGTTCTGGGGCAGGTCGAAGCCCATCACCATGCCCAGCCCCACCGCCATCAGGGAATAGCCGTAGAAATCAAAATACAGCTGGAAGCTGTAGGCTGCCGCCGCCATCCAGGCCAGCGGGGTGGACAGGCTCTCCAGGCCGATGGCCTGCACATCGCTCCACAGGCCGCCGGTGAGATTGGCCAGCAGCACCTTGGAGCCCAGACCCAGCACAAAGATCCGCAGGCCACGGTCGATCCGGGCCAGGTCGGTCCGGCGGCTCCGCAGCTCCCGGGCCACCTGGGTATATTGCACGATGGGCCCGGCAATCAACTGGGGGAACATACACAGATAGGCACCCAGGTCGATCAGGGAGCGCTCGGGGGGCACCTTTTTCCAGTAGACATCCACCAGATACGAGGCGATCTGGAAGGTATAGAAGCTGATACCGATGGGCAGGAGCAACGACCAGGTGCGGCTGATGCCCGCGCCGGTGAGGGAGTTCCACACCGCCGCGCCGTTATCAAAGAAAAAGCCGGCGTACTTGAACAGCAGCAGCCAGAAAAAATCATAGCAGAGACCCAGCACCAGCCACAGACGCCGATAGCGGCCCTCCGGCCCCAGATGCAGGCCGATGCGCCAGTTGACCCAGATGGTCACCAGCAGCAGCGCGATATACAGCGGTGTTTCCAGTGCCCCGTAGGCGTAAAAGGCTACGCTTCCCAAAAACAGCACCGCGTTTTTGAACCGACCGGGGGCAAGCCCGTAAATCAGGAAAAACGCAGGCAAAAAGACAAACAAAAACGGCAAACTGCTGAAAACCACGGCTGCCTCCTCAGATCATCGGATAAATTCCGTCGAAACACAGGTCTGCCCTCCGACGGTCAGGGCGATCCGCCAGCCGGCGGCGGTTTCCTCCAGCAGCGGTTCCACCCGCTGTCCCCGGAGAATGGGGCGGTGATAATCCACCGCGATGCCGGAAAGGGCTGCGCCCTCCGGAAGACGGCCCATGGCCAGTGCCGCCGAACGCACATTGTTCATATGCCGGTTGGCGTCCAGCAGCTCCCCGGTCACGGTGACGGGCTCCAGCGCACGGGGCGACTGGGGCGCAGGGACCTTGTGGGGCAGGCCCGAAAGCTCCGGCGCGGGGGCGGGCTCCAGATATCGGGCTACGGCGGCGCGGGCGTCCACCGGCCCGCCGGAGGCAAGGTCGATGAGCACCCAGACGGAATCGCCCCGGACCCGCTCCCGGTCCTGCAGATCGGTGATGGAAAAGGCGCGGCGGCACAGCGCACGGCGGCAATCATAGGCCTGCGTCCCCACCCGGATCTCCTGCCCGCAGTCCGGCAGACCGTCCAGCCGCACCCGCCAGCGGGAAAGCACCCAGGCCTGCCCTGCGGCGGTGAGCTCCAGCGGCCCCACGCCAAAGGCGTGAGCGTGCATGGTGGCGATATCCTGAAACAGATCCAGCACCGCGACGGGGGAAAGGGTGCCTTCCGGCCCGGTCTGGCTGTAGTGAACGGTGGTATTCCAGGTGTACATAGGAACCTCAGCTTCTCCGAAAAATGAAAAAGAAAGAGGGCGGCCCTTCCGCCCTCCTTCTATTGTAGTCGAACTTGCGGCGATGTGCAAGGGGCTGTGGCCTTAATTTTCCTTAAGTTTTGCCCTCTGGAAGGGCGGCCTGATCGTCCGGCTGGAACTCGGTCATCATGGCCCAGTAGCGCTTTGGCATATGGGTCATGCGGCATTTGGGATTATACCGCCCCTCGATGGAGATGGTGTTGTAAAACCGTGTCCACAGTTGTCGGTACATCCGCTCCTGCGCCCCGGCCTCCGGCAGCTCCAGGCTGTCCTGCGGCAGAAAGCGGAAGCATCCGCCACTGCACAGCAGCGCCACCCGATGGGTGCGGTCGTAGATCAGAAAGCTTTCCTCCGGCATCCGCGCTCGGAAATGCCGCGCCAGGATGGGCAGCACATCGTTTTTCGGCTCGATCTGCGCCGCCAGCGCGCCGCCGTATTGGGAAAAACGGATGAAGCCCTTCAGCAGGTGGGCCTCGTTGGCCACGCCCCGGGCGGCCGTCAGTACCCGATGGACGCAGGGCTCAGCCAGCATCCCCAGGAGCTTTGGCCCCACGCGATATCCCAGACGCAGAAAGGCCAGAATGGCCAGCTCCCGCTCCGGCAGATCGGACAGAAAGCACCACTCCACCGCCCGCAGAGCGCCGGGCCCCAGCTTTTCCGGGATGCTGCGGCGCACACGCCGGGCCTTGTCCTCCTCGGTGTCGATGAGGACGGTTTCCAGCAGGGTCTCCTGGGCGTGATCCTCCGCAACGATGCTCATGGGGGTTTCCCGTCGGTACACCGCCCGGAACACGCAGCACAGCATTCCGTCGAAGCTGCCGTCATATTGATAGATCACAGCTGTCCGCTGAGGCATTTTTGCACATCCTCTCCTGTGGTGTCAAACATGGAAAGCTGCTCACCGCCCTCCAGGGTGTTCATGGCGCTGTCCGAAAGCAGCGCCCGCAGGATGGCCCGATGGGTCATGACGATCCCCGGAAAGGCCCGCCCGCGGCACAGCAGAAAGTAACGGGCGCGCTTGAGCACCACGCCCAGCTTTTTCAGCCCATCGAAATCCAGCGGCCCGGTGCGCCGCGCCTGGACGATCCGCCGGGCGCTTTTGACGCCGATGCCCGGCACCCGCAGCAGCAGCTCGTAGTCCGCACGGTTGACCTCCACAGGGAACTGCTCCAGATGCCGCAGTGCCCAGCCGCATTTTGGGTCCACATAGGGGTCAAAATTGGGATTTTGGGCGTCCAGCAGCTCGTCGGCCTGGAAATGGTAAAACCGCATCAGCCAGTCGGCCTGATACAGCCGGTGCTCCCGCAGCAGCGGCGGACGGGTGGTCAGGGCCGGGAGGCTCCGGTGCTCCACCACCGGCAGGTAGGCCGAGAAAAACACCCGCTTCAGCTGGTATTTCCGGTACAGGGCCGAGGAGAGGGTGAGAATTTGCAGGTCGCTTTCCGGCGTGGCCCCCACGATCATCTGGGTGCTCTGTCCCGCCGGGACGAACCGGGGGGCGTGGCGGTATTTCACCACATCCTGCCGCCCCTGGGCGATGCCGTCCCGCAGAAAGCCCATGGGCCGCAGGATCCCCGCACGCTGCTTGTCGGGGGCCAGCAGCCGCAGGCTGCTTTCCGACGGCAGCTCGATGTTGACGCTCATTCGGTCGGCCAGCAGGCCCAGCCGGGTCAAAAGCTCCGGGCTGGCACCGGGGATGGCCTTGGCGTGGATGTATCCGTAAAAGTGATACTCCTCCCGGAGAATGCGCAGGGTCTCCAGCATCCGAAGGCAGGTATCATCGGGACTGCCGGTCACCGCGCTGGACAGAAAGAGCCCTTCGATGTAGTTCCGCCGATAAAACTGCATGGTCAGATCGGCCAGCTCCCGGGAGGTAAAGGTGGCCCGGGGCGTATCGTTGGAGCGGCGGTTGACGCAGTAGGCGCAGTCATAGCAGCAGGCGTTGCTTTGCAGCACCTTCAGCAGCGTGATGCAGCGGCCGTCGGCCGAAAAGCTGTGGCAGCAGCCGCAGGCCATGGTTGCGCCCAGACCGCCGGGCCGGGCCGAACGATCCAGCCCGCTGGAGGTACACGCAGCGTCGTATTTGGCCGCATCGGCCAGAATGGTCAGCTTGTCCATCAGCTCCATAGCAAGTCCTCCCGGAATCAAACATTTGTTCGATAACAGTATAGCACGGATGTTCGATTTTGTAAACGGGAAAATCTGTCCTTTTGCTTGACCGGCCGACGCGGCTGTGCTACCATAGGCGTACCGAAGGGAGGCCTGAACATGAGCATCGTTTACCCCAGCTATTACCCTGAGTTCCGCTGCCTGGCGGGGGCGTGCCGCCACAACTGTTGCGTGGGGTGGGAGATCGACATTGACCCCCGGAGTCTGGAACGCTACAGCACTCTGTCCGGCCCGCTGGGAGAGGAGCTGCGTCGGTGCATCTCCCACGAGGACACGCCGCATTTTATTCTGACCGAGGGGGAGCGCTGCCCCTTTTTGCGGGGAGATGGCCTGTGCCGGCTGATTTTGTCCGGCGGGCAGGAGCTGCTCTGCCAGATCTGCGCCGATCATCCCCGCTTCCGCAATTTCCTCCCCGGCAGAGAGGAAATCGGTCTGGGACTGTGCTGCCAGGCGGCCGCCGAACTGATCCTGTCCCGGCAGGAGCCGGTGTCGCTGGTGGAGCAGGGGACAGAGGAGGAGCATGACCCGGAGGCCGAGGCGCTGCTGGAGCTGCGCCGCCGGGCCTTTGGACTGGCACAGGAGCGCACCCTGCCGCTGGAGGTCCGTTGCGACCGGCTGCTGCGGCTGTGCGGAAGCATGGAGCCCGGGCATCCCGATGACTGGGCCGATGTGCTGCTCGAGCTGGAACGGCTGGATCCCGCCTGGACGGCGCTGCTGGAGGAGCTGGCGCTGCGGGGACGGGAGGCCCCTGCGCCGGAGGAGCCGGAGGTGGTGTGGGAGCAGCTGCTGGTTTACTTCCTGTACCGCCATCTGCTGGGGGCATGGGAGGATGGCAATGTGGGGGGACGGGCGGCCTTTGCCGTAATGTCAGTGCGGCTGCTGCGCTGTCTGCGGGGGCTGCATCCCCGGCTGCCGCTGGCGGAGCTGTGCCGGATGTACTCTGCGGAGGTGGAATATTCCGAGGACAATCTGCAGGTGCTGCTGAAGGAGTGCTCTGTTTGAAGAAAAATTCGAAAAGGGGTTGACAAACCGGCACTGTTCCCGTATACTATTGGTAGTTAGTTAAGACTAACTGCTCCTTTCCCTGGAAATGTGTTCTGATGTGTGCAAAAAGGCGGCTCAAATGAGCCGCCTTTTTGTTGTATTGGAAGAAGAGAGACAGCAGCTGCGCTGCCGGAGAAGCGGAATTTCGACGGGTGAGGGCAGTCAGGCGCGTTCGGAGGCGGAGGACTCCTCCTGTACCATGCCCTGATGGATGGCGCGGATGGCGGCGTGGTAGCTGTCCTCTACCGGCAGCTCGCTGGCGTGAAAGGCACCGATGTGCTCGTGAAAGCAGAAGCCGTGCATCACCGCACGCAGGGCGCGGCACCAGTGCAGCTGCTGCTTCTCGGACAGGGCATATCCCGCCAGCACCCGGCGGATGGGCAGCAGGATCTCCTGGCTGGCCTGGGGCAGCACCGGGCTGTAGTTGCGCTGGAGGCCCATGATGACCCTGTCCAGCTCCCGGTGCTCCATGGCAAAGGCACGGTAGGTGTCGGCCAGCGCCAGCAGCGCCTCCAGCCGGGACTTGCCCTCGATGGCCGCCAGCTGGGCGGCCGTACGCTGTTCCACCGCCCAAAGCCCCACCTGGCTCATCACATCGTCCATGCCTGCGATATGGTTGTACAGCGATGCCGGCTTGACATCCAGCGCTTCGGCCAGCTCCCGCACGGAAACGCCCCGGCGGCCGGTCTGCTCCACCAGCCGTGCCGCCGTTTCCACGATCAGCTCCCGATTCAGTCCCTTCCGTGCCATGCCTCCATCTCTCCTTTCTTGATTCTGGCTGAATTTTATCGTTCCCGCGCCGGTTTGTCAAGTGCCGAAGCCCTCCGACAGGTGCAAAAAATGCCGGAGGCCCGCAAAGGGCCCCCGGCGTGGTGTCCGGTCATTTTCTCCGCCGTCCGCCGCCGGAGCGGTCGTTGCGGGATTTCAGGTCAGAGATCCGGCTTTCGCTGCTCTGCATGAAGGCCTTCAGCTTGCTCTCGAAGGCATCATCCCCCTTGGGCAGTGTGCTCTGATCCGGCCCGAGAAAGGCCGGCGGCGCACTCTTTTCCCGCTCTCTGGGGGTCGGCGCGGAGACCTGGGGCCGCGGGGCGGGGCGGTTGCCCGCAGGGCGGGGTGGACGGGCACCGGGCTCCGGCGGGGGCAGGGCTTTTTTGATGGACAGATTGATCCGCCCCTGCTGGTCAATGGCGATCAGCTTGACGGTGACAGGCTGCCCCTCCTTCAAAAATTTGTTGATGTCGTCCACAAAGGTGTTGGCTACCTCGGAGATGTGAACCATGCCGCTTTTGCCGCCCGGCAAAAGCACAAATGCGCCAAACTTGGTGATCCCGGTGACCTTTCCCTCGTAAATGCTGCCGATCTCTAACTCCATATTTCCGGCAAGTCCTCCTGTTTATTTACTGGAGATATCCACATAGACCTGCTCCCCGGGGTAGATATAGCCAAGGCTGTCCCGGGCGATCTGTGCGATATACTCCTCCTGATCGGTTCCTTCAATGGCGTCGGTCAGCTCGGCGCACACCAGACGCTGGGCGTCCAGCTCCTCCTGCAGCGCCGCCTGCTCGGCGGCGGCTGCGTTGATGCGCAGCTGGAGACTCACCAGCGTACAGGCAGCATAAACGGCAAAGGCTGCGATCAACGCCTTTGCTACCAAGCCGACCCGTTTCTTTTTGCGCTTCAACCGGAGAACCTCCCTCTGACAACAGCCATTTCCACACAGTATACCTTTTATCATTATAGTTTTTCCAGCCCCGGTTGTCAACGGAGGAAGCCGGAAAAATCAAGGAATTTTT
>CAZYAD010000013.1:0-6805 GCA_964646225.1 uncultured Oscillospiraceae bacterium
GAAAAATCAAAGGAGAATGAGATAAAATGAAATTAGGTATCGTGGGTCTGCCCAATGTGGGCAAGAGCACCCTGTTCAACGCCATCACCAATGCCGGGGCCGAAAGCGCCAACTACCCCTTCTGCACCATCGAGCCCAATGTGGGCGTGGTCACAGTTCCCGACACCCGGCTGGATTTCCTGGCCCAAATGTACAGCCCCAAAAAATACACCCCCGCCGTCATCGAGTTCGTGGACATTGCCGGACTGGTGAAGGGTGCCTCTCAGGGGGCCGGGCTGGGCAATAAATTCCTCAGCAATATCCGCATGACCGATGCCATCGTCCATGTGGTGCGCTGCTTTGACGATGAAAACATCATGCACGTGGTGGAGGATGCCTCCAAGGCTGTCCCCGTGGATCCCGCCGGTGACATTGAGTGCATCAATCTGGAGCTTATTCTGGCCGACTGCGAGATGATCGAGCGCCGCATCGATCGGGCAAAAAAATCCGCCAAGAGCGGCGACAAAAAGTTCCTCCGGGAGGCACAGGTGCTGGAGGGCCTTCTGGAGCATCTGAATCAGGGCAAATCGGCCCGCACCTATGTCTGTGAGCCCGACGAGCTGGCCATCATCCGGGAGTCCGACCTGCTGAGCCTCAAGCCCATCATCTATGCCGCCAATATGGACGAGCAGGGCGTGGCCGCGCCGGAGGACAACCCCTACTTCCGCATCGTGGAGGACATCGCCGCTGCCGAGGGCAGCCAGGTGCTGCCCATCTGCGCCAAGACCGAACAGGAGATCGCCGAGCTGGACAAGGAGGAGCAGCAGCTGTTTTTGCAGGAGCTGGGGCTGGAGCAGTCTGGTCTGGATCGGCTGATCCAGTGTTCCTACACCCTGCTGGGGCTGATCTCTTTCCTCACCGCCGGCTCTGACGAGGTGCGTGCCTGGACCATCACCCGCGGCACCAAGGCCCCGCAGGCTGCCGGAAAGATCCACTCCGACTTTGAGCGGGGCTTCATCCGGGCCGAGGTCATTGCCTTTGACGACCTGAAGGCCCTGGGAAGCATGAGCGCCGCCCGGGAGAAGGGGCGCATCCGCAGCGAGGGTAAGGAGTATGTGATGAAGGACGGAGACATCGTAAACTTCCTGTTCAACGTCTGAGTGCGTCCCTGCCCGGCCAGGGCTGGGAAAGAAACAGGCAGCTGCTGTGCTTCCGGAGAATCCGAAAGCACCCCCTTCCCGCCCCCCAATATCACACAAACGGAGCACATCCCCCCGCGGATGTGCTCCGTTTTTTGTTTTCCGTGCCTATTCCCTCTCCCTTTCGCATATGCTGGCAGAAAAGGAGGCGTTTTTTTATGAATCGATCCCTGCCACTGTGGCAAAAACACCGCAAACGGCTGGCGGCTCTGCTGGCCTCGGCGGCGGGACTGGCGGTGTGTCTGCTGTGCGCCCTGCCCCAAACCGCTGCGGCCTCTGCCGCCCAGCGCGACCTGCCCATCTATTGCGTCCAAAAGGACAGCCGTGTCTGTTCCCTGACCTTCGACGCTGCCTGGGGCAACGAGGACACCGGACAGCTCATCGAAATCCTGGGGAAATATGACATCAAGGCCACCTTTTTTGTGGTGGGAGCGTGGGCCGAAAGGTTTCCGGAGTCGGTGCGGGCTCTGCACGAGGCGGGCCACGAGGTGATGAATCACTCAGACACCCACCCTCACTTCACCCAGCTCAGCGCCGACCAGATGCGGGCCCAGCTGGAGGCCTGCAACGATAAGGTGGAGGCCATCACCGGCGTGCGGCCGGAGCTGTTTCGTCCGCCCTATGGCGACTACAACGATCAGGTGGTCGCCACGGCGCGGGCCTGTGGGATGTACGCCATCCAGTGGGATGTGGACAGTCTGGACTGGAAAAATCCCACGCCGGAGGAGATCTGCCAGCGGGTACTGGAGCGGGTGCAGCCGGGCTCCATCCTCCTGTTTCACAACGCGGCGGAGAACACCCCTGCGGCGCTGCCCGGGGTGATTGAGGGGCTGCTGCGGCAGGGGTATACCATGGTGCCGGTATCTCAGCTGATCCTGCGGGAGGATTACACCATGGATCACACCGGCCGCCAGGTTCCAGCCGGGAGGTGAAATTTCCCGGCCTCGCATTTGTCTTTTCCTGCCCCCGGCAGGGGCAAAAGCGAGGGGGCGCGGCCTGTGCGGCCGCGCCCCCTTTTTTATCAGGTTTGCTCTGTGATTTTGCGTGTTTTGCGCGGATAGACCCTTCCCGGTTGTCTGCTCGGGTGCGGTCACTGCATCAGCAGATGATCCGCCACGGCCGCAGGAGCGCAGCCGTCGTTCAGATAGAACAGCTTCCAGGTGACATTCGTCCGGCAGCTCAGGTCAAACTCCCACCGCTGAGCATCCACCTGCGTGCCAAAGGCGCACTCTACCATCCGTCCCTGCTGATCATACACCGCCAGCATCAGCTTCTGGCAATCGGGCACCTGAGCAAAGGTCAGGGTCACGCCCTCCCCGGTCTGCTGCGCATTGATGCCGCTTTCCTCATACTGAGCATACAGAGTGATGCTGTCCACCGTGCCGTCCACGGCATAGGCCTGTCCCTCGGTGTAGCTCTGGCCGGAGCCATCCGACCGGGTGTTCCAGCCGGCGAAGCGATAGCCCGCCCGGATGGGCTGGCCCGCGCCGGAGAAGGTAAAGGCGTTGTTCTCGTCCTGCGGCAGCTCACGACTCAGCAGGGACGTCCCGGACAATGCACCGCCGTTGGCGTCCAGCTGCACGATGATGGTGCGGGGTTGGATGCGCACATAGGCGTGATAGGGTTCCCCCGTGCGCACTGCCGTAGCCGCGTTCTCACCGCCGAACAGCTTGATCGTTTCGTTGTGCCCCCAGCCATTGCTGATAGCGCTGCTTGTCCCGGCGCCGGCTACCAGCGTGATGACGCCGGTACACGCATGTACATACAGACGCTCCACCGCACAGCTTCGCAGGCCGCCTGTGACGGAAAGGTTTCCGTAGTTATAAACGCGCCAGAGATCCTCCTGTACACCCGCTCCTCCGTCACCGCCGCGAATGGTCATCTCACCATGATTATACAGGAATGCATTGTTCCACAGAACAATGGCGCCGGCGCCGCTGCCGCCCTGGATGGTGACCACTGCATCCTCCGCCGCATTGATCACCAGCGGGCCCATAACCTCCAGCGCAGGCTGTGCCGCGCCGCCGGTGATGGTGACGCTGCCGCTGATGCGCACCTCCAGCTCGCCGGTAGAGAAGATGCCACCGGCGTTGTAGCCGTCGGAGAGCTCCAGCACAGCCCAGCTGTCATCGGTGGCGGGAGTAAAGTGCCAGCCCTCGCCCTGGGCCTCTGCCGTCAAGGTGTACCGCTGGCCGCCCAGCGACAGGCCCTCCTGCGTCCAGTCGGCATAAAGTACCAGATCGGCAGCGCTCGCAGACAGATAGTCGTCGGGACGGCACTCGATGCTGTCCTCGGCGTCCTGCCAGCCGGAAAGCACATAGCCCTCCCGGGAGACATGAGCGCTGATATCGCTCAGTTCTTTTTCGCCCACGCATTTCACCGTGCGGAGGTCTTCGGTCTGATCGTCCCAGACGCCGCCGTTGGCATGGAACAGGGCGTTCCAGCGCCGAGGCTCCACCCGCAGATAGCTGCCGCCGTCGTATTCGTCGCTGGCCTCGCCGTCGGCAGAAAGGTAAATCTCGCCGTTCAGGGTGACCGCCTTAACTGCCAGCGCCGTTGTTCCGGCTTGCAGGATGAGGGTATCGTTCCTGTCGATCTCCACGGTTTTGGCCTTGACGGCGCAGTCTCCGTCGGTTTGGATGGTCAGCTTCCCGTTGCCGCAGAGGTTCAGACGGTGCGCTCCCACATCCACCGTACCGGAGATCACAGAGGTCTCGTCACAGCAAATACTCAGGCTGCCGCCCGCCGTGATGCCGCCTCCCGCGTAGTTGTACAGCCACAGGTAAGGATTTTCCAGATCGCCGTCAAAATACCAGGTGTCGGTCTCCGCCCGCTCATTCATGGAGTAGGTCACGCCATTGATGGTAATGGTGGGGACATCCAGCACCACAAAGGGAATGTCGTTGGCCTCGGCGTAGCTCTGGGCCGTGGTGCCCTCGTAGCCGGAGATGGTGAAGCCCTCGGCACAGCCGGTAAAGGCGTCCTCGCCGATGTCCCACACACTTGCGCCCAGCGTCAAACCGGTAAGGCCGCTGTGGTAAAAGGCCTTTCGGCCGATCCAGTGCAGCGTATCCGGCAGGGTAAGGGAGGTCAGGCCGGCGCAGCCGTTAAAGGCACCGTTGCCGATCTGGGTCAGACCGCCGCACAGCTCCACCTGCGTCAGTTCCGCGCAGTTCTGGAAGGCGAAACTACCAATGTACCACAGCTTTGCCGCCTGTGTGCCGTCCACCCGCACCAGCTTGGGCTGCCCGGATTCGTTGGCACTGACAAAGAACAGGTATTTGGGGATCCCCTCCACATCGGGCCCCAGCACAAGGGTGATGCCCTCGCCGGCGGTTCCGGCGTTGCGGAAAACATTCCAGTTGCTACCGTAGCCGAGATTCCAGGATTCCACATTCCAGTAGACGGTGGTCAGGGCTGGGCAGTTTTCGAAAGCTCGCTGCTCCAGTTCATACAGGTTCCGTCCAAGGCGGATCTCAGTCAGAGATGTGCAGCCGTAGAAGGCGTAAGAGTCGATGTACTCCACATTTTCCAGCCCGGTGACTGTGGTCAGCGCCGTGCAGTTTCTGAACACATAAGAGCCAATGTCCTCCACATCCGGCCCCAGTGTGACCTCCCGCAGCTGCTTGCAGTAAGAAAATGCGCTACTGGGCAGTGATGTGATGCCCTCCCGCACCTCCACCCGGAGGATGCAGTCGGAATACTTACTCTGCCAAGGCTTACTTGGCACATATCCCGTGCCGGAGATCACCAATGTACCGTTGACATATAAAACGGACAGCGCGTCGGTCTCGTCGTAGTCACCCACATACCAGCGAGCCACCTCCGTCTGACTGTCCTCTCCTTCGGTGGCAAAGATCAACTGAGTGGTCTCAGGAAAGGCTTCATCTTTAATCTGTATGCACAGGACATAGTTGTCCAGATATGCCTTTTCCAACGCAGCACAGCCGTAAAAGGCCCATCGGCCCACTGTCGTCACCGATTTGGGCAGATGAATTTCCGTCAGCGATGTGCAGCCGTAGAATGTCCTGTCAGGAATGACGGTGACGCCCTCCTCTATCGTTACGGAGGTAAGGGCGGTACAGTTGCGGAAAACGCCGGTGGCCGTCTCCTCATAGGTCGTCAGATCACCGTTGCCGGTTGTCCAAGTCATATTCTTGGGAATATAGACCTCCTTCAGACCGGTGCAGTCGAAAAACGCCTCGCTGCCGATGGTCTGCAGGCCTTCTGGCAGCGTGACTTCGGCCAGCGAGGCGCATTTGTAAAAAGCGCGGTATCCTATCGTCTGCACGCTGTTCGGCAGGGTGATCCTTTTTAGCGCCGTGCAACCTTCAAAGGCCCGCTCGCCGATGCTCTGCAACCCCTCCGGCAGGGTGATGCTCGTCAGCGATGTGCAGCCGTAGAATGTCATGTAAGGAATGACGGTGACGCCCTCCTCTATCGTCACGGAGGTAAGGGCGGTACAGTTGCGGAAAACGCCGATGGCCGTCTCCTCATAGGTCGTCAGATCACCGTCGGACAGACTTCCCTCCGAGATCGTGTTGCCGGTTGTCCAAGTCATATTCTTGGGAATATAAACCTCCTTCAGACCGGTGCAGTCGAAAAACGCCTCGCTGCCGATGGTCTGCAGGCCTTCTGGCAGCGTGACTTCGGCCAGCGAGGCGCATTTGTAAAAAGCGCGGTATCCTATCGTCTGCACGCTGTTCGGCAGGGTGATGCTCGTCAGCGATGTGCAGCTGGTAAAAGCATATTGGCAGATGGAGGTCACACCGCTCTCCACCACCACCGATCGGATGTTCGGCCTATCGCTGCGGTTATTCCAGCCGTAAGAGGTCATATCCCCTTCGCCGGAGATGGTCAGGGTACCGGTACTGTTGTCCAGCAGCCAAGTCAGGTTGCTTCCGCAACTGCCTCCAACATACGCCCAGATGACATCGGTGTGGCTGTCGAAAGACGAACCATTTATCGTAACCAGTCCCTCGGTAGCGTTGATATACACGCTTGTCAACGCTGAACAATTCCCGAACGCACTCCTTCCGATACTCCGAATACAGCTACCGATCTCCACTTTTGTCAGTCCGGAACAGCCGTTAAAGGCATAAGCTCCTATATTCTGTAAGCCCGCCGGTAAAGTAACGCTTTCCAACGCTGTACAATCTTTGAAAGCATAATTTCCAATGCTCTCCAAGCTTTCCGGCAAAGTCAGTTGTTCTAAAAAAGTGCAACGATAAAATGCGTAATTTCCTATGGATGTCACACCTTCGCCCACTTCGAGTCGAACGATTTCCGTTTGTGAGTCATACAACGGCGAGCCGGTAATGAAATCGTCCTCCATTGCCCCTTCGCCGGAGATGGTCAGCACGCCGGTGGCGGTGTCCAGCGTCCAGGTCAGGCCCTCGCCGCAGGTGCCGCGGATGGGCTCCGCCGTGTCGCCCTCAGCAGGCGTGGCCTCCGCCAGAGGCACGACTTCCTCCTGTGCAGGTTCCTCCTGCACCGGTTCCTCCTGCGCGGGTTCCTCCTGTGCAGGTTCCTCCTGCGCGGGTTCCTCCTGCGCAGGTTCCTCCTGTGCGGGTTCCTCCTGCACCGGTTCCTCCTGCGCGGGTTCCTCCTGCACCGGTTCCTCCTGC
>CAZYAD010000013.1:6905-41236 GCA_964646225.1 uncultured Oscillospiraceae bacterium
GGTTCCTCCTGCGCGGGTTCCTCCTGCACCGGTTCCTCCTGCGGAGCTTCCAGCTGCACGAAGGGCGCGGCCTCCGCAGCCGCCACCGGCAGCGGCTGCAGCGTCCCCAGCAGCATCACCAGCGCCAGGTTGAGACTCAACAGCTTTTTCCATTCTCGCATGATGTTTCCTCCTGTTCTCTGATTTCTTTTTCCAGCAGTGCCCACGCCGCCCAGAACAGGGCAGCCGCGGCACTCATGCCATACCCAAAAAAGACCTGTATGCAGTAACAGAGCACTCCCGCGCCCAAAAACGCCGTCTGCGGGCGGCGGGTCTTGCGCCAGCGGGCCGCCGTCAGCACCAGCGCCGCCAGATAGACCGCCAGCGCCGGGAGTCCCTGATGAAACAGAATGTTAAGGTAATCATTATGCGCAATATCGATGTGCAGGGTGACGGTCTGCCCCTCGGCGGGAGACCATTGCATGGGCTCCAGGCCAAAGGCCGCCATGGTGTCCGGCCCCTTGCCCAGCCAGAGATCCTCCGGCACCCGGGACAGCACCTCCTGCCAGATGAACACGCGGCCATTGCCGAACTGCGGGTCAAAATTGCCGTGGAGCAGCTGATTCAGCTGATACGGCAGGCCGCTTTCTCCCGGAGCAAAAAGCACCAGACAAAGCGCTCCCGCCAGCACGGCGACCAACAGCACCCGGGCGAGACGCCTTCGCCGCCCCTCCCCTGCCAGTACCGGAAGGCTCAGCAGCAGGCCCAGCGCCAGGCCCACCTGCGCCCCCTGCACCGTGCTTTGCAGCACCACCGCCAGGTTCATCCCGGCGGGGATCAGGGCCAACAGGCGGAAGAACCGTTTCCCCTGCCACGCCAGATGCAGCAGGAGGGGAAAGCTCAGGCACAGCACCGCCGTGGTCAGGCCGGCATTGCCACAGGTGCCCAGAAACAGGCCGGAATACTTCCAGCCGCCGTCAAAAAAGGTCAGCCCCTGCGGGAACAGGCCCAGGGGGTTCCCGCCCCGCAGCTGGAGCAGGCAGATGCCGTCCAGCACCGTCATGCTCCCCGCCAGCAGCCAGACCAACCATTCTCCCGGCCGGGCCAGGGCGGACAGGCACAGAAAGGTCAGACAGTACAGGACGATGGTCACCAGCCCCTCCCCCCGGCTCATGCCCAGAAGAGCCTGTGCGCGATAGGGCGAGAGAGCTGTGGAGAGGGCCGCCAGCAGGCCATAGACTGCCACCAGCCGTTGGGGCCAGCTGCTTTTTTGCAGGAGCTTCCCCGGCTTCAGTCGGGAAAGCTGCCCGGTGAGGCGCATCTCCCCATACAGCACCGCCAGCGCCGCCAGATAGCCTCCCGCCAGCCAGTAAAAGCAGCGGGTCTTGGTCTCACGGATGGCCGCGTAGCCTTCGCCGCCCGGCCACAGTACAAACAGCGTTACCAGCAGCGCCAGATACAGATCGGAGAGGAGGGCAAAGGGCGAGCGGCGAGCCCCCGCCGCTGGCTTCCCGGCATTGGCGTTTGTATGTTTCATAAGGTTGCCTCCTTTCCGCAAAATTCACAAAACCTTCCTCACTATGCTGCATTTTCCACATATTTCAAGGGTGATACAACTATTTCCCCCGCTTTTTGCCGCAGAGCGCCAACGAATCTGGATATTTTGTACAAGTATCGGCTCTAAAAGCTGAAAAATGAGATTTCTGGCGCGGGCGGGGGGACCTTTCTGCCCTGCCCCCGGCATGGACAAAGCGAAGGGGCGCGGCCTGTGCGGCCGCGCCCCCTTTTTTGTCCTGTTCTGTTATGAATACGCCTGCTATTCCACCAGACCATATTTCACCTTGATGCGATCCAGCTTTTCCAGCATGGGCTCGGCCCCCAGCCAGAGGAAGACAAAGGTTCCCACGGCCCGCACCAGATCCACCGGGATGCCGGTGAGGTAATAGCTCAGCAGAAGCTTCCGGTTCAGCTCCTTTGCCCACATCAGGGCCGAGGCCGGGTTCATGATGCCGCCATACACCACAGTGGCGCACAGCACGCCGAAAATACACAGGCTCAGCCGCCCCCGCCGCAGCACCCCCTTCCGGTAAAGCACACCGGCCAGCCAGCCGATGAGCCCCATGGCAAACATCTGCCAGGGCGTCCACGGCCCCTGGGAGAACAGCATGTTGGACACCAGCATGGTCACTGCGCCCACCAGAAAGCCGGTCTCGCCGCCAAAGGCCACCCCGGCCAGAATGGTCATGGCTACCACCGGCTTGAACTCCGGCAGCATAAAGAACACCGCCCGGCCCGCCACATTCATGGCGCAGAGCACCGCGATAAGCACCAGCTCCCGGGCCTGGGGCCTGCGTCCCTCAAAGATCAGGAAAAAGGGCAGCATACATTCCAGCAGAATTGCCAGCGACAGGGCATAATACTGCCGCCCGCCGAAGTAATACACCCCCACAAACAGCGTCAGGGGGATGAGCAGCAGGATGAGGGCCGTGGCCACCACCGTCCGCTTGCGGAGCCTGCGCTTTTCCACAGGCGTTTGCAGGAGCCCCTCCGGCTGCGGGGCCTTTCTGCCGATGGAAAGGGCAAAGGTGAGCAGCGCCGCCAGCAGCAGGGCGTACAGCCGCAGCTGATCCCCCGCCAGCGCCGTCATGCCCCCTGCGTCCACCAGCTGTGTCAGATCGGTGATGCCGATGGCCTGCACGGTGAGCACCAGCGCCACCAGTCCGGAGGCGCACGCCAGCACCCTTCGCCACAGGGGCAGTTTTGGGCTCTGTCTGGGCTGCTCCCGGGGAGCCTCGGGCAGCGGACGGGAATATTCCGGCAGCGGCTCCTCCGGCTCCGGCTCCCCGCCGCAGGCCCGGATCACATCCTCCGCCGTGACGGCCCCGGGCAGCACCTCCCGCGCCATGCGGTTGGCCGCCGTGGTGTAGAAGCTGTTACCGGAGAAAAACGCCCGGGGTGCATCCTGGGTAACGATGCCCCCGTCAAAAAACAGGGCGCAGCGGTCGGCGTACCTGGCGCAGAACTCAATGTCGTGGCTCACCATCAGGATGGCGGTGCCTGCGGCCCGCAGCGACCGAAGGATCTGCCCGAAGGCCTGCTTGAACTCGGCGTCCAGCCCCTTGGTGGGCTCGTCCAGCAGCAGCACATCGGGATCCAGCAGCAGCACCTTGGCCAGCGCCGCCCGCTGCTGTTCTCCGCCGGAGAGGTCATATGGATGCCTGTCCAGCAGCGTCTCCAGCCGACACAGGCCCACCACCCGGGCCAGCTTTTCGCTCCGGCGCTCCGCCTTTGGCAGTACCTCCAGAAGATCCTCCCGCAGGGTGGGCCGGGTAAACAGCGTCTGTGGATTCTGGGTCAGGGAGACAACCCTTCCCGTCACCCGCAGCTCGCCCCGCAGGGGCTTTTTCAGCCCTGCCAGCAGCTTGAGGGTGGTGGTCTTGCCGATGCCGTTGCCCCCCAGCAGCGCCAGCAGTTCTCCTTTGTCCAGCGTCAGGGAAAGGCCCCGCACCACATCCGGCCCCTCCTGCTCATACCGGAACCAAAGCTCCTGCGCCGTGACCACGGTCTCCCCCTGCGCAGGCTCTGCCGGATCGGGAAGTGCCCGCAGGGGGTGCTCCCCGGCATACCGACGCAGCCAGCCTCTGCCCTCGCACACCGAGACCGGACAGTCCGCGCCAGAATCGGTGGCGCTCCAGATGCGCATGGCGGCGGGCATGGCCAGAAACATGGCGCTGCCTCGCTGCCGCAGGGCCGTCCCCACCTCCGAGGGCGTGCCGGTACACAGCAGCCTTCCCTGCTCCAGCACCGCCACCCGGGAGGCAAAGCCAAAAGCCTCCTCCAGCCGGTGCTCGATCAGCAGGATGGTGGTGCCCAGCTCCCGGTTGAGTTTGCCCAGCGTGGCCAGAAAATCCGCCGCGGCGATGGGATCCAGCTGACTGGTGGGCTCGTCCAGGATCAGCACCCGGGGCTGCATGGCCATGACGGCTGCCAGATTGAGCAGTTGCTTCTGTCCGCCGGAAAGCTCGGTGACATTTTTATAAAACCAGGTCTGGATACCGAAGAACGAGGCCATTTCGGCCACCCTCCGCCGGATGGTGGGGGTATCGTACCCCAGACTTTCCAGTCCAAAGGCCAGCTCGTGCCAAACCTTGTCGGTGACGATCTGGTTTTCCGGCGACTGCTGCACAAAGCCGATCTCGGCCGCCTGCGCCCCGGCATCCAGCTGAGAGAGGGGCACACCGTGGAAGAGGATCTCCCCCGACCGCCGCCCGTGGGGGGCCAGTGCGGGCTTCAGCTGCCGCAGGAGGGTGGATTTTCCGCAGCCGGAGGGGCCGCACACCACCAGAAACTCCCCCGGCTCCACCGTGAGGGTAATGCCCTCCAGCGCCGGTTCCGGCTGCTCCGGATAGGCAAAGGTCAGGTTCTCTACCTGAAACACCGGCGTCTGCCCGGCGTGGCTATACATTTCGGTTCAGCTCCCTTCCTCTTTCGCGCCAGACGCGCCCGGCCCAAAGGTCGATCAGCACCGGCGTCAGGCACAGGGCCAGATACACCAGCAAAAAGCTGGCGGTGATGGGCGTCAGCGGCGCGGCCTTGACGGTTGGATAATAGCGGAAATATGCGCCCCCCGCCAGCCAGCCGGAGGCCACATAGGCGCCGCAGAACAGCAGCCAGCCCAGTGCCGCCTGGTCGCGGCTGTCGAAGCGGTAGATGGAAAAGGCTGTCCTCCCCGGCAGGCCATAGCCCCGGGCGCGCATGGAATCGGCGGTCTCCAGAGCGTTTTCCATGCTCCAGGTGAGCATGATGGAAAAGACCCGCAGGGCGCTGCCCATCCGCTGCATCAGGCTGCCGGAGGAAGCGTCCCGCCCCAGACACCGCTGCGCCTCGGAGACGGTCTGCAGCTGGGCCTTGAACTTCGGCACAAAGCGCAGCGTCATGGAAAGCACCAGACTCAGCGCCGGGATCACCCGGCCAAAGAGATAGACGAACTTGTCGGAGGTCATGATCTCGTTGTAGCTGGAAAACCACAGCACCACGCTGGCCAGCATCCCCGCCGCCGCCACGCCGTACAGCATGGATTCCAGCGTCAGGGGGTTGCCCGAGGGCAGATAGGTCAGGATGCTGGCGCCCTCGTGGTTGAAGGCGGGGTTGATCAGCGCGGCGGAAAGGGCCATAGGCAGCAGACCCAGCAGAGCGAACCGTACCGCCCTCCGGCCGTTCAGAAAGATGCTGTAGCTCAGCGCCCCCAGCAGCGAGACCGCCAGATAGGCCGGGTGCATCAGGAACATGGAAAACAGCAGCACCTGCCCGTAATACAGAAAATTGATGATGGGATGATAGCCGGAAAAGGCGTCCCGATTGCTCATGTTGTTCCTCCTGTAGCGTAGCCTCCGCCCACATCGTCCCCCAGATCACAGGTGTAGACCCATTCCACCACATCCCCGTCCTGCAGCTGGTAGCGGCTGCACCCGTAATTGGGGAACCAGCCGTTGACGCTGTACATCCAGCCGGAGAGCTCTCCGCAGTCGAACTCATAGAGATTGCCGATGCCCTCGATATAGGCGGAATTATAGAGGGGGGTGTTGGTGTACTCCATGTGGAGCTTGTGCTCCCGGGTGATCCGGAGCAGCACATCAAAGACGCTTTCCCCCTGCCGGAAGATGACGCTTTCGGGCTCCAGCAGCCAGCCGTCCTCCGGGACCAGCTCACGCTTTTCCGGATCCAGGCTGCCCTGTGCGTCCAGCAGCGTCCCGCAGGAGATGGAAACGGTGCAGGTGCCGTTCTCCTCCCCGGGGGTCACGCTCTGGGGCTCCACCGGCTGGGGCTTTCCCTCGGGGACGGGGTCGGTAAAATACGGATCCTGCCCTTCGGCAGGGGTGGCAGAGGGCCCTGCGGCGCAGCCGGTGAGGGCCAGCGCCAGCAGTCCCGCCATCAGCCATGCCAGGGCGATGCGGTGTCTGCTCATGATCTCACATCCGTCATGTCATACAGGGTGGTCTTGCCCGCCTCTGCCCGCCGGAGGGCGACCAGGGCATAAAACGCCTGCTCGGTGGCCATCAGGTCATCCCCCAGGCCTCCCTCCTGCACATGGAAGAAGCCGCCCTCCCCGTTGGAAAAGCGCAGCAGCACCTGCTCCAGCGTCTCGCCGTTCCGGACAAACCGGGGGTCGTCCAGCGGGATCCCCAGCTCGGTGAGGGCCACGATCACCTGGCTCACCGATTCGCTGTTGGGGGTATCCCAGGAGGAAAAGCCGCCGTCTGCCTGCTGCATGGCCGCAAGGGCCTCTATCCCGCGGGCCACTGCCGCCTCCACGGCAGGCTGCTCCCGGTATTTGGCCAGTGCCTGAAGGGTCATGGCGGTGATGTCCGCATCGGGGATGTCCCCGGTGAGGGCCCAGCCGCCGCCCTCCAGCTCCCGGCCCAGCAGCTCCTCCACATAGAGCTGCCGGGTGGCCTGTACGGCGGCCTCCTGGTTGCGGGGCACCTCATAGCCGCCGCTATCCAGCGCCAGCAGGGCGAAGATTCCGCCGTTGATGCCCTGTTTTGTCACCTTCTGAAAGTCCCCCAGCGGCCGCAGCAGGTCATAGCCCGCCACATTGGCAGGATCCTTTCCCATGGCGGTCAGAGCCAGCACCAGCCGGGAATATTCGGTGTATTTTTTCTCATGGAGCACGCCGCCCTTTTCGGTGACAGCCTGTTCCACATTGCAGTAATAGGCCTCAAAGTAGCTGTCCGGGACCCTGCAGTCCGAGCGGGCCAGTCCAAAGATCAGCCAGTCGCCGCCGATGGAGCCCACAGTGGCCTCGGGGATCTGCCCCTGCAGCCAGGCCGCCGTCTGCTCCTCCTGGGTGGGCTGCCCGCCGCAGGCCGTCAGGGCCAGCAGCAGGGCCAGCAGCCACGCCAGCGGAGAAAGTATGCGTTTGTTCACGGTGATTCCTCCTTACCGGCCGATGCTTGCCGATCGATGCGCCATTTGTGGCAGATTGTTCCCGTCCAGCACAAAGACGCGCACCTCTGCCGCCTTTGCTGCGGCGGGCAGGGGCAGCACCTCGGTGATCTGACCGGTGGCCTCCTGAAGGGTGAGCCCCAGCATCCGGCCTTCGGCGTCATAGGATGCCACGGCGATGCGCCAGCCGGCCTGGGTGACGCCGTCAAAGCTCACCCGGACGCTGTCATCGGAAACGGTCAGCTCCTGCATGGTTTCTGCCGTTCTGGCCGCCTCCACCTCCACGGAGAAGGTGGTATAGGGCTGGAGGCTGGAGACGCCCGCTGCCATGCCGCCGTCGCTGTCCGGCTGATTGTGATACCGCACCTGGGGGAGGGTCACCGTCAACTGGCAGGCGCCGGCGGAGGTGGTGTCAAAGCCCGTCACAATCACCTGTCCGGTCACATCCCGGGTCAGGCCATTGGCCAGCGTGGCCGTCACCACCATGCCCTCGGCGGAAAATTCCGCGCCCTGCTGATAAGTGGTCTTTGCGGGCGGGGTGGTCACCTCCAGCTTCTCGATGGCGCTGCCAAAGGCCATAAGCTGGGCGGAGTCATTTTTGAAATAGATCGTGCCCTCGCTGTCAGCAATGGGGCTGCAAATGGCGTGTTGCGCCTGCTCCCCCACCGGGGTAAACAGGGCATAGGCCATCTGATACCCGGTTCCCTGGAAGGTCTCCTTCGTCACATAGTCCGCCCTGGTCTGGCCGGGCTTGTCCCGCAGCACTCGCAGGATGCCGGGGGTGTAGTTATCAAAGAAATACACATAGACATAGCCGTTATCCCCCTCATAAGCCGTGGTCAGCAGACCGCTGGTCTGGGGATAGCCCTGGGTGGGCACGGTATAGGCGATGCCCCAGCTTTCCAGATCGATCACCGTGATGTTGTGGCCGCTGTACTGTCCGAACTGACTGGAGCCGCTGACGCCGATATAGGCTCTGCCGTTGTACACCACCGGCGTGCAGGTGCTCATGGGCGGTTTTTTGGGGTCGTCGGTACCGTTTTCCAGCCGGAGCTCTCTGCATTCGGAAATGCGCCAGCCCTCTGCCCCCTGCTCCGTCCGCACCTGGTAAAAGCTTCCGCCCTTGGAGGTGAAGTAGAAGGCCCCGGTGGCCGCATCATAGCTCACCTCGCTGCGGACATCGCCGTTGAGGTCGCTGCGGGAATCCAGCACCGCACCGGTGAGGGGCTCCAGCAGCAGCAGGCTGCCCGTCTGGCTGAGCGAGTCCTGCCGGCCGTCATCGGTGCCCACCAGCACGAAATCATCGCACACATACGCCCCGGCCCAGTAGAAGCCGCCGGTCTGCACATGACGCCAGGTGGCCGTCTTGGCCTCAGTGGTGTTTGTGGGATCCTCGTCGGTGAGGGACAGGCAGACAAAGGCGGCATCTCCGTCCTCCCTTTTCCAGAAGCCGGTATAGACATAGCCGTTGTGTACCGTGATGGGGCAGTTGGGCTGGCCGCCCAGCGGGTCGGTATACAGCCAGAGGGATTCCAGCGTTTTGGCGTTGAAGGCCTGTACCCCTCCGCCGGAAAGACCCACCAGAATGACGCCCTCGCAATAGGTGGGGGGGGTGATGGAAAAGCTGGATTTTTCAGCCATGATGCCGGTGGCCAGGGTCTCGCCGGTGCGCTTGTCGATGCGATAGAGCTTGTTTCCGGAATAAACGATCAGACAGTCATCCACCAGAATGGGGCAGCCCAGCGCATTGCTTGCATATCCATCGCCCAGCTTGGTGGCCCAGTACAGTGTGCCTTCTTCCGCAGCGATGGGGGTTTTGGCGTTGATAACGCCGTTGTTGGTGTCCGTACCCCGGAAATTCGGCCACTCAGCGGGGATGGTGGGGTCGAGCGCCGTGTTTTCCGGCGCGGGGGTCAGGGTGATCGGAACCCGCTCCGGCGTGTCGAAGGTCTCCGTTCCAAAGATCAGCCGGATGGTGCCGCTCTCGCCGGACAGCCACAGGTCGCCGCTGAGAGCCACATAGTCCTTCCGGGAGAAGGTGCAGTGGTAGGTAAAGCCCTCCGACAGGGCAAAGCTGCCATCCGTCCCGGGCCAGACCCGGTTGCCGGAGCCGGTCTCGTAAAGATAGACCAGTCCGTCGCCGGGCTCCAGGTCAAAGGTCACCGCCGTGGTGGCCGCCTTCCGCACCGTGATGGTATAAGTCGTCTGTGCGCCGGAATTGTACCGGTTGGTGAGGGTCACGGTGATGGTCTCGGTCTCGCTGTCACCGCTGAGGGCCACAGAGGCCATCTCTCCGGTGACCGGCCGGCCGTTGACCGCCACCTGATAGCCGTTGTCGGTATCGCCGTAACGGGGGCTGTCATCGTGGGTTTGAAGGGTCAGCTCCAGGGAAGATGCCGCTGCAGGCACCAGCACGGAATAGGCCGTCTCGCTGCGGTGATAGCCGGTGTCCTGGCTGCTTTCCCGGTTCAGAAGCACCGTGCCGCCCTGGCTGCTCACCGTCATGTCTCTGAGGCTGAGGGAGCGCGCCAGCGTCACCTCATAGTCGGTATAATAGGTGACGCCTGCGGTGCTGTCGTCATAGCTCACCCGGAGGGTCACCGTGTTTTCATAAGCGCTGCCGGTCAGCAGCACCTGCTTCAGCTGCACGCCTGTGCTGCTGCTGTTGCTGTTGCCGGGGGTGATAGACACGGCTCTGTCCTCTCCGGCATTGCTGGTGCTCTGGCTGCGATACAGCGCCTCCGGGCTGCCTTTTTCGACGCTGCACCACAGCCACACCGTGTTAGATGCGTCCGGAACGGTAGCGGTGTAGGTATGGAGATCGGAGGCGAATTCACCGGACAGCGCCAGGCTGCCCTGGCTGCCGCTTTTCTTGGCGGAGCCCAGCGCCAGCCCGGTCAGCCAGTCCCCCGCCTCCACCGAAACCTCAAAATTACTGGAGGACGCGGCAGTATCCAGCAGGGTAAAGCACTTTTTCGCGTGGTAATACTGATTTCTGGTGGCCACATAGGAATATTCCTCTCCGGGCACCAGAGTGTACAGGTATTGAATTTTGGAGCCTTCCCGCTTTCGAGTATATTCCAGCTCCTCGTCGTTTTTGTTCACCACCACCAGCGTGGTATCCGCATCCATGGTGAAGGTCACCCTTTTGCCAGCGCCGGGCAGAATCTTCAGGATATAGGTGGTGGTGTACCCGCCGCCGGAGACCGTGACCACAATCTCACATTCCCCGTCAACGGCAACCTCCGCCCAGCCCTCGCTATCCAGCGGCTGGCCGTTGACCAGCACGGTATAGCTGCTGTCGGTGGCCGTGGGCCGGAGCTTCAGCGTGTCGGTCTCCACGATGCGGTAGCTGTATTCCAGCCGGGTGTGGGAAAAGGCCACATCGGCGGCCTGCGCCTGATTGCTGCTGTTGGTCACCCGGAGCGCGGAAAGGGTGGGCATTCTGTCCAGCCGCAGGGTCAGCTCCTCGCTCTGGACATAGCCATCCTCCCCGGTACGGCTGGCGCGGAAGATCACGGTGCTGCCCTTTGCGCCTGTTTTCAGCGTGTTTTCCACGCTGGTGACCTGCGATTTGACAGGGACCGCCTTTTCC
The DNA here is from genome assembly GCA_964646225.1 of uncultured Oscillospiraceae bacterium. GTDB lineage: Bacteria > Bacillota > Clostridia > Oscillospirales > Butyricicoccaceae > UBA4644. The sequence goes on from CAZYAD010000013.1 coordinate 17,425, forward strand.
CGCTGGCGGCCGTCGGCATCGGTATAGTGTGCCGTGACCGTTGCCCCCTCCGCCTGAGCGGTCAGAGCCACATAGGGGTAGAGCTTGCCGACGAAGGAGTCGGGCACTACTGCCGTGACCGTTCCTTCCTCCACCGTACACAGGTATCGGCCGTCCTCGAATTCCTCGCCATAGCCGCCGGAAAGGCCGAAGGCCTCCTCATCGAACCAGCCGCCCTCCGGCAGCGTGACCTCCACCATCCTGCTGCCGCTGACCTTGATCTCGCCGGAAACCAGCAGGCTGCCCTTTCGGACGCAGAAGGTATAGTCCCCGGCGGGCAGGGACAGAGTGCCGTTATGCCCCTCGTCGATAAACACCCGGCCATAGGCGTTTTCCGCCGTGATCTGCACATCTCCGCCGGCATACCCGGAGAAAGTCACGGAAAAGGCCGTGTCCTGGCTGCGCCGGTAGGCCTCAATGGCCTCGGTGATGGCGGCAGTATGCCGGGCGGCAGCCTCGTCAGAGGCACCGGGATAGGCGGCCAGCGCCTCGTCATAGGCGTCCTTTGCCGCTGCGCGGACATCGACCTCCTCCAGCGTGTAGTCCGCCATGACCTGCATCAGCTGCATCAGGCTCTCCGAGGGGGCGGCATGGTCGCTGTCCCCGCAGAAGCGGAAATACCCCACGCCGGAGGCAGGGCCGTCCAGCGCCGCGTCGGTATCGCTGCCATAGGCATAATTGCCTGTCACACCGTTGACGGCGGTGACAAAGCCGTTGCCCGGATCGGTGGTGAGGGTGACGGCATCACTGCCGTCCAGCGCCTGCCGGATGGTCTGGCCGCCGCTGTATTCGATGCGCTGCGGGGCAGCCGCCACCTGCTCTCCGTTTTCGGCGGAGAAGTAGAAGTAGCCTCCGGTCAGCTCCTCTGCCAGTGCGCCCATGGGCAGGCAGGTGAGCAAAAGGGCCATCGCCAGCAGCAGTGCCGGGATTCTCTGTTTCATGTTCATTCCTCCTGTGATATATCCGTGTCAGAACAGGCATTTCAGCCATTTCAGCTGCCACTTTTTCAGGATTTTGCTGTTGGTCAGCAGCGCCTGTCGGGTGCGGGCGTGGAAGCGGGTCATGCGCTCCAGCTGCTCCTCCTCCGGTGTCCGGCTGGAAAACAGCGCCTGCGCGTTCAGCATCGCCATTTCCCGCAGTTCTTCGCCATAATCGGCGCCCAGCCGCTCTCCGGCGGGGCCGCACAGAGCCAGCATGGAGCTGCGCCCGCGGCTGAGGCCCAGCGGCTCCAGCAGAGCCGCTGCGTCGGCAAACAGACAGCCGCAGGCCGCCGCCCGGTCGGCCTGTGTAAAGCCTTCCTGCCGTTTCCGCAGGATGTGCCGACGCCGCAGCGCCAGCACTGCCGCCGCCAGCAGCAGCACCGCCAGCAAAAGCAGCAGCCACAGCGCCGGGCTTTTCAGCAGGCCGGTGCGCTGTCCGCCGCTGGGATTATCCTCCTGCGTGGGCTCGTCCTGCGGCTCCTGCTCCTCCGGCGGGGTCTGCCCCTCGTCGATCCGCAGGCCGTCGCCCTCGCCCTGAGCACCCGCCCCCACCGGCTTGACGCCGTCCGCCGTCTGCTGGCCGGAAAGCCCCTCAAAGCCGGGGGTCAGCTCCAGCGGGAGCCAGCCCACGCCGTCCTGATAGACCTCCACCCACGCGCCTGCGCAGGCAGCGGTGACCGTTGTCACCGCACCGGCTCCCGCAGAGACGGTATAGCCCTCGGCGTAACGGGTCGGGATGCCATAATACCGCAGCGCCAGCGCGGCCACGGTGGCATATTGATACGATGTCCCGGCGGCGGTGTCCTCCAGTGGAAGGGAGACCCCTTCCTCGCCGTCGAAGCAGGCCTCCAGAAAGGCCAGGGCACAGATCTGGGCCTCCTCGTCAGTCAGGCCCTCCGCCCCGCCGTACCGGGCGCAGCAGCGCTCCAGCAGCTCGCCCATCTGTCCTTTGATGGACGCTGGCACCGCCAGCCCATAGGAGCGGACAAAGGCCCGATAGGCGCTCTCTGCCTGCAAATAGGCGGCAGTCTGCTCCGACCGGTCGGTTTGCAGGAAGGTCAGCAGCTCAGGCAGCAGGCTCTGCATATCGGTGAGGGTGCGGAAGGTATCCCGCCGCGCGCCCCGCCAGCCGCTGTTGGTGACGCTGGAGGGCCGCAGCGTCCCGCCGTCCAGTCCCGCTGTCTCCGGCAGGACGGTGCAGGGGAGATAACGGTACAGACTGCATCCGGCGAGGTTTTCCAGCTGCACCGTGCCGGCTTCGGCCTCGCCCATCTGCCGTGCGGCCAGCGCCAGCTGGCTCTGGGGATAAAAGCCCGCCTGATCCAGCCAGTAAAACAGATCCTTTGCCTCGGCGGCAGCCTTCCCCTCCAGCGGCGTCCAACGGTCGTTTTCAAAGGTATCGCCCACAAAGCCCCGAAGATAGAGGGTCTGGGCCGTCTCCGCCGTCACCTGCAGGATGACGGCATCTCCGCTGTGCGCAGGCACCGGACGGGAAAGGTCTCCCTCGGGCAGCAGCGCCCCCTCGGGCTCATAGCGCCAGCGGTGCAGGGCCTCCATGCCCCCCTCGGCCAGGGTCCGGACCGCCCCGGCGGGTGCCAGCAGCACCACTCCGGCGCACAAAAGCAGGGCCAGCCCGCCGCAGGTCAGCAGACTCACCAGGCTCCTGCGTCCCAGCCCGCCATAGGCCGCCAGCAGCAGCACCGCAGCCGCTGCCGGAAGCAGCAGCCAGACCTCCGGGCGAAAGGCTGCAGCCGCCGCCGTCAGGAGCATCAGCAGCCCAGCGCACAGGCTGGGAGCAAAGACCGACAGTCCATAGCCCGCCGCCGCCAGCAGACAGCCCAGCAGGCCCCCCGCCAGCCACAGGCCGGAATGCCCCTGGGCAGCGGTCATGGGCAGCAGGACGCCGGCCGCCTCGGCCCAGAGCTCCCGTGCTCCGTTCCACAGCAGGCCAAAGCCATTGCGCAGCGGCTCCCTGCACAGCAGACAGAGCAGCAGCAGCGCCGCCAGCGCCAGCTGCGGCAGCAGTCTGGCCCTGCGCCACTGTCCCGCCGCAGTGAGCAGCCCGCAGGCCGCCACGCAGGCCGCCAGCAGTGCCGCCAGCGCCTCCGGCAGCCTCTCCAGCCCGCAGCCGGTCGTCAGCAGCGCCGCCAGCGAAAGGCTCACCAGCCCGCTCAGGACAAAGCGGGACAGCAGTCCCCCCAGCCCGGCGCGTTTCTCCGGCACAGGCCCGGCATACAGGCCGCTTTCCTTTTGATGTTTCACGGCAGCACCTCCTTAAATCGTCAGCTCCGAAAGCTGCCGGACATAGTCCTCTTCATCAAAGCACACCCCGCACTCCGGCTTCTCTCCGCCGCAGGTCAGGATGGTCAGCCGCCCCAGCGCGGAAAGCTCCTCGGTCTGGGGATAGATCCGGTCGGTGACGCAGATCAGGTGGGAAAAGCTTCCGGCCTGTACGCTTTGCAGCAGCAGCGCCGCGCCGCTCTCTCCTTCCGCCGCACGGGCGGTAAACAGCCGGGGCAGCAGACCGATCAGGTCGTCCAGCTCCCGGATGGTCTGAAAGACGCACTGGCCGCTTTCCGCCTCGTTCCAGCAGACGGTAAACTGCACCGACTGCCCCAGCAGATTGTGACACAGCGACACCAGCACCTCGGCCTGGGCGTCGGTCCTCCGGGCCGTAGGGTGCTCCTCCGTCCGCTCCCAGAAGACGGCAGCCGTGCGGGTAATGGGCAGCGAGGGATCCCGGACAATGAGCTTGTCCAGCTTCTGGCTCAGCTTCCAGTGGATCTGCCGGGGACTGTCCCCGGGCACATACTCCCGGATCTGAAAGGTCTCCGAGAGGTCATAGCCGGGGCGCTCGGCGGAGTAGTCCTCCGCCTCCTCCGTCCGGGCCGCCGCCGGGAGCATCATCAGATTCTGCGGGAACAGCTCCGGCTGCACCACGCAGGCGCCGTGCGCTCCGGCGGAAGCCGGAACGCCCAGCAGGCCGAAGCAGTCATACAGCCGCACCTGCCCGACCTCCAGGGCGATCCGCCCGCAATATGCGCCGGAAAAGGCCAGCTCCATGGTCTGGCCCCCCCGGGGCGGCACGCCGCAGCTCACATGGCAGCGCCGGGTCTCCCCGTTCAGCTGGTTGTGCAGCTCCACGGCACACCGCAGACGGCACAGGGGGATGAGGGTGGGGTTTTCCGCCGTAATATACGCCGTGGCCTGCTGTCCCTTGCGGACATTCACCGGCAGACGCACCGACAGACGCACCCGCCTGGCCGCCGCCAGATGCAGCGGCAGCAGCACCAGCGGCAGCGCCACCATTCCACAGGCCAGCGCCAGCAGGACGGCGTTTGCCGTCAGCAGCGTCAGCAGCCACAGCAGCGCCGTCAGCAGCAGCCACAATCCTTTTGCGATGATCATGCCCGCTTACCGCGTTTTCAGCACGGGCATATCCGTGTTTTTCAGGATCTCCCGGAGGATGGACTCCGGGCTTTCCTCCAGCATCCGCGCCTTGCTGCTGAGCACCAGACGGTGGGCGCAGACATCGGGAAAGACGGTAGCCACATCCTCCGGCATGACGAAATCCCGTCCGTGGAGATAGGCATAGGCCTTTGCCATCCGGCAAACCGCCAGTGCGCCGCGGGGGCTGATGCCCAGCTGCACCATGGGATGCTCCCGCGTCTGCTGGGCCAGGGTGGTCACATATTCATAGATGCTGTCCCGCACCTCCACCGAAGCAGCCTCCCGCACCAGCTGGCCCAGCTCCTCGCGGCTGACCACGGCGGAGACACGATCCAGGGGGTTTTCCGAGTGCCGGTCCCGCAGGATGTTCACCTGGCTCTGAAAATCCGGATAGCCCATGCTCACCCGGATGAGGAAGCGGTCCAACTGAGAGCTGGGCAGCAGGGTGGTACCGGCGGAGCCCACCGGGTTCTGGGTGGCCAGCACCACAAAGGGCTCGGGCAGCGGGTAGCTTTTGCCGTCCACCGTCACCCGACGCTCCTCCATAGCCTCCAGCAGGGCGGACTGGGTCTTGCTGGAGGTGCGGTTGATCTCGTCCGCCAGCAGCAGATTGGTCATCACCGCGCCGGGCTTGTAGACAAAGGCGTCCGCCTGCTTGTCATAGACCGAGAAGCCGATGATATCAGAGGGCACCGTGTCCGAGGTGAACTGCACGCGCCGGGTCTCCAATCCCAGCACGCGGGCAAAGGTCATGGCGGTGGTGGTCTTTCCCACGCCGGGCACATCCTCCATCAGCACATGGCCGGAGGCCAGGATCGCCATCAGGATCTTCTCCACGATCTCGTTTTTGCCCACTACGACCCCTTCGATCTCCCGCAGGATGGCTTCGATTTTTGCATTCATTGTGATTTCCTCCTCTGTTTCATTCATGGCGTCTCTCCGCCGTCCTCTCCGTCTCCGCCTTCTCCATCGCCGTCGCCTTCTTCGGGCTCGGGCTCAGGCTCCGCCGGCGGGGCGGGAGGCACATAATTGGGATCCGGCGTGCCGCACAGGGTACAGCTGCCCTCTGCAAAGTGGTGATACTCGGCAAACTCTCCCGGCGCACCCTCCAGCTCCAGCGGCAGGCCGCACAGGGAGCAGACCCCCTCCAGGTGGTCGCAGGTGCAGTGCCGTTCCTCCGGGATCAGCTGACCGCCGCATTCCCAGTCGTGGACTGCCTCGCAGACGCTGCACACCCAGTCGTCGCCGTCCCACCGGTAATCGTGGGACTCCTCTGACCCCTCGATCCGTTCGTCGCACACCTGACAGTGCTGCCAGTGCTGTGCGGCGTCATACTCCCGGACATTCTGGGGCAGATGGCCGGTGGCCTCGACCTCCTCCTCCCGGAGGGCACCGCAGTCCCGGCACTCCGAGACCCGGATACCCGGCTGGGTGCAGGTGGCAGTACCGCTCAGCTCCACCCAGTCGTGGGCCTGCTGCTCTGCATAGCCGCAGTTGTCGCAGACCGCCGTATGGGTATCCCCTTCCGGATCTTCGGTACAGGTCAGGCAGTGCTCCTCCGGTCTTCCCAGAGGCTCCAGACAGTCGGTACAGACCTCCAGACAGGTGCCGTCACCCTGATCCTGCCACGCGGTATGCTCGTGGGGACAGCTCTGCACCGCACCGCAGCAGCGGCAGACATACTGCACCGCACCGTTTTCGCCGATCTCGGTCTCGTAACGGTGGTCAATGGACCAGCGGCCGTTGATGCAGCTGACGCAGTAGCCGGTGGAGTTGCCGTAGCCGGTCGCCCCGGTGCCCACATCCCAGCCATAGGCCAGGGTATAGCGCAGAACCAGGGTATCCCCATCCTGCAGATAATAATCCGACATGGGCGAGCCGGGATAAAAGAGATCGCCGCCCACGGAGTACATCCAGCCGGAGCCCATGGTAAAGTCAAACTCGCCGATGCCGGTGCTGGTGTCCGACAGATCGATGCCGTTGCGGTAAATGCACCGCCACAGGGTGGCCATTCCGGAGCCTGCGCCGAAGTAATCATCGATCCCGGCCAGCACATCTTCCTCGGTGGTGCCGAACCGGCTCCAGTCGCCGCTGAAGGCCGTGGCCCGTTCTCCCAGCCCAGAGCCGTCATCCATGCTCACCAGATAGAAGCCCCGATCCAGCGAGCCCTCGTAGGAGCAGCGGCTTTCCGGCCAGTAAAAGCTGTCCGCCGCCATGCCGAAGGTCTCTCCAGCGTCATAGTTCCAGATGGCCTTTGCAATGCTGTAGGAGACCGGCTCGCCGGACAGCACATCGTACCGGATGGGCCCGCGGACGCCCAGATCCAGGATGCTCATATCGATGTAGATGCTGGCCGTGCCGATCTTCTGCCCGGATTCGCTGCGCTTGCCCACCAGCGTCAGGGTCTGCTCGCCAAAGTTGCCCTCGCCGTCCTCGGCATAGATGGTCAGCTCGTGGTAGCGGATGTCCCCCTCCTCCGGATTTTCGGGCACCAGTACATACTGCTGCACATAGCCGGAGCTGCCGGTCAGGCGGCAGACCGTGCCGTCCAGCCGGACGGTGAGGGTGGTGTCCGTGCCGCTGTCGGTGATATGGCCCGTGACATTGCCCTGTCCGTCTTCTGTCCAGGCCTCCACCGTCAGGTTGACCTCCTGCCCACAGGTGATCTCCGCCCCGTCCTGCAAATTGGTGCGGATCTGCACCAGTGCCTGTCCCCGGTGCTTATAGGGGAGGTTAATGGTGAAGGTGTAACTGTCCCCCTCTGTCCCGGCGGCCGTCACGGTGAAGATGTTGTCGCCGGTCCGGCTGCCGTTGAGCAGCAGGAGGGCGCTGCCCTCCGGCGCGGGCAGCGCTTCGGTGAGGAGGCTCCCAGTCCGGAAGCACTCCACCGAGGTGATGCGGATGCCGTCGGCATCCTCGCCGTTCAGCCGCAGCTGATAATGCAGCAGCCCTTCGGTAAGCTGGTCGTCATAGACCGGCTCTGCCGTCACCGTCTTTTTGTTCTCGCATGTGATGACGCAGGGCCTGTCCGCCCCCTCCTCCAGCACGCTGTAGTGCATTTCCAGCCGGACATCGCTGGAATAGCGGAGGGTGACGGTAAAGCTGACGGTCTTTCCCTGTACCTCTGCCGTGGCCAGGATGGTATAAACCATGGCCGTGCCGCCGGAGCCGGTCTCCAGGTGCAGAGAGCCGGAGCTCGGCTCCATCCGTGCCCCATCGCAGCTGGCGGAAACCAGCCGGGCCTCCTCTGCGCTGGTGCCCTCCAGCGCCATGTCATAGAGCAGCTCTCCGCTGGACAGCTGATTCTGCCGGATGGAAACGGCAGCCCGGCCGTTGACCTCGCAGGAGGTCTGCATGGCCGTCACACCCTTTTCGTACCAGGTGAACAGCAGCCGCAGATTCAGCCCGTCCTCATAGGTGATCACAAAGGTATAGGTGATGGGATCGCTGTAGGTCTTTCGTCCCAGCGCCACCTGCGCGGTGACCGAGATGTAATAGACCTCCTGCTCCTGCCCCTGGGCAGCCGCCAGCTGCAGGATCCCGTTCTGCTCCAGCTCGCCCCACTCGCCGCCGGTGGTGGAATACTCGGCGGAAATGATCTCCGCGTCATCGGCGCTGTCCCCCACAAACTCCAGGGCATAGGCAAAGCTGCCTTCGTCCAGCTCCTCGCTCTTGACGGTGCGGCGGACCAGCCCGTTGGCGGTGCAGGTGGCCTGTCCCTCCGGCTGCCAGTTCAGCTGCAGATCCAGATCGATGCCGCTTTCCAGCCGCAGTACAAAGGTGAACTCCAGATCGGTCTCCACCCGGATGCCGTTGGCGGTCTGCCGCACGATGTGGGTCTGCACCAGGAACACATAGTTGCGGTACTCCTGCTCCTCCGGCAGAGAAAGCCGCACCACACCGTGGGTGTCCACCTCCTCCGGGAGGCCGTTGCCCCCGGCGAACTGCACGCCGGTGATTTCTGCGTCCTCGGCGTCGGCGCCGGTGAGGGCCAGGTCATAGCGGAGGCTGCCGTCGTTCAGATGCACCAGCAGCACCCGCTTGCCCACCGTTTTGCCGGGGGCGCACACCATGGAGGCCGCCTGACTGCCGTATTTGTACCAGGTCAGCGTCACCCCCAGATCCAGCGCAGAGGCAGGCAGTTTCTCGTCTGTCGCGCCCTGCTGGCCCGGCACTTCTCCCTCCTGCCCCTGACTGCCGTCGGTATCGCTGCCGATGGGGGCCTGAGAAAGCGCATCGATCACCGGGTCGCTCTCCTCGGGTGTCTGGGACGCGTCCGGTTTCGGCGGTGTCTGTTCTGGCTGATCCGGCTCATCGGGCTCCGGCTGATCGGGTTCGAGCTGATCGGGCTCGTCCCCATCGCCGGGCTCCTGCTCCTCCGGCGCGTTGGGGTCGGGCGCGATCGTATTGCCCTCCCTGTCCGGATCCGGCTCGCTGCCCGTACCGAGGCCCTCGCCCTCGCCGTCGCCAAAGCCGGAGGGCGTGGTTCCGGCCTGCAAAACCTCGATCTCCTGCAGCTGTGCCTGCAGGATCGGATTTTCCGGCTCTGCGGCGCGCATCCCCATCAGCGGCAGACAGACGCTGACCAGCAGTGCCAGCGTCAGCAGGACGCATATTCCGGAGGTGATCCACCCCCGTTGAGACGATCTGTGTTTCATTGGTTTCCTGTTCCCCCTGATGGGACACAGTCTGCCGCGTTTTCGCCGCGAAAAGCTGCGTCCGGAATATCCTTGTCATAACATGGCAATGCCCCGCCGCACAAAAGTGCGCGGCGGGGATGCCATATCAACTGTTACTTACAATTAAGCATCAATTTTTTCAGCGTTTTCCTCGAAGCGCATGAGGATGACCGCCACCTGGGCGCGGTTGGCGCTGGCATTGGGAGCCAGCTGACCGTTGCTGCCCTGGATCAGGCCCATGCCCACGGCCCACTCCATGGCCTCGACGGCCCAGTCAGAGACGCTGGAAGCGTCAGAGAAGGCGTTCAGGCTTGCGCGGGCGGTGGTATCATAGCCCTTGATCTGGGCGTAGCGGTACAGCATGGTAGCCAGCTGCTCCAGCGTGATCTCGCCGGTCATGTTGGTGCCGTCGGAAATGCCGTTGTCGATGGCCCACTGACGACCGGACGCATACCAGCTGCTGCCGCCGTCGGTGTTCACCCCGTCCATACGGGCCAGGATGGTGACGATCATGCCGCGGGTGGTGTTGGCGTAGGGCGCAAACTTGCCGTCGCCGGTGCCGTTCATCAGGCCGTTTTCACAGGCGTACTCCACGCCCTCCGCAAACCAGTCGTTCTCGGACACATCGGTAAAGGCGGCGGGCTGAGAAGGCACTTCAGGCTCTTCAGACTGCTCCGGCTGCTCAGGCTGCTCAGGCTGAGAAGGCTTGCCGGAGGTGCTGGGGCCAACGGGCGGCAGCAGATTGTCCAGCAGTTCATCATAAGCCGCTCTGGCGGCCAGCAGCACATCATAGTTGGTCATGCAGGCCTTGGCCTCCTCGGGCAGGGCCTTATAGGCCTTCTCGGCGGCCATGATGGCGTCACGGCTCTTGAGGGTGACCTCGCCGATGGCGTCGATCATCTCTATAACGGTGTCGGCAGGATCCACCAGCACGGCGGTCTGCTCCTTCAGGCCGTAGTTGGCGTGATCCAGGCCGTAGGTATAAACCACGCTCTTGACACCGTCGCGGATGTCATAGGTGACATAGTCGCTCACATCGCGCTGCAGACCGTTGGCCAGGTTGCAGACGGCCTTCAGGCCGATGGTGCCGGTGATGTTGCCGTTCTCGTCATAGAGCACGGCGCTGGGCTGCTGAGTGATCTCCAGGCCGAGGATCTTGGAGGTCAGCGCCATCATGTAGCAGGAATCGTTCTTGTAGTAGATAGTGCCGTAGGAGTCGGCAATGGTAGAGCAGATGCAGTACTGCGACAGCGGTGCAGCCGGGGTGAAGACCTCGCTGTAGCTTCCGTCACCAACGGCATCCGGAGCCGTCTGGCCGGGCTTATCGCGAAGGACAGAGATACCGCCGGGCTGGGCGTTATAGGGCAGGTAAATGTAGACGCAGCCCTCGTCCTCCATATAGGCTGTGGTCACCATGGCAGAGGTCTGGGGATAGCCGGGCATGCCATAGGTATAGGCCTGGGTCATGGTGCCGTCGGCAGCGAGCTCATAGACTGCAATGCAGAAGCCCTTTCCGGTGAAGTTGCCGCCACCGGCTGTTCCGATATAAATTCTTCCGTTGTAGACCGAAGGCGTGCAGGTGGACATGGCATATTCCAGCTTACCGGCGTTCACAATCACGGTAAGCTGCGTATCGGTGATCTTACCGGTCTCCCAGTCGATCTTGGCATTGCACAGCACGCCGCCCTTGGAGGTGAAGAATACACGGTCGCTTTCGGGATCGTAGGACACGTTGGAGCGGATATCGCCACGGATGCCGTCCCAGCTGTCCACCAGCGTGCCGTCCTTCTTGTTCAGCACCAGCAGGCTGGAGCTTTCGGTGGTAGAGCCGCTCTGGCCGTCATCGGTGCCGACCACAACGAACTTGTCGGAGGCATAAGCACCGGTCCAGTAGAAGCCGCCGGTGCGGGTCACCGTCCAGGAGGACAGTTTGGCCTCAGTGGTCTGATTGGGATCCTCGTCGGTGACATTGACGCAGGCAAAGTTGGCATCCTTGTTTTCGCTGTTCCAGAAGCCCGCGTAAACATACCCATCGCTGTAGGTGATGGGGCAATTGGGCTGGCCGCCCAGCGGATCAGTATAGACCCACAGGGATTCCAGCGTCTCGGCATTAAAGGCCTGAATGCGGCCGCCGGACAGACCCACAAAAATCATGCCATCGGCATAGGTGGGCGGGACAATGGCGAAGCTGGACGCAGCCACCATATCGTTTTCGGCGACCACCTCGCCGGTGTTCACATCCAGCTTTTTGATGGTCTTGCTCACATAGGTTATCAGGTAGTCATCCACAAGGATGGGGGAGCCGGGCGCTGCCGCCCAGCCTGACCCATACTTGGCCGCCCAGAGCAGCTCGGTTTCCTCTGCCGTGGTGGGAGTTTTGGACTCGGTGATGCCCAGATGCTTCTCACCGTTGCGGAAGTTGGGCCACTCGGCCTCAATCTCCGTATTGATGGTTTCATTTTCCTCGGCCTCCACCAGAGCGAAGGTCAGGTCTTCCATATCGCTGGCGGCAGTGAAGCTCTGCTTCTGGCCCTCATAGCCGGGCGCGGTGACCGTGCAGGTGTAATCATAGCCGTAGGTCACCTCAAAGCGGCCATCCTCGTTGGCAAGGACGCGGTTGCTGTAGCTGTCCACCAGATGGATCAGCGCTTCTTCAGGCTCGGCAGTGATGCCAATGGTGCCGATGCCGTGGCGGTTGATGATAAGGGTATAGCTGCGGCTGTAGGTGCCATTGCTGACCACCACCACCACCTCATTCTCGCCCTCCTTCAGGGCAATCTCGTTATCATCGCCGCCGTTGTAGGTAACGGTGTAGCTGTCCTGATAGGGGTCGGCGTTGATGGTGACAGACTCCGCATTGGTCTCCACTGCATACGCAGTGGTAGATGCGGCAAAGCTCTTGTCCATGTAGCCGCCCTCTACATTCAGAGAGGCCAGCGTGGGGGTACGCACCGACTTCACGGTGTAGACCTGCTGGTCGCCGTCCACACCAACGGTCAGCTTGGCGGTGTTGGTGCCCATATCTCTGCCGAAGTTGGCCATATAGACAGAGTTGATTACCGTGCTCGTCATAGGCTTGTCATTGTAAAGGTTGGTCCACTGAACCGTGATGACCGAATCCTCGGGCACTCCCTCTCCCAGAGAGGCCCAGCAGTTGGCGTTGGTCATATAGTCCGGCAACAGCAGGGTGTAATCATAGGTCAGGCCGTTAAACACCGGATCCAGCTTGTAGACCTCGCCTTTATTGGAGACACTGCCGTATTCGGTAAACTCCAGCGAAGACAGATAGCCAACCGGCTCCTTTGCGCCTTCCACAACGACCTTCGCCACGGCGGGGGCGTAGCAGGCGTCGTCCGTCTTTACGTTGGGATCCTGGCCCAGCAGGTAATAAGTGCCGCCGGTTTCAAAGGTATAGGAATAGGTGCCATCCTCACCGGTCAGCGCTGCAACCTGCTCCCACTGGTCATTATAGACTGCGACGTTCAGTGTGTTGATCGTTTCGGGCTCCTTAGACTCGCCGCCCAAGCCGGCCATGGTCGCAGCCTTCCAGGTGGTGGTCGTCACGGTGTCTCCGGCCTCGATCTCATAGAGATCCTGATCGAAGAAACAGAAGGCGCCAGACCCCCAGAAGTTCCAATCGGAGAACATCGCAAGATCGATGACGTCTCCATCGTTCAGCTGGATCGTATCTGCCGTCGCACCCCAGCCTTCGTACATCAGGGGATAGGCATGATTGAGGAAGTACATGAGGTTTTCGTCATGTCCCCAGAAGTTCGCCATGTACATGGAGCCGGAGCTGCCTGTGATATACAAAGCCTGTCTTTCTTCATTTTCATAGGCCTCCGTACCGTCCATATAATAGACAGTGGTTTCCTCATCATAATCCGTCAACCCGGATTTGCCGGTGCAGCACTCCTCCTCGTCCAGGCCCATATAATACCGCTCCAGCAGGTAAATATAGGCATGAAGGACAGTGGGTGTCTGTGCCTCCTTGTAGAGGTCATAATCGTCCAGGCCGTAGGGCTCCAGTTCGAAGTAGGGAACCGTGATCTCCAGATTGGCGATCACCGTTTCATCCTCGTCGTTGCCCATGAGCGGCATACCGTCGTTGGAGATCGTAACTGAAATGGTCACGCCCTCTTCCCCGTCTCCCACTTCGGCAAAGGCCGCTGCGGGGAGCATCCCCACGATCATGACCATTGCCAGAAGCAGAGACAGCACTCTCTTTTTCATATGGCTATTCCTCCTATTTTTAGCGGAGCTGCGCTCCGTTTTTGACTGCTTGTGCTGCGGCTGCCGGGCATGAAAAAAGGCCACGGCAGCCCTTTTTGGGGACTGACGCGACCGACTTTTACGCATCCGAATTTCTGCCGTGCACCTGCCGCAGGACAGGCTCGGGCAAGCACACATCGTCGGTATTCTGGCTCGCATGTCTCAGAGCGGGTGCTCCTGCGCCTGTTGGCCAGCCTTCCCGGGTTTCCCCAGTGACCGGATCGCTCCACAGCCAACAAGCTCCATGCATACAGCAACGGGCAAGCCCCGGACTTATCCCTTTCGGGCTTCACCGGGTTTCCTAATCACCGCGCCTGGCAAGCGCCAGTCATAACGGGTGACACGATGCAGCTTTGTTCAGTTTTGTTCTGTTTTTCAGCGGTTTTGCTTTGCCAGCTCCGACAGCGCGCCAAAACGGGCGATGATCCGGCTGTAGCTGTCTCTCCCGTGAGGAACCATGCAGCCGCTGCAATCCTTGACCCCCTGCTCTGTCCAGCGGCAGTTTCCGCCGCAGGCCGAGCCCAGGGTGTACAGCGGGCAATAGCAGAACAGGCAGTTGAAATCCTCCGGCCGCTGGGTCTCATGACAGGGGAAAAACTCGCACTCCCGGTGCTGGAAGAAGGAATACCGGCTCTCCTCCGGCTTCATGGAAAGGCCCTTTTTCTCGTCGCTCACCATACCCGATATCCCATCTCCTTCTTTTCCAGCCTGACGGGCTTCTTCTTCAGCAGGCCGCCCAGCAGGATGAAATATTCCGGCAGCTGTCCTTCCCGGCCCCACAGCAGTTTTTGGTCAAAATAAAGCTCCAGCGCCTTGCCGACATCGGCGCCCAGCGTTTCCAGCGAATAACGCATGACACCGGGGTTGCGGCACTCTTCGCCGCGGACGCGGCCACAGTCGGCGCAGAAATCACAGCTTCCGGCGCTGAGGGCCCTGCTGCCGGGAGTCTGCTTTTCCAGCTCCAGCAGCTCCAGCAGCATTTCCCGCTTGTCCTGCCGCAGCAGCGCCCGTCCGGCCTCGCCCAGCGCCTGACTCGAGGAAAAGCGCACTTCGCGCATGGTCTCCGGCGTTTCGATCACCCGGCCCAGCAGCAGGATGCTGCCATAATTGCCCCAGAGCTCCTCCGGCTTGAAGGAGAAGGGCGGGCAGGACCAGACCTTTTCGTAATTGGGACAGGCACGGCACTGCTCCAGAAACCGGGGTACATCCACACATTCCCGGAGGAACTGCTCCACCGGAAGCTCTGCTTGCAGCTTGCGCATCTGAAAGGCTCCTTTCCGTTTACAGAAAAGCGAGGCCTTGTGATCTCCTCGCTTTTCTGCCGGTTTATATGGAATCAAGAGGATCTGCACGGTCGTGGCACCGCAGTTCTTTCCCGCGCCGCCCCAGCGACGCGGGAAAGCCGCCTGCGATGATCAAGGGGTAATAAAAAAGGTGAAATAGGGAAAGCAATAAAAAAATCCGCACAGCCTGCCGGTTGTGCGGATAAAAAGCAAATGCTTCTCCTTCGACCCCGGTGCAGGCAGGGTACAGGGATACTCCTCGGTGTATCTGACTTATCCTCTCAACGGAGGCTTCACAGTGACCTACTCGCGGGGCCTTTCACCCCATTCCACCGCCGGCGCTGCCGGACGAAGGATCCCTTTCTGAAATTGTGTCTTCATTATAGCATATTTTTCGCCGTTGTCAACCCGTTTTTTTCGTCTCTGCACCGGTATCCCGGACAGTCCCCTGTCGGTCCACCACGAGGGCCCGGAAGCCCCGCTCCCGGGCAAAGGCCAGCCCCTCCTCCGGCGTCATGAGGAACAGCGCGGTGGAATAGCCGTCTGCCAGCGCCGAGTTTTCACACACAGCGGTGGCCGAAAGCACAAAATCGGCGGGATAGCCGGTGCGGGGGTCGATGATGTGGCAGTAGCTTTTGCCATCCACCACCAGCTGCCGCTCGTAGCCGCCGGAGGTGACCACCGCCAGCTCCTCCGCCTCCACCACGGCCACATGGTCGCCACTGCTTTCCGAGCGGGGATCCCGGATGCCTACCCGCCAGGCCCGGCCGCCCCGGGCATGACCCCGGGTCACCACATTACCCCCGGCAGAGATCACATAATCGGTAAAGCCCGCCGCATCGGCGGCCTCTGCCGCAGCCTGGGCCGCCCAGCCCTTGGCCACCGCGCCCACATCCAGCGTCATTTCCGGATCGGTGAGGGTGACGGTGCCCTCCCCCAGCACCAGGCAGTCGGCGTCGCCGTGCTCCATGGCCGCCCGGATGGCCTCCCCGGTGGGCAGGATACCGGTCTCCCGCGCCTCCCGCCAAAGGCCGTACAGCCGCCCCTGGGCCACATTCACCAGTCCGCCGGTCTGTCGGCAGATCTCCTGCGACAGCGCCAGCAGCGACAGGATCTCCTCCTCCACCGCCACCGACTGTCCCGCCAGACGGTTGACGGTGCAGAGATTGTTCATGCCCTCGTATTCCTGATAGATATCAAACAGCCGGTGCAGCTGCTGAAAGCGGTCAAAGACCACCTGCCTCAGCTGCTGAAACTCCTCTGCGCTGCCGCAGCGGGCCGTCAGGGTGATGACGGTGTCAAAGGCAAAGGTCTCTGCCGTGTAGCTCTCCGGGCCGTCGCAGCCGCACAGGCAAAGCAGCAGCAGGCAAAGCCCCAGCGCACAGCATCGCTTCATGACGCTCCCCCTCCTTTTGTCTGTGGCTATGATAGCATATTCCCGCCGCAGCCGCAAGGCTTTTCCTTGCTTTCTGGGGCGAACCGTGGTATGCTGAAGCTGTACAACCATACCTGTAAGGAGGTCTTTTTTATGAAACAGCAGTATCAGGATTATATGCTGGAGCAGCTGCGGGCCCTGATGGCCATCGACAGCCCCAGCGGCTACACCGCTCAGGTGCAGCAGTACATGAACGACGAGCTGACCCGGCTGGGCTTCCAGCCTGAAAACCCCGTCAAGGGCGGCGTCCGGGTGCATCTGGGCGGCGAGGGCGAAGCCATCATGATCATGGCCCATGTGGACACCCTGGGCGCGATGGTCACACAGGTCAAGCCCAACGGTCGTCTGTCCATGGCCCGCATTGGCGGCGTTGCCAGCTGCAGCGTGGAGGCCACCAATGTGCGTGTCAAGACCCGCTTTAACGGCGATTACGAGGGCACCATCCAGCTGGAGAACGCCTCGGTCCATGTCAATTCTCAGCTGAACACCACTGTCCGCAACTTTGCCGAAAACATGGAGGTCGTGCTGGACGAGGATGTCCATACGGCTGAGGATGTGGCCAAGCTTGGCATCCGTCCCGGCGACCACATCGCCTTTGATCCCAATCTGGTCATCACCTCCAAGGGCTACATCAAGAGCCGCTTTCTGGACGATAAGGCCTGCGTTGCCGTGCTGCTGGCCTTTGCCAAAATGGTGGCCGACGAGCAGATCTGCCTGAAGCGCTCGATCTGGCTGTCCTTCACCATCTACGAGGAGGTGGGCCACGGCGGTGCGCATGGCATCCCCGAGGAGATCCGGGAGATCATGAGCATGGACATGGGCTGCGTGGGCGACGGGCTCTCCGGCAATGAGAAGCTGGTCTCCATCTGCGCCAAGGACGGTTTCACCCCCTACAACTATGAGCTGACCACCGCTCTGCTGAAGACCGCGCTGGATCACGACATCCCCCACGCCATTGATGTATACACCGGCTATTCCTCTGATGTGGATGTGTCGCTGAAGGCCGGCTATGATGTGAAGCACTGCCTCATCGGCCCCGGCGTTTACGCCTCTCACGGCTATGAGCGCATCCACATGGATGGCCTCCGGGGCACCTTCGATCTGCTCTGCGCCTACCTGCTGTAAGCAGGAGCCCCGTCCGGGCGGGACATGGGCGCACGCCCCATGCCCCGCTCCCGTCCTCGCGGGAGGCGGAGGTTCAGCCTCCGCTCTTTCCCCGCAGGAGCCACCGGCAGAGCGCAAAGCCCAGCGCCGTTCCCAGGGGCAGATACCCCCGGAGGCGTCCGTCGGTGTACAGCAGCATGGCCAGCAGAAACCCCGCCAGCGCCGTCAGGCAGAACAGGCTGTCCAGCACCGCTGTTCCCCGCCGCCGCAGGCCCAACCATCGTCCCACGGCCCCCAGCAGGACATACAGCAGCGCCAGCCCGCCTCCCAGCAGCCCAAAGGTCAGAAAATACCCCAGCTGCTGTCCCAGCCCGGTGGGCAGCACTTAAAATACCCGGGACCAGAAGGAGCCCTTCTTCTGCCCGGCGCGGCTGTAATGCAGACTGTGTACCGTGCCCTCCAGGGTCAGCTCTCCCACATCCAGCGAGAGCTTTTCCACATGGAGCTGCTCTCCCTCCACCGTCAAAAGCCCCAGCGCGGTGTCCATCACCACCTCTGTTTCGTCAAAGCTCAGCACCTCGCTGACGCCATTGACCGCCAGCCGGTGCCGTTCCTCCAGATTGAGACTGTGGGGCAGCTGGGCATCATATTCCTGATTGATCATGTAAAAAGACCTCCTCATGGCATTGGTTTGTCCAATGCTATGAGAGGGTCCTTCTTTTTATTCCTCCGCCGGCAGTTCCTCGTACAAAAGGGCCGCCTGCTCCTTGTTGGCAAACTCCGGCACGGCCAGCACCCGTACCCGCAGGCTGCGGTTGCCGAAGGTGACGCCGATGATATCCCCCACCTTCACCTGATAGGATGCCTTGGCCTCGCGGCCGTTTACCGTGACCCGGTCGCCGTCACAGGCCTCGTTGGCCACCGTGCGGCGCTTGATGAGCCGGGCCACCTTGAGATATTTATCCAGACGCATGATTTCCTCCTGAGTATGCAAAAAGGGGCCGCAGCACGGCCCCCTGGCGGCAATTACTCGCCGACCTTATCCTTCAGCGCCTTACCGGCCTTGAACACGGGATATCTGGACGCGGCAATCTCGATGGCTTCCTTGGTCTTGGGGTTGCGGCCCACGCGGGCGGCGCGGTTCTTCACCTCAAAAGAGCCAAAACCGATGAGCTGCACCTTGTCGCCCTTGATCAGAGCCTCGGTGATGGCGTCCACCACAGCGGCCAGCGCGGCCTCGGAATCCTTTTTGGTCAGGTCGGTCTTTTCTGCAATGGCAGCGACCAGTTCAGTCTTGTTCATTGATCTATTCCTCCATAATTTAATATTCCAATTCAAACGGGCATTCCCGTCAAAATCACTTGGTCTGTTCCTTTGCCCGCTCCCACAGAGCGGTCATTTCCTCCAGGGACATCTCCCGCAGCGCGGGCCCGGCCATCTGCTCCACCAGAGCAAAGCGGCGCATGAACTTCTGCGTGGCCCGCAGCAGCGCCTCCTCCGGATCCACCGACTGCATCCGCGCCACATTGACGGCAGCAAACAGCAGGTCGCCCAGCTCCTCGGTGATATCAGTGCCGTTGTCCAGACATTCCTGCACCTCGGCGCATTCCTCCCGCACCTTGTCCATGGCGCCGTTGACATGGCTCCAGTCAAAGCCGGATTTTTTGGCCCGGCCCTGCACCTTTTCGGCGTACATCAGGGCGGGCAGCGTCCTTGCCACATCATTCATGGCGGCGGTATAGGTGTTCTGCTGCTTTTCCGCCGCCTTGACCCGATCGTGAACGGCGATGGTGTCCGCCGCAGTGGCAGGCTTTCCCTCGGTGCCGAAGACATATGGATGACGCAGGATCATCTTCCGGCTGACGCCGTCGGTCACAGCCTCCATGGTAAATGCGCCCGTCTCCTCGGCCATGCGGGTGTGCATGGCCACCTGCAGCAGCACATCGCCCAGCTCCTCGCACAAAAGCGTATTGTCCTTCCGGTCGATGGCCTCGCAGACCTCATAAGCCTCCTCCAGAAAGTTCTTCCGGATGCTTTCGTGGGTCTGGGCAGCATCCCAGGGACAGCCGTCCGGCTGGCGCAGCCGGGCCACGATCTCCCGCAGATCGTCAAAGGTGTATGCAGCCTTGTATAAATCTATCATAATTTCATCCTCTTGACAATGCCTATTTCCTGTTTTTTTGCCGGAAATCCAGCTTTTTTATCATTTTCTCGCCGCAGGGCAGCATTTTCAGGTCTTCCCGTGGCAAAGCCCGGCTGGCCGCCAGCAGCAGCAGATAGAAAACCGCACCGCCGCTCACCAGCAGCAGCACCGCCAGCGCCTCGTCACGGCGGCCAGCGCCCGTCAGCCGGGCTGCGGGTCTTTCCAGCAGCCGTACAAATGCCCCCATACCGGCGGCGCTGGCCAGCGTCCGGCCAAAGGTCCGTCCCGCCGGGACGGCCATCCCCTGCCCCGCCAAGAAGCACAGGTTGAGGGCCAGCATCACGCCGTAGCACAGACAGCTGCTGAGGGGCGCGCCCCGCAGGCCCACCTCCGGCAGACCCACCAGCACATAGCTGGAAAGCAGCTTGACCACCGCCCCCGCCGCCATGGACACCACCGGCAGCTCCGGTCGGCCCAGCGCCTGCAGGATCGGCCCGGTCACCGAGACCAGCCCCGCCAGCACCACCGCCGGAGCCAGCTCCCGCAGCAGAGGCTCCGCCAGCCCACAGGCCGCCGGCTGAGAGCCAAACAGCAGCCGCAGCACCGGCCCCGGGATGGCCGCCAGCCCCGCCGCGCAGGGAAAGGCCAGCAGACCGGTGAGCCGCAGGGCGCTTTCGGTGAGAGACAGCACCCGCTCCCGCTGTCCGGCGGCCTGTGCGCCGCTGATGGCGGGGATCAGGCTGATACCGATGGCTGTCACCAGCGAAAGGGGCAGGTTGAACAGCTTCACCGCGAAGCCGTAAGCGCCATAGGAAAAGCCTGCGGCGGCCTCGGTCAGCAGACAGCCCTGCCGCAGCCGCAGCTTGACCAGCAGGGTATCCGCCAGCGAGCTGAGGCTGGAGACCGAAGCCCCCACCGTAATGGGCAGCGCCAGCCCCAGCAGTTCCCGCAGCAGGGCTCCCGCCGGACGGCAGGTTCCGCCCTCCGGCAGGCCCTTTGTCCGATGCCGCAGGGCATACAGCAGGGTATACAGCGCCGAAAGGGCTGTCCCCAGGGTAACACCGCCGATGGCCCCCGCCACCACCACCTCCAGCCGGTGGCCGGTGCGGGTGAGATACCGGGCCAACCCCAGGCCGAACACCAGCTTGCCCAGTGCCTCGATCACCTGGGAAACCGCCGTGGGGGTCATGTCGGAAAGCCCCTGAAAATACCCCCGCACCGCCGACACCAGACAGGTAAACAGGATGGTGGGCGCCACCGCCTGCAGGGCAAGACGGCAGCCCTCCCCCACCAGTGCGCAGATGGGATCCAGCAGCAGCAGCAGGCCTGCGGAAAGGGTCGCGCCCAGCAGCAGAAAGGTGCCAAGGGCGACCCATCCAAGGCGGCGCACCTCCGCTCCCCGGCCCTGCGCCCGGGCCTCTGCCACCAGCTTGGAAACCGCCGTAGGCAGTCCCGCAGAGGACACCACATACATGGCGGCGTACACATAGTATGCGCTGATAAACAGATCATTTCCGTCCGCGCCGTAAAGATTCGCCAGCGGCACGGAGAACAGCGCACCGATGAGCTTTACTGCCGCGCCCGAAAGCATCAGCGCAAAAGCGCCGCCGAAAAATCCGCCGTTTTTCCGCCTGTTCAAGCCGGTGTCCCCCTTTTCGGATGGGGGGCGGCGGCTCCTGCCGCGGGTCTCTCCGCCGCGCCCCCGGATGCACCAGCTTATGCGCCGAACAGCCGGTTCAGCACCGGATGGAGTCTGGCCCGCAGGCGTTCCATGTCGATGGTGGTAAAAACGCCGTTTTCATACAGCACTTTGCCCCGGATGACGGTCATGCACACATCCCCGCCCCGGGCGGAATAGGCAAGGGTGGAACGGGGATCATGCACCGGGAACAGGCCGGGCCGGTCGGCGTCCAGCAGAATAAAGCTGGCGTCAAAGCCCGGGCTCAGCTGCCCGATCTGGTGCTCCCGCCCCTGGGCAAAGGCCCCGGCCCGGGTGGCCATATACAGCGCCTGCCGCGCGGGCACCACTCTGGGGTCGCCGCTGACGCCCTTTTGCAGCAGGGCCGCCAGCTTGATCTCCTCGAACAGATCCTGATGATTGTTGGAGCACACGCCATCGGTGCCCAGCGCCACCCGGACGCCTTTTTCCAGCATCCGGCCCACCGGCGCGATGCCCGAGGCCAGCTTGAGATTGCTCACCGGATTGTGGGCCACCGTGACATCATGCTCCCGCAGGAGGTCCATGTCCTCCTCTGTCACCCAGACGCAGTGTGCCGCCGTGGCGCGGGTGTCAAACACGCCGTTTTCCGCCAGAACGGCGGCAGGGGTCTTTCCGTATTTTGCCACGCAATTTTCGTGCTCTGCCCGGGTCTCAGACAGATGGATGTGCATATTCAGCCCGTTTTCCCGGGCAAATCCGGCAAAATCCTGCCACAGCGCAGGGAAGCTGGTGTATTCAGCATGGATGGAGGCGTCCAGCTTCAGGCGGCCGTCATCATAGCCGTGGAAGCGGGCCAGCACCTCCCGGTTCTGCCGGGTAACATTGTCTGTATCAAAGCAATAGCCCTGCGGGTCAAAGCTCATGGCGGCGTTGGAGAAGTTTCCATAAAGCCCCGCGTCGGCCACCGCCTGGGCCATCTGGGGCAGATGCATATACATATCGGTGAGGGCGATGGTGCCGGAGGCCAGCATCTCGGCCAGCGTCAGCTGGGTGCCCAGATAGACATCCTCCGGCGTCAGCTTGCTCTCGATGGGGAACACATGGTCATTGAGCCACTCCTGCAGCACATAATCGTCGGCATAGCCCCGCATCAGGGACATGGCGGCGTGAGCGTGGGTGTTCACCAGACCGGGCATGGCCAGCTTGCCCCGGCAGTCGATCACCCGGGCAGCGGGCTCGTCCGGCACCTCCGTCCCGATGGAGACGAGCTTTCCCGCCCGCACGGCGATGCAGGCATCCTGTAGAACGGTGTCGTTGTCATCCATGGTGACAACAGTAAGATGTTTCAGCAGCAGATCCAGCATGGTCACTTCACCATTTCGGGCAGACAGGCCAGCACCAGCGCGGCAAAGCTGTGCTTGGAGCGCTCTGCGGTCTCATTGACCTCCTCGCCGGAGAGCTTCTGGTTCAGGATGCCCGCCCCCATGTTGGTGATGAGGGAGATGCCCAGGGTGCGGATGCCGCAGTGATTGGCCACAGTGGCCTCGTACACGGTGGACATACCGGCGGCGTGGCCGCCCAGCGTCCGGGCCAGCCGCACCTCGGCAGGGGTCTCGAACTGCGGACCGGGGAAGTAGAAATACACGCCCTGCTGCATGGGCAGGCCCAGCTCACGGCCTTTTTTCAGCGCCACGCTGCGAAACGCCGGGTCATAGGTGTGGGTCATATCGCAGAAGCGGGGGCCGAACTCCTCCACATTGGTGCCCCGGAGGGGGCTTTCCCCCATGATGCGGATATGGTCGGAAATCAGCATCAGGTCGCCCACCCGGAACTCGGTGTTGATGGCGCCTGCGGCGTTGGTCACCAGCATGGCCTCCACCCCCAGCAGCTTTGCCACCCGCACGGGGAAGGCCACCTCTTCGGGGGTGTAGCCCTCGTAATAGTGCATCCGGCCCTGCATCAGCATCACCGGGACGCCGGCCAGCAGCCCGCACACCAGACGGCCCTTGTGGCCCGGGGCAGTGGACGCCTTGAAATGGGGGATGTCCCGGTAATCAATGAACACCGGGTCTTCCACCTGATCCCCCAGAAAGCCCAGGCCGGAGCCCAGGATCACCAGCACTCCGGGCTGAAACGCGCCCAGCTGCTGACGGATAAAGGCGGCGCTTTCTTCATAATCGTGATAGGTAAACATTTGGTTTTCCTCCCATGGACAGGCTGGGCGCAGGAAAAGCTCTCCTGCGCCCGTGCTGTTCGATTTTTTGTGGTTTCCGGATGCTTACAGCTTTTCGCCGCAGACCCGGCAATACAGGTCGGTCTTTCCGCAGGTCTTGCCGCAGACAGGGCAGACCTGGGTGGTCTTCTGCTCCTCCAGCAGTGCCCGGATCTCATCGATCCGGCTGTATTTTTCGTCGATCTGAGCCAGCTTGCTTTCCAGCTCCTGCTCGTCGGCCTCCGCGCCGGTATGGGTCAGATAGACCATCCGGCCGATCTCCCGCATCAGCAGCTCCACCTCGTTGTTCAGATCAAAGATCCGCAGGTTGCGGCGGGTCTTTTCCACCAGCTGGCCGCCCCGCTGGCCCACGGTCTCTGCCACCCGAACCGCGCCATCGGCGGCCATACCAGCGGTCAGCTTTGCCTTTTCCAGCAGCTCTCTCACTTTGTCATCCATACCCATGCTCCTTTCCGGATTTATCTGGTTATGCTATATTATACCACGCCTGCCGCGCTTTCGCAATCCTTTTCCTCTTGCGCCGCCGCCCAAAAT
>CAZYAD010000014.1:0-2421 GCA_964646225.1 uncultured Oscillospiraceae bacterium
CGTTAGCTCAGCTGGATAGAGTGTTTGGCTACGAACCAAAAGGTCGGGGGTTCGAATCCCTTACGCCGTACCAAAGAAGCACCATTTGTCTGATAGACAGATGGTGCTTTTTTGTTGCGCGGAGAGGGGCGCACAGCGGACGGGGTGTTTTTGACCATGATTACACAGAACACAGCCAAAAACAAATTGGGAAACAAAGCGGACAGAGCGTCAGCTTTGGCTTTTTTGACAAGCTGAAGGGCTGCTGCAAAAGGATTTGCAGCAGCCCAGAAGCATTCGGTTTTTATTCACTTTCCTCAACGGGACACCGCTGCCGGAATGCGGGGCGGACAAATGCAGGGGTCAGGGGGTGCGGCGAAGCTGCTCCTTCAGGCCGGGGTGCTGATCGTAAAAGCGTTGCAGCCGGTCGGTGAGGGCACGCTCGTAGGCATCGCACTTTTCCTCGCGGGCGCGGGCGGCGGCCTCGGCCTCCTCCAGAATGACCCGGGCACGCTCCTGGGCGGCGGCCTCCATGGCGTCGCACACCCGCTGCTGTTGGCCGGAAAGGCGCTGGATGTTCTCCAGGTACTGGGCGGCGGCCTTTTCGGCGGCGTCAAACACGCCGTTGAGCTGCAAAGCGGCCTCGGCCAGCGTCCCGGCGCGGTCAATGGCGATCTGCCGCTGCTCCAGCTGCCCCCGGGCCTCTGCCAGTTGGGCCTCCAGGGCCTCGACCCGGCGGGTCTGGCTGATCAGCAGCTCCAGCAGCTCGGTGCGGCTGAGCTTTCGAAGATCCTTTTCTTCCATGAGCGGATGTCCTTTCCGGTGAGAGTGGGCGGGGTCAGACGGTGCCGGCTACGGTGAGCACCGAAACGCCGGGCCGGATGGTGTAGCGGCCGGTGTCCGCATCCTGCACATAGGCGGCGGCGGGAACGGTGATCTGCCCGGCGATGGTGGCGAAGGCGCCGGTGGCCTCGTCATAGGTGTACTGGGTGCCCTGCGTCCAAGCGGTGTCGTTGAAGGTCACCGTCAGATCGGCAAGGGCGGGGTCGAAGGTATCGGCAACGATGGCGGCGGCCTCGGTTCCAGCGGCCTGACTGCCGCTGTTTTGCAGCACGAAGGTGTAGGTCAGACGGCCGTTTTCGGTCACGGTGGCGGGACAAAGGCTTTTGCTGATGGTCAGCCGGGGCTGGGTGGCGGCCGAGACGGTGGCCTCTGCTGTGACGGCGTTGGCCAGTCCGCCGCCGCGGATGGTGACGGTGTTGTTGATGGCGCTGCCCTGAGCCAGGGGAGCATATTCATTCACCCGGGCCTGATAGACCAGGGTGGCGTTGCCGCCGGCGGGGACGCCGATTCCCGAAAGCACCAGCGGCGGCTCGGCCGTGGCGGAGGGGTCGGGCTGGAGGACACCGTTGACATAATACCGGGCGGAGCCGGTGACATAATCCAGCGGGTAGAGGGTCTGCTCCCCGAAGGCATAGCCTCCCAGATCGTCGGTGACGGTGAGACCGGTGAAGGGCGTGGTGCCGGCGTTGACGATGGACACCACATAGGTGACCACATCCCGGTCGGAGTAGGTGTCGGTCAGGGCGGTCTTGGTGGCGGAAAGCACCTCCAGCAGCTGACCGGTGGTCACATTGGAGCTGGTGGTGATATTGCTATAGGAAAGGGTGGCCTGGTTGGTAAAGGTCGCCATGGAAAAAAGCCTCCTGAAAATCGTAATGGGCGGCGAAGGCCGCACTGCATCCTATGCAGGAGGGGGCGGGGGCGTGTCAGGAAGGCTCCGACAAAATGCACCGCACGGCCAGCCGGGAGCGGTTGCCGTAGGTGCAGGTGAACAGGGTCAGCGCCCAGTCGCCGGTGGTCATGTCCTCCACGGCGGTGGGGGCAAGGGTCTCCAGATCGGAGACCTGATAGCGGAAGCAGTTGCCGTCACCATCGGTGAACAAAACCGGGTCGCCGGGCAGCAGCGTGCCCAGCCGGGCAAAGTGGCTGGTGTAGTTGTGGCCGGCGATTACCAGGTCGCCGGTATAGGCCGAACCGCTGTAGCGGCAGGGGGCGTGCTTCAGACCGGAATCGGTGCATTCGGCCAGCACTGGCAGGGTGCGCTCCAGGGTGGGCAGCTCCAGCAGGCCCACGCAGTCGTAGCCCTCCAGCCGGAGCAGGGGCATCTCCTTTTCGGGGTAGAGCAGATAGTCCGGCAGAGGGGCGGGATCGGTCGTGTCGGCGGGGAGGTCGGAGGCGTCACCGGCGGGGTCGGCATCGGGCACCGGAACGGGGTCGGTGCGTTCCGCCACGGCAGCGGTGAGCTGAAGCACCAGTCCCTGGGCGTCGGCCCGGGCGCGATGATCCTCCCAGGCAGTCTGCACCAGCAGCGCCAGGGCGGAGGCCATCAGCAGCGAGCCCACAAGCATCAGCAGGGTACCGGGGCGGCGAAAGGGGCGG
>CAZYAD010000014.1:2521-38315 GCA_964646225.1 uncultured Oscillospiraceae bacterium
CGCGTAGGTGTTGGTGATGACGAAGCCGGCAGTGTCCCGCCGGATGAGGACGGTGTAGTTCACCGGGACATCAGGCTCGGCCACGCGCCAGGTGTATTCATCGGAAAGGTTCGTCCAGCGGTATTCCCAGCCGTTGCCGGCGTTGAGCTCCACCATTTCCCACACCCTGCCATCGCGCAGCAGCTGCACGGTGACCGAGATGGGGCGGAAATGGCCCTCATCCCCCTGCCACAGCTTGAGAACGCGGAGATCCAGCGCCTCGCCGGTCTTTTCCGCGGCCTTGCGGTGGGTGGTCACATCATACTCCCAGGGGAGGGTATTGTCGCTGCGGGTGGGCAGTGCCACCAGAAAGGGGTCGGGCCGGTAGAGGGAGCCATCGTAGGCGTAGCCCTCGCCGATGACCAGATACAGGCCGGTGGAAAGGCCGGTAAAGCGGGCCTTGCCGTCCTGATCGGTATAGGCGGTGTCCAGCGGCTCCAGCTCCCGGGATTCCACCCAGCCGGCCAGCGTTTCGGCGATGTCGGCCCAGTCGTCGGTGTTGTTGACACGGACGCGGGAGGCGGAAAAGTCGGACAGGAGGGTGAAGGTCACATCCTCGCTGACTTTGGCTACCCGCCAGAGGGAATAGGCCACATCCTCGGCGCGGTGGCGGCAGCGGACGGTAAGGGAGCAGTCGCGGCGGGTGGAGTCGATCTCTCCTGCCAGGACGCAGACGGTCAGCAGGGCCGCGCACAGCAGCACGGACGGCAGACGCTTGATACATTTCATAAATGGCACCTCCCATTTGGGCGCTCGAATGATCTATAACAATATATTATACCATTCTCTGGGGAAATGTCTACCGGTTTGCGAAAGAAATTACGGGGATGGGGACGGCCGGTCAGGCAAGGGTGAGGCTGCCCAGGACCACGGGGGCGGAGGCACCGGTGGCGGCGGGCAGGTTGCCCGGGCGGCGGTTCATGGTCTCGTAGCCCAGCACGGCAAAGGCCACCGCCTCCTTGGCATCGCCGGGGAGACCGGCGTCCTCGGTGCAGCCCACACGGCTGCCGGGAAGCTCAGCTTGCAGCATTTTCCCGATGGCAGGATTGCGCGCACCGCCGCCGCACAGCAGCACCTCGTCGGGCAGGACGGGCAGAAACTCCCGGTAAGCCTGCGCCGTGGAGCGGGCGGTGAAGGCCGTCAGGGTTGCCAGCACATCCTCCCGGGGCAGTCCGGCGGTCTCTTGCAGATAGCGGTCGCAGCGCTGCACGCCAAACAGCTCACGCCCGGTGGATTTAGGGGGCTGCTGGGCAAAATAGGGCTCCTCGGCCATCCATTTTTCCAGCAGCGCAGAGTGGACTGTGCCCGACAGGGCCAGCCTGCCGTCCAGATCGCAGTGCAGCTGCCCCTGGGTCAGCACCTCGGCGGCGTGATCCAGCAGCATATTGCCCGGCCCGGTATCAAAGCCGAAGGCCGTACCGCCCTCCCCTGCCGGAAGAAAGGTCACATTGCCGATGCCGCCGATGTTCTGCACCGCGCGGGTGCGGGTGGGGTGGCGAAGCAGCAGATCGTCCACAAATGGCACCAGCGGTGCGCCCTGACCGCCGGCGGCCATATCCCGGCTGCGGAAGTCGGACACCACCGTGACGCCGCAGCGCTGGGCGATGACCGATGGGTTGCCCAGCTGGAGGGTGGAGGGCACGCCCTGTCCCGACCGGGGCGGCACATGCCATACCGTCTGGCCGTGGCTGCCGATGAAATCGGTCTGCGCCGGGGTCAGTCCGGCGGCACGGATGGCCTCCAGCGCGGCCCGGGCAAAGGCCTCCCCCAGAGTGAAGTTCAACTGGCAAAGACGATCCACCGTGCCGGTCTCGGGACGGAAGGCAGCGAAGATCTCCTGCCGAAGGGCAGGCTCCAGCGGCAGGGTGACAAAGCTGAGAAGCTGCCAGTCCAGACGGGGCGGCGCTCCCTCCAGCCGGACACAGGCGGCATCGATGCTGTCGGCACTGGTGCCGCTCATCAGGCCCACGCCGATCATTTGCAGGTATCCTCTTTGTCGATGGCCGAGATCAGCTCCTCCACAATGCCCTTGCGCAGACGGCCGGTGGTGCGGTTTTCACGGCCGTTGTACACATCGTTGGTCAGCAGGGCGAAGCACAGCTCCCGCTCGGGGTCACACCACATGCAGGTGCCGGTGAAGCCGGTGTGGCCGAAGGTCTGGCGGCCCAGGGGGAAGGTATGAGCGTCGGTGTCCAGAATGCGGAGCTGGAACATCACGCCGCGGCGATCCCAGCGGTTCATCTGGCGGAAGCGGATCATATCCCGGGCGGTCTCGGGGCGGACCACGCCCTCGCGGCCCTGGATGGCATCCAGATAGCTCTGGGCCAGCTTTGCCACATCGGCGGCGGTGGAGAACACGCCGGCATGACCGGCAACGCCATCCAGGAAGTAGGCGTTTTCATCGTGTACCAGACCGTGTACCCGGGTGTTGCGCCACTTGCAGAACTCGGTGGGGGCGGTGTTTTCGGTTTTTGCACCCTGAGAGACCCGGTTGTAGCCGGTATTTTTCAGGCCCAGAGGACGGCACACCAGTTCCTCCACCAGCTGATCCAGCGGCTTGCCGCAGCGCTTTTCCATGGCGACGCCCATGAGGATCAGGCCCAGGTCGGTGTACAGCACGGTGCTTTTGGGCTCATAGGCCAGCGGCATTTGGCAGATGTAGCGGACGGCATCCTCCTTGGAGGTGCAGCGCAGGTTGAGCTGCGCCCAGCCCAGACCGGAGTTGTGGATGAGCACATTGTACCAGGTCAGGTCGGTGACATCGGCATAGCCCAGCAGCTCGTCGGGCTGATTCTTCAGAAGGGCGTTGGCGCTGGCGCGGATCTCACGCTGACCGGAAAAGGCGGGGAAGGACTTGGAGATGGGCTCGTCCAGCGAGAAAACGCCGCGGTCGCACAGGGCCATGAAGGCCGAGCCGGCGAACAGCTTGCTGAGAGAGGCCACATCGAAGCGGGTATCGGGCTGACAGGGCCAGCCGGCCTGGGGGTCGGGGGTGCCGTAGGCGGCAGAAAACACCGGCTGGTTATGATGCCAGACGGCGAGGGTGGCGGCGGGGAAGGCTCCCTCTGCCACGAGGGCTTGCAGGTGCTTGTCCAGATGCTCGAAGTTTACCATGGTACTGCTCCTTTCGGTTGGTGAAAAATCTTTTTTGGGTTTTTGAGAAATGTGCAGAGGGAAGCTTTCCGGTTTGCCATCAGGATAGTCCCTTATTTTATCTTACTCTGTCCGGCGCGGACGCAGGGGACGGGGCGATCACAGCTCTTTGCGCATGGTCAGAAGGGCAGGAGAGGCGCCGTCCTCCCGGAGGAGGGCCTGGGGCAGGCGGCAGAGGGTGGAAAAACCCATGCGCTCATACAGAGCCACGGCCCGCAGATTGTCCTCGGCCACCTCCAGCTCCACAAAGCGCAGGCCCTTCTGCCGGGCAACGCCCAGCAGCCCCTCCAGCATGGCGGTACCCAGACCAAGACCCCAGAACTCCCGGCACAGGGAGATGCCCAAACTGGCCCGATGAGCCTCGCGCCGGTTGCGGCGGATGCTCAGGCTGGCGTTTCCCGCAAGGCGGCCCTCCACCTCTGCCAGGATCAGCAGATCGGTGGGCGACTGGTTCATGGCCAGCAGAAAGGCCTGCTCCTGCTCCGGTGTTTCGGTCACTTCCTCCGGCATCTTTGCCAGATAGGGGGTCTCGCCGCAGGCGGTTTTCAGGGCCTCCAGCGCGGGCTCCGCGTCCCGGGCAGGGTCGGGAAAGCGCAGAAAGGCTGTTCGTCCGTCAGACAGCGGTACGGTTTTCGGCATAAAAAACATGGATCAGTCTCCTTTCTCATTGAGCCGCACCATATGGATGTGCTCCTCCCACACGCCGTTGATGCGGAGGTAGACGGGGGAACGGCCCTCCTCGTGAAAGCCGCAGCGGCGGGCCAGCGCCAGCGAGGGGGCGTTGCGGGGCATGATGTCGGCCTGGATGCGGTGCAGATGCAGGCCCTCAAAGGCCAGCAGCACCACCGCCGAAACGGCCTCGGAGGCATAGCCCCGGTGCAGCAGCCCGCCATCCAGCTTATAGGCCAGAAAGCAGGAGCGGAAGGCACCCAGAACGATGTTGTTCAGCGCCACACAGCCGATGGCCCGCTGAGGCTGCTCCCGCAGGAAGATCCAGTAGCGAAGACCACGATCCTCGCGGGCGGCGCGGCAGTCCTGACGCAGCAGCGCCCGCTGACAGGACACCGTGCAGAAATCCGGGGGCGACGCGGGCTCGAAGGGACGGAGAAAGTCGGCGTTGCGAGTATAAAAATCAGCGGCTGCCTTTGCCAGACGGGGATGGGCGGGGCGAAGCAGCAGGCGGGGCGTTTCCAGAACCGGGAGGCGCTTCATGGGGACACCTCCCAAAGGCGCAGCAGGGCATCCACCGTGAGGGTGATGTTTTCGGCGGTGTGGGGGGCGCTTTGCTCCAGCGGCAGGGGCAGACAGTTGATGGAGAAGGCCGCCGTCAGGCCCAGGTCATACAGCGGGGTCAGGTCGCCCCGCAGGCCGCCGGCCACGGCGATCACCGGGACACCGAAGGGTTTTGCCCGGCGCACCACGCCGGAGACCGTTTTGCCGCGAAGGGTCTGACCGTCCAGACAGCCCTCGCCGGTGAGAATCAGCGAGGCGGAGGCCGCCAGGCGGTCAAAATCCGCCTGATCCAGCAGCAGGTCGATGCCGGGGCGCAGAACGCCGCCGAAAAAGGCTGCCATCCCCGCGCCCATGCCGCCGGCGGCACCGCCGCCGGGGACTTCCGACGGGGAGAGGCCCAGATCCCGCTGCCACAGCCGGGCAAGATGGGCCAGAGCGGCATCCAGCCGGGCCACCATGGCCTCGTCGGCACCCTTTTGCGGGCCGAACACGGCGGCGGCTCCCTGGGGACCGCAGAGGGGATTGTCGATGTCGCACAGCACGGTAAAGGTACTTTCCGCCAGACGGGGATCCCGGAGGGTGGGGTCGATGCGGGCGATGTGGGTCAGGGTGCGGCCGGTGGGGACAAAGGCGCAGCCGTCGGCATTGTAAAACCGCACGCCGCAGGCTGCTGCGCAGCCACAGCCACCGTCATTGGTGGCGCTGCCGCCCAGTCCGATGAGAAAACGGCGGACGCCGCGATCCAGCGCGGACAGGATCAGCTGGCCCACGCCGTAGGTGGTGGTACGCTCGGGATCCTTTTGCGCGCCCACCAGAGGAAGACCGGCGCAGGCGGCCATTTCGATCACCGCCGTGCCATCGGGAAGCAGGCCGTAAAAGGCCTCCACCGGGTCGGACAGGGGGCCGCAGACCGTGCAGGGGTGCTTTTCGCCGCCCAGCGCGGTGAGAAAGGCGTCCACAGTGCCTTCCCCGCCGTCGGCGGCCGGGAGAGACCGGACGAGGGCATCGGGGAGACGGCGGGAGACCGCCGCGGCCATGGCGCGGCAGACCTCCGGCGCGGAGAGGGTGCCCTTGAAGGAGTCGGGGATCAGCAGGATGGTAGGCATGGGGGAGGCCTCCTTGCGGATAGATATCTGTATCATACCATAAAGCGCGGCAAAAGAAAAGAGGGGGTGGGCGGGGCTTGCAGCACCCGGCCCCGCGCCCTCGCCCCCTGGCCGTGGAGGGCATACCTCCGGAGACGGGGGACGAGGGCTGGGAACGCGGGGAGGGGAAGGAAAAGAAAAGCCGGTCGTGTACCTCGGTACACGACCGGCTGGGATAAGAGAGGTATTTGAGACGGGGTCAGGGCTCCACAGGCTCGGTGCCGTGCTCGTATTGCAGCTTGTAGAGCTTATAATACATACCGCCGCGGGCCAGCAGCTCCTGATGGGTGCCTTCCTCCCGGATCTCGCCCTTGTGCATGACGATGATCTTGTCACAGTTCTGGATGGTGGACAGACGGTGGGCCACGATGATGGTGGAGCGGCCCTCCATCAGCTTGCCCAGAGCGTCCTGGATCAGAGCCTCGGTCTCGGTGTCGATGTTGGCGGTGGCCTCGTCCAGGATCAGCACGGAGGGCCGGAAGGCCAGCGTCCGGGCAAAGGACAGCAGCTGCCGCTGACCGGCGGAGAAGGCGGCACCACGCTCGATGACCTGATGGTCATAGCCGCCCTCCAGCTGAGAGATAAAGCCGTGGGCGTTGACATACTTGGCGGCCTCCACCACGGCCTCGTCGGAGATAGAGGTGTCGTTCAGGCGGATGTTGCTCTTGATGTCGCCGGCGAACAGGAACACATCCTGCAGCATCTGGCCGATGTTGCGGCGCAGGTCGGCCACGCGGATCTTGCGCACATCCACGCCGTCGATGAGGATCTGGCCCTTCTGGATGTCGAAATAGCGGCAGATCAGGTTCTGGATAGTGGTCTTGCCCGCGCCGGTGGCACCCACGAAGGCCACGCGCTGGCCGGGCTCCACGGTGAAGGACACATCCTTCAGCACCCATTCCTCGTCACGATAGGCGAACCAGACATTTTTGAACTCGATGCGGCCCTCGAAGTGGTCCATGGAGACGGCGTCGGGGGCGTCGGTGATGGCGGGCTGGGTATCCATCAGCCAGAACATCCGCTCGGCGGCGGCGGCGGCCGACTGGATCACGTTGAAGTTTTCGGCGATCTCCTGAATGGGCTGGAAGAACTTGGTAATGTACCGCTGGAAGGCCAGCAGGGTACCGATGGACACCGCGCCGGCCATTGCCAGCTGGCCGCCGTAGGCCAGCAGAATGGCCATACTGGCGATGTTCAGCACATAGGAGATGGGACTGTAGATGGCGTGGCACATCAGCTGCTTGATATGGGCCTTGCGCAGATCCTCGCTCTGCTCCTCAAACTCCTGTTGGGTATCCTTTTCGGCGGTGAAGATCTGCACCACCTTCATGCCGGAGACATGCTCGGCCACGAAGGCGTTGAGCTCCGAGACCTTGGCGCGGATGGCGCGGTACATTTTGCGGGTGATCTTGGTAAAGATCACGGTGGACACCACGGTGATGGGGATGACGGTGAAGATGGCCAGCGACAGGCCCACATGGTAGCCCAGCATGGCCCGCATCACGCCGATGAGGGTGAAGACGCTCTGCACCAGGGTGACGATCACCGAGGTGAACATCTCCAGCACGGTCTCGCAGTCGTTGGTGACACGGGTCACCAGACGGCCGATGGGGTTATCGTTGAAAAAGCCGATGTGCAGGGTGGTCAGGTGATTGAAGATGTCGGTACGCATATTGTAGACGATCTTCTGGCCCACCACGGACAGCATGGCGGTCTGGGTATAGGTCAGGGCGAAGATGGCCAGCACCGAGAACAGGTACTTTCCGCCCAGCAGCAGGATGCCCCGCAGGTCGCCGGCCCTGGTGGCGGCGTCCACGGCGGCGGGGAGACCGTCGGCCTGTACATATTTGCCCAGGAATTCATCGGTGGCCTGGGCGATGAGCTTGGGCTGCCACAGCTCCAGCTCCACGGTGCCGATGATGATGGCCAGCACCAGAATGAACCAGCCCAGATAGGGGATCGCATAGCGGAGGAGCCGCCGCACGATGTGGCGGTTTACCGTTGCGTTATCCTGTTTGACGCTCATAACGCATACTCCTCCTTCTTCATTTTCTCCAGCAGCTGGCGGTGATACATATCGGCATAGATGCCGTTTTTGTCCAGCAGCTCCTGATGGGTGCCGCATTCGGCAATGGCGCCTTCATCGATCACCAGGATCTGATCGGCGTCCTGAAGAGTGGAGATACGGTGGGCAATGAGGATATTGGTCTTGCCCTTGCGGGTCTCCCGCAGATGCTGGAGGATCTTTTCCTCGGTGTCGGTATCTACGGCGGAGACAGAGTCATCCAGGATCAGGATCTCGGGATCCAGGATCAGGGCGCGGGCGATGGAGATGCGCTGCTTCTGCCCGCCGGACAGAGACACGCCCCGCTCGCCCACCATGGTGTCGTAGCCCTGGGCGAAGTCCACGATGTTGTCATGGACACAGGCGGCCTTTGCGGCCTCCTCGATCTCGGCCTGGGTCTTGGAGCGGTCGCCGAAGCGGATATTTTCCGAAATGGTATCGGAGAACAGGAAGTTATCCTGAGGCACATAGCCGCAGGTCTGCCGCAGCTGCTCCAGAGGGATCCCATGGATCTCACGGCCGCCCACAAAGAGCTGGCCCTCGTCGGATTCGAACACCCGCATCAGCAGGTTGACCAGGGTGGTCTTGCCGCAGCCGGTGCGGCCCACGATGCCCAGCGTCTGGCCCTTTTCCAGCTTGAAGGACACATCCTTCAGCACGGGCTCAGACTGGCCGGGGTAGGCAAAGGTCAGGTGGCGGGCCTCCACAGAGCCGGAGACCGGGCCCTCGTTCCGGGCCTGGGGCCAATCCTGGATGTCGGCCTTGGCCTCCAGCACATTCTCCAGACGGAGCATGGCGGCCGAGCCGCGGGTCAGGATATTGATGATGCGGCCGATGGCGGCCATGGGCCACATCAGGTTGTTGAGGAACATGATAAAGCTGCTGAAATCGCCCACGGAAATGGTGCCCAGAATGGCGATATAGCCGCCGTAGCCGATGGCCAGCGCCATGCTCAGGCCGGTGATGGCGCGCATGAAGGGGAACATGAAAGCCTGGATCTTGGCCTCCTGCACATTGGCGTCACAGGCCAGCTTGTTGACCTTTTCAAAATTTTCCCGCTCGGCGGGCTCCTGCACAAAGGCCTTGATGACCTTCATGCCGCCCAGCTTTTCGTTGACAAAGTCGGACAGGTCGGAAAAGGCCTGCTGCCGGGCGGTAAAGCGCCGGTGCAGCTCGCCGCCCACAAAGGTGGTGGTAAAGGCCACCAGCACCATGGGGATAAAGGCCAGCAGGGTCAGCAGGGGGTCGATCTGGGTGACCATCTTATACAGGGTGCTGAGGCCGATGGTCACAGAGTCCAGACCCATCATGACGGTGACGGCAAAGACCATGCGCACCGCCTCGATATCCGAGCTGATATAGGCCATGATCTCGCCGGCCTTGTGCTCATGGAAGTAGCTGGCGGACAGGGTCTGAAGGTGGCTGTAAAGGTCATTGCGCATATCCCGCTCGATCTTGCGGGCGGAGCCGAAGATGAACCAGCGCCAGCCGATACGGCCCAGGAAGACGATCAGGGCGATGATCCCCAGACGGATCACCGGGTTCCAGATCATATCGGCGGTAAAGTGGCCCACGGCCACCTCATCGATGGTATCGCCGACCACCAGCGGGACCTCGGTTTGCAGAATGTCGATGACCAGCAGCATCAGAATGCCGATCAGGTAGCTCCAGCGGTATTTCCACAGGAATTTCCGGGCGTATTTGCTCTTGAAGATGCCCAAAACGCGCCCTCGTTTTTGGGTCTTTGCTTGCTGTTCGTTTTCTTTCAAAATCGCTCCTCCTCTGTGTGTACTTCCGCAATTTTGATGGGTGTGATTCCATACGAAAAAAGTATAATCCTTGGAGTATGCTCTAAGTCAAGAACTTTTTTCAGGGGTGTTTGGGAAGATGAAGGGGGTCAGAGGGTAATCTCGTGGCAGAGGTCGGTCTGGAAGAGGCGGCGGACATTTTCCACGCCGGAGGTGCGGGCCAGCACCCACATCAGCTTGGTGAAGGCGGCCTCTGAGGTCATATCCTGCGCCGAAATGACGCCCCGTTCCAGCGCCAGCTTGCCCACCTCATACTTGGACAGGTCGCTTTTCTCGTACAGGCATTGAGAGGCCACCACCACGGGGATATCGGCCTGATGGAGCATCTCCAGCTTGCCGTACAGATCCCGGTTGACATAGTGCAGACCGCCGGCGCCGAAGGCCTCGATGAGCACGCCCCGGTATTTGGCCTGTACCAGCAGGTCAAAGATACGGGGATCCATGCCGGGGGTGAGCTTCAGCAGGAAGACGCGGGTGTCCAGCTCGTCCTCCAGCCGGAACTTGCCCCGCAGCGGAGGCAGCAGCTCCTCACGCACCTCCAGACCGGAGCCGGTGACCCGGGCCACGGCGGGGTAATTGATGGATTCGAAGGCATCAAAGCCCGAGGTGCGCACCTTGACGCCCCGGCAGCCCAGCATCACACGGCGGTCAAAGGCCAGAAACACGCCGGGCTTCCCGGTCATGGCCATGGCTACGGCGCAGCGGATGTTGTCGGTGGCATCGGTGAGGGGGTGGACGAAGGGCAGCTGGCTGCCGGTGAGCACCACGGGGATGGGGATATTCCGCAGCATATAGCTGAGGGCCGAGGCGGTATAGCCCATGGTATCGGTGCCGTGGGTGACCACGATGCCGTCATAGGACTGCCAGGCGGCGGCAACCTCCCGGGCGATGGTCTGCCACTGCTCGGGCTGGATGTTGGAGGAATCCAGGGCCAGGATGTCCCTGCAGTCGATGCGGCAGTCGGGCAGATTGTGCAGGCTGCCGGAGACGATATCCGACACCGACAGCTCGGGGGCCAGACCGTTTTCGGTGAGGTCGGAGGCAATGGTGCCGCCGGTGGCGAGGATCAGGATGCTGTACATGGGGCAACTCCTTTCAGGGCGTATGAGGCTCCGGGGATGGGAGCAGGGACTGGTTGCGGCGCAGGGGCTGTACCCCGCGCCAGGTAAAGGCGCGGCCGGCAAAGGCGCGGCGGAAGGCCCGGTCGGACAGGGCCAGGTCGGATGCGGTGGGCGGGGGCAGAGGGGCAAACTCCGGCAGGGCGAACACCGTGCGGCGGCGGTTTTCCGGGCATACCAGCTGGCAGCGGTCACAACCCCACAGAACGGCGGCGCGGCGGATCAGGGCCTGCTGCTCCTCTGAAAGCACGCCCCGCTGCTGGGTCAGGGCCGACAGGCAGCGGGTGGGATCGGGGGGCGCGGGCAGGGCGGCTCCGGGACAGGCGCGGAGGCAGGCTCCGCAGCCGGGACAGGGGTGGATCGTGCCGTCGCCGGTTTCGGGCAGGGAGGCATCGGTGGCCAGAAGGCCCAGAAAGACATAGCTGCCGGCGTCCGGTGTCAGCAGCAGGCCGTTTTGCCCTACCGTTCCCAGTCCGGCCAGTGCGGCGGCGGCCACCTCCGGGAAGGGGGAGGCGTCGGCAAAGCAGAGGAACTGATGGCCGGGGAGGCGGCTGGACAGCGTCTCGATCACCGGTGCCAGCCGGGCACGGAGGACGGTGTGGTAATCGGCGCCCCGGGCGTAAAGGGAGATGGGGCCGGGGGCGGGGTCCTCCGGCCCGTAGGGAAAGGCGGCGCACAGCAGAGAGCGCAGGCCGGGCAGCTGCTCCTCGGCCCGCCGACGGCTTTCGGGGGACATCAGGGGGCGCAGCCGGGCATAGGAAACACAGCCGGCGGCACAGGCACCGGCGGAATGCAGCAGCTCCAGCATGAGGACGGTCTCCTTTCCCGAAAAATCCCGGCGGGGGGTTGAAAGCCGCCCTGCCGGTGTGATAAAATATCTGCCTGAGGTGATTTCAAAATGTCTTCTCTGAAAGCGAAGCAGTTCAATCCCGGCCCGCTGTATCTGGCGGCGGCAGCCGTTTTGTGGAGCATGGCCGGTGTGCTCACCAAATTTATCCCCTGGAGCGCCACCTCGGTGGCCTGTCTGCGGGGGCTGATCGCGGCGGTCATCCAGATGGCCTATTCCCGCACCTGGCGCATCCGGCTGACCAGGCCCATCGTGCTGACGGCGGTGTGCTATCTGGGGGAAACGCTGCTGTTTACCTTTGCCAATAAGATGACCTCCGCCGGGTCGGCTATCGTTTTGCAGAACACATCGCCGCTGTACATCATGCTCATGGGGCTGATCGTACTGAAGCAGAAGCCCTCCAGGCTGGACTGCTGCGTGGGCGTGGTGATCTTTTCGGGCATTCTGCTGTCCATGATCGACACCCTGCGGGGCGGCGAGCTGCCGGGCAGCAATCCCATGCTGGGCAATCTGCTGGCGCTGCTTTCCGGCGTGTTTTACGCGGGGATCTTTTTCACCAGCCGTCTGCCGGGGGCCGATTCGCTGCAATCCACCATTCTGGGCAACCTGATGTATGTGCTGTTCATCCCCATGCTGTTCACCGATCAGGCCATGTTGCATCCGGAGACCACCGGCGTGCCGGTGTGGCAGTCCTGGCTGGCTATCTTCTTTATGGGAAGCTGCCAGCTGGGGCTTTCCTGGATCTGCTTCAGCCGGGGCATCCGGACGACTCCCTCCCTGCAGGCAAGCTTTATCACCATGATCGAGCCGGTGCTCAATCCCATTCTGGCGCTGCTGCTCCTGGGGGAGAGCATGGGGACGCTTTCGGTGATCGGGAGCGTTCTGGTGGTGGCCACCATTGTGGCGCACAATGTGCTGACGGCGAAAAAGGCCCAGAGGCCGAAAGCGGAAAACTGAAGAGCGTGTTTGCGGTTTGCCGGGCGGCTCCTGTTGGGGGCCGCCCGGCGTGGTTTTTGGGGGGGATGATGGGGCCTGCGGCTCGGGCGGGGCGGTCACCGCTTGCGGTTGGATTTTCTTCCGGAAGGACGGTCGGAGGCCTCCGGCTGACGGCGGGCGGCCTTCCGCTGGCGGCGGTCACGCTCCTCCGGCGGGACGCGGGGCGACTTTTCCGGGGGAACAAGGCAGTGCCGGTTCCAGCCGATGAGATCCTCACGGCCGGCCAGACGCAGGGCCTTGCGCACCAGCGCGTGGTTTTTGGGATTGCCCGATTGCAGCAGCGCCCGCTGCATGGCCTTGTCCTCCGGGTCACGGGCCACGAACACCGGGGTCATATCCCGGGGATCCAGCCCGGTATAGTACATGGCGGTGGACAGGGTGCCGGGGGTGGGATAAAAATCCTGCACCTGCTCGGGGTTCAGACGGTGCTCCCGCAGATAGCAGGCCAGGTCGATGGCCTCCCGCAGGCCGCTGCCCGGGTGGGAGGACATGAGGTAAGGCACCAGATACTGCTCTTTGCCGTATTTTTCCGACAGGGCGTAGTATTTGCGGCAGAAATGGTCGTAGACATCGGCAAAGGGCTTGCCCATATAATGGAGCACCTGGGGGCTGATGTGCTCGGGGGCCACCTTCAGCTGACCGCTGACATGGTAGCGCACCAGCTCGGCGAAGAAATCGCCGGTTTTGTCCTGGAGCATATAGTCAAAGCGGATGCCCGAACGGATGAAAACCTTTTTGACTCCGGGGATGGCCCGCAGCTTGCGCAGGGTGGACAGATAGCCGCTTTCATCGGCGTTCAGGTTGGGGCAGGGGGTGGGGAACAGACACTGCCGGTTGGGGCAGGCACCGTACTCCTTCTGCCTGGCGCAGGCGGGATGATCAAAGTTGGCGGTGGGGCCGCCCACATCGTGGATATAGCCCTTGAAATCCGGGTCAGCGGCGATGAGGCGGGCCTCACGCAGCACAGACTCCTGACTGCGGGCCGACACATAGCGGCCCTGATGCAGTGCCAGGGCGCAGAAGTTGCAGGAGCCGAAGCAGCCGCGGTTGTGGATGATGGAAAAGCGGACCTCCTCGATGGCGGCCACGCCGCCCATGGCCTCGTAGTCCGGATGATAATAGCGGGCATAGGGCAGGGCGAACACATCGTCCAGTTCCTTGCCCTCCAGCGGGAGGGCAGGGGGATTCTGGATGAGGAAGCGGCTGCCGGTGGCCTGGATCAGGGCGCGGCCCCGGGCAAAGTCGTTTTCGTTCTGCTGGAGGAAGGCGGCTTTGGCGTAGGCGCGCCTGTCCTCCCGCACGGACTCGAAGGAGGGAAGGGTCAGTGCGCCGTCGAAGCGGCACTCGGAGGGGTCGTGGGCCAGAAAGCAGGTGCCGCGGACATCCCGGATGTCCGAAACGGGGATGCCCTTTTTCAGTCGCCGGGCGATCTCGGTCATGCTGCGCTCTCCCATGCCGTAGGACAGCAGGTCGGCACCGCTGTCCTCCAGGATGGTGCGGCGGACGGCATCGTCCCAGTAGTCATAGTGGGCAAAGCGGCGCAGGCTGGCCTCGATGCCGCCGATGATGATGGGGGTGCCGGGAAAGGCCTCGCGGGCGCGGTTGGAGTAGACGATCACCGCCCGGTCGGGGCGCTTGCCGGACAGGCCGCCGGGGGTGTAGTTGTCCTTTGCCCGGCGGCGCTTTGCCACCGAGTAATGGGCCACCATGGAGTCGATGTTGCCGGCGTTGATGAGCACCGCCAGGCGGGGCTTGCCCATGGCCAGAAAGGCCGAGGGATCATGCCAGTCGGGCTGGGACAGGATGGCCACCCGAAAGCCGGCCTTTTCCAGCGTGCGGGAGATCACCGCCGTACCGAAGGAGGGGTGATCCACATAGGCGTCGCCGGTGACCAGAAGGAAATCGTAATAATACCAGCCGCGGGCCAGCAGATCCTCCCGGTTGACGGGGAGAAATTGTTCGCGTGTGGGCATGGGGGAACCTCCTTGGATGTTGGAATGGGTGGGACGGGGATCAGAAGTCGCGCTTGCGGGCCATGCGCTCCTGCCAGTCAGACTTGGTGATGAGCACGGCGCGGGGCTTGCTGCCCTCGAAGGGGCCGACGATGCCCCGCTCCTCCATCTGATCCACCAGACGGGCGGCGCGGGAGTAGCCCAGCTTCAGCCGGCGCTGGAGCATGGACACCGAGGCCTGGCCGCTGGAAACCACGATCTCCACGGCGTCATCGAACAGCTCGTCCTCTGCATCGTCGCCGCCGGAGTCGGAGCCGGAGGACGAGCCGCCCTCCTCGGCAGCCTGCGCCGAGCGCTCCATATGGTCGAGAATTTCCTGATTGTACTCGGGCTGGCCGCACTGCTTGACAAAGGCCACCACCTCCTCTACCTCGACGTCGGAGACAAAGCAGCCCTGGATGCGCATGGGCTTGGTGACCCCAAGGGGAGCGTAGAGCATATCGCCCTTGCCCAGCAGCTTTTCGGCTCCCGACTGATCCATGATGATGCGGGAGTTGATGGCGGAGGCAACGGCAAAGGCAATGCGGGAGGGAATGTTGTCCTTCATCAGGCCGGTGATCACATCGGCGGAGGGACGCTGGGTGGCGATGATCAGGTGCATACCGGCGGCACGGGCCATCTGGGCCAGACGGATGATGGCATTTTCCACCTCGGAGCGGGCCACGGCCATCAGGTCGGCCAGCTCGTCGATGACGATGACCACCTGGGGCAGGGGCTCGTTTTCGCCCTCGGGATCCTTTTCCAGCTCGGCATTATAGGCGGCCAGATTGCGGGCGCCCACCTCGGAGAACAGCTTGTAGCGGCGCATCATTTCGGTGACGGCCCAGTTCAGGGCACCGGCGGCCTTTTTGGGGTCGGTGACCACAGGGATCAGCAGATGGGGGATGCCGTTGTAGACACCCAGCTCGATCATCTTGGGGTCTACCATGATGAGGCGCACCTCCTCCGGGGAGGCCTTGTACAGGATGGACATGAGGATGGAGTTGATGCACACCGATTTGCCCGAGCCGGTGGTACCGGCGATGAGCATATGGGGCATTTTGGAGATATCGCCCACGGTGGGCGCACCGGTGATATCCTTGCCCAGGGCGAAGGACAGCTTGCTTTTGGCGTTCTGGAAGGCGGGAGAGCCGATGATATCCCGGGCGGTGACCAGCTCCTGCTGGTCGTTGGGCACCTCGATGCCCACGGCGTTTTTCTCCGGGATGGCGGAGACGCGGACGCCGGGCGCGCCCAGCGCCAGGGCGATGTCATCGGCCAGATTGGTGACCTTGCTGAACTTGATGCCCCGCTGCAGCAGCAGCTCATAGCGGGTGACGGCGGGGCCGTTGGTGGTGTCGATGACACGGGCCTCCACGCCGAAGGATTGCAGCACATCCACCAGCCGCTCGGCGCACTTGCGGATGGCTTCGGCAGAGCCTGCGGGCTTGCCGGGACCGGGCTTCAGCAGGCGAAGGGGGGGATATAAGTAAATGGGCGCGCCCTCGCTGTCCTCCAGCGCCTTCTGGATCTGCACCTCCACCGGCTCCTCGGCGTCGTCGCCCGCGTCGGCAGGCGGGGCGGGCCGGGGCGCAGGCTCCTCCCAGGGGGGAAGGTCCTCCGGCAGCGGGGGCTCGGCCACAGGGGCTTCGGCAGATACGGGCAGCTCGTCGGGGATCGAGCAGGTGTCTGGCTCATCCGCCAGCAGGGGTTCCTCCGGGTCAGGGATGACCTCCGGCTGAGGAGCTGGCGCAGGGACGGGGGCGGGCTTGTCCCTGTGGAACAGGCCCCGCAGAGCCTCGGCCGGGGTGGCCACATTGGGGGGAGGCAGGGGGCTTTCCTTTTTGCGGTCGGGGGTGCGGACGGTGACGGCCTCGTCATCCAGGGCCACATCGATGGACTTGGGATCGTGGGGCAGGCGTCTGGGCTCCCGCTTTTCGGGGAAGCGGGGCTGCTCCGGCTCGGGGGGCAGCTCCTTTTCGGAGATGGGACGGGCGCGGCGGCACAGCTCAGCCAGTCGGGCGGGGGTCAGGCGGCAGCCGGCAGCCAGCAGCGCCAGCAGCAGCACCACGGCCACCACTGTGCCGCCCACGGTGGACAGCGCCGCCCGCAGCAGCTCGGCCAGACCGCCGGAAAGCACGCCGCCGGAGGACAGGGTCAGGCCGTCGGCTCCCAGCCGGGACAGGGAGGGGCGGAGGCCGGCATCCGCGGCAAGGAGATGGCGCAGAGCACCATAGAGCAGCGGGACAAGGCCCCAGGCGGAGGCCTGGAGCCGAACCTTTTTCCGCCGCTTTGCCAGCAGCAGCAGGGCGCACACCAGCAGACACAGGGGCAGCAGCTCCGCGCCCCAGCCCAGCAGCCAGCGGGCGGCGGTGCGGTACCAGGCGATCAGGAAGCCGCCTGCGCCGAACAGATCCAGCACGCCGATAAAGCTGAGGCACAAAAGCACGGCGGCCAGCACGCAGCGGCGCTGGGCCAGCAGCTCGGCGGCCTGCTTTTGGGTGGGGGCTTTGGAGGCGGGCTTCCGGGAGGGGGCCTTTTTACCGCCGGAGCCGCTTTTTGCCGCCGGCTTTTTGGCGGCGGGGGTCTTTTTGGTCTGTGCCAAGGGTCTCACCTCAGATCAAATTCAGAATGATGGTCAGCAGGCCCACCGCCAGGCAATAGACGGCGAACCAGCGGAAGGTGTTTTTTTGCACCAGCAGACGGACGGTGAAGATGGCCAGCCAGCCGCACACCGCCGAGGTGACAAAGCCCACCAGACAGGGCAGCAGCATATCGCCGTCCAGACCGCCGGAGACAAGGTCGGGCAGCTTGAACACCACCGCGCCGCAGACGGCGGGGATGCTCATCAGGAAGCCGAAGCGCACGGCGAAATCCTTGCGGAAACCGGAAAACAGGCCGCCGCAGATGGTACTGCCGCTGCGGGATACGCCGGGGAACAGGGCGATGAGCTGCATCAGCCCCACCTTAAAGCCATCCCGGTAGGGGGCGTCGGTCTCGGTCTTCCGGCCGCCGCTGTGTTTGGCGGCCGCCCACAGCATCGCGGCGGTAAAGCACAGGGCGATGCCGATGAACAGGGTGCTGTCGAAGGCAGACTCCACATAGCCCTCCAGCACGGCACCCAGCACCAGCGGCAGGGTGGCCAGCAGCAGCAGGACGATCAGACGGCGGGTGGGGATGTTTTTGACCCGGAAGCCATCGCCCACCCAGCCGAAAAAGGCCAGGATCAGGGCCTTGACATCGGCCCGGAAGGCGAGGATCACCGCCACCAGCGTGCCAAGATGGAGCAGCAGGTCAAAGGCGACGGCGTTCACATTGTATTGTTCGAAATCGACCAGCGACTGTACCAGCGCCAGATGGCCGGAGGAGGAGATGGGAAGAAACTCCGCAAATCCCTGCACTGCGCCCAGAAGAATCGCGACCCAGATAGGCATAAATGTCACCTCATAATCAGAATAGTATGGAAGGGGCTGCCGGAGAGCGGATAGGCTCTCTCAGTCAGCGGCGCCGACGGCGCTTTCAGTGGAAGTGCCGGGGGAAGGCGGCGGTCAGTCCACGCGGAGCTGATATTTGTCCAGAAGGCCGCAGGGCCGCCAGCGCAGCTTGCTTTGCCGCAGGCCCTCGTCGCCGGCGTCATCCTCCCGGTTGATATAGCGGACGCCATCGGTGCAGGCGTAGCGGGCAAACTCCCGGACGATCATGGGATACGCGCCGGGGTAGCGGGTGTCGGCCTTTTCGATGTGGACATAGAGGGTGTCGCTCACCACCTCCCCAAGGGTCATGGCGATGATGCGGCCCTCGGCCCACAGCGCACCGCCCAGAAAGCCGTAGAGGTCGAAGTTGTCCAGCACCTCGTGGGCCTTGCGCTCATCCTCCTGATAGGTGGCGGCGTCCTTTTCCCGGTTTTCGTCGAACCAGGCAAAAAAGGCGCGGACGGCATCCAGATTGGCTGTTGTGATGGGTTCAAAGCGCCAATCCGGATACAAACGGTTGAATTTACTGATGTGATTACGTT
Source organism: uncultured Oscillospiraceae bacterium (assembly GCA_964646225.1). GTDB lineage: Bacteria > Bacillota > Clostridia > Oscillospirales > Butyricicoccaceae > UBA4644. The sequence goes on from CAZYAD010000014.1 coordinate 20,932, forward strand.
GAGTAGCGTATTTTTTGCCCTCCAGCGCTTTGAGATCTTCGGCATGGTACAGATAATCGGCCCAGGCGGGGATGGTCTCGATCAGAGCGTCGGGCCAGAGGGCACGGAGCATGGGCAGCTCCTCCTCCGGCACGGTGGAAAGCAGCAGCGGCTGGCCGCACTGCTGACAGTGGGCCTTCAGCAGCCGCAGGGCCGCAGGCACATCGCCCTCCATGGGGACGGAGTAGAAGTGCTGACCGGTCTCCGGCAGGATGGAGCGGAGAAACAGGGTGCCGTTTTGCACGGTGTAGGCGGTCTGAAAGTAATCCCGCCACAGAAAGGTGCCGCCGATGGTACTGTCGCAGATGCGGCTGGGCTGACGGTGAAAATAGGGACGCAGGACGGTGATATCCCGCAGGGTCAGAGGTTGGAATTCCAGCATAGGGTGTTTTCTCTTCTCTCCTTTTTCGGTGCGTGTGGATAGCTTATCAAACATATAGTATAGCATACTTCTTTGCAAATTGCACCCGGAAAAGCGTCGGTTTTCTAAAGATTTCTTCAAGGTTGGCGGTTTCCTCTTGCATCCGCCGGGGCGGGCGTGGTATAACCAGAGCAGAAGGATGCGGGAGGTGTCTGCAATGGAGCAAAAACCGCGGTCGTGGGTGCAGCGGCTGCTGAAAATCGGCACGGCGCTGTTTTTTGTGCTGCTGGCCGCCCTTTGCCTGAAGGGCTGGCGCATGGGGCTGTTCAAGAGTCTGGACACCCTGCAGGCCTATATCCAGGGCACCGGCGTCTGGGCGCCGCTGGCCTTTCTGCTGTTGCAGATGATGCAGATCCTGATGGCCTTTATCCCCGGCGGAGTGCTGCTGGGCGGGGGCGTGGTGATCTTTGGCCCGTGGGAGGGGCTGTTTTATAATTTTCTGGGGACGGTGCTGGGCTCCTGCCTGAATTTCGGGCTGGCACGGCGCTGGGGGCGGCGGCTCGCCGGGCATCTCCTCAGTCCGGTCACACAGGAAAAGTATCTGGGCTGGCTCAACCAGGGGAAGCGGTTCCGGCGGCTGTTTGCCCTGGCCATCCTGCTGCCCTTTTTTCCTGACGATGCCTTGTGCATGATTGCGGGGCTCAGCGACATGAGCTGGCAGACCTTTTTGCTGATCCTGCTGCTGAAGCTGCCGTCCATCGCCGCGTACAGCGTGGCATATGCTGCCGCAGGGCAGGTGCTGTAGGATGAAAGGCCTTTACTTTCCCGGCGGGGCGTGGTACACTAAGGCCAATATCTGAAAAAAGGAGCGTTTTTTCATGGAATACAAGTACTGGAATCAGCTGAATTATCCCGATATCCCCTATGGCCCCAATGGCACGGTGGCCTCCAGCGGCTGCGGCCTGTGCTCGGCCTGCATGGTGGTGGAGAGCATGACCGGCGAGCGGTTTACTCCGGCGGACGCGGTGGCACTGGCCGAGGCGGCGGGCGCTCATGACCACACCGGCACCGAGATCACCCTGCTGGCCCCCGCTGTCTGCGAGAAGTTCGGTCTGACGGTGGAATACACCTGTGACCACGGCAGAATGCAGCAGTTCCTGCTGAACGGCGAGGGCATGGCCATTGCTAACTCCGGCGGCGACCGTCCCGGCTGGACGGGCGTCTTTACCACCGGCGGGCATTTTATCGTGCTGTGCTCTGCCAAGGGGCGGGAGATCTGCGTGATGGATCCCTCCATGCGTCCGGGCAAGTATGAGTGCGAGGGACGCAAGGGCAAGGTGCGGGTCGAGGGCGATCTGGCCTATGTGGACATTGCCGATCTGGCGCGGGACTGCGACAACCGCTATCCCTCCTACGCGCTGTTCCGCCGGAAATAAGAGACCGGCCCTGAGGGGGACGGGGGCGCGCTGGGGCGTTTTCCGAAAGCGCGGCTCCTGCCGTTCTCCTTTCCGGCCCTGCCGGTCGGCACTTTTGACCGGCCCAAAATGCCCAAAAGCCGCCGGGGGCCGCCAGGGGAAGTGCAGGAAGCCCCCGGATCCCTGGTCTGCCCAGTAGACCGGGACTCCACCCTTCGCCAGCGAATCCCACGTCAGGTCTGCCGTCTTAGCAATTTCAACATATAGAGATTGCGAAGTGGGCTTTGATTGCCGGAAGCAACGGGCAGCGAGTCCCCGCAGGGGGAGGCCGAGGGCTTTGAGGACAGAAAAATGGAGCGTATCCAAAAGGATACGCTCCATTTGCTGTTTTATGACCGGGGGCGGGGGATCATTTGACGGTGCCGTCGGCATTGAAGACGGGGAGCTTTTCCAGATAGGTGATGTCCTGACGCTCCTGCGCGTCGCCCTCCGCCAGGATGGACATCCGGCCGCAGACGATGCCGCCGGCCTTTTCCACCAGAGCCTCCACGGCGCGGAGAGACTCGCCGGTGGAGATCACATCGTCCACGATGAGGATGCGCTTGCCCTTCATCTTTTCGGCGTCGGCGCCGTCCAGGTACAGGTGCTGCACGGCATCGGTGGTGATGGAGCGCACCTCCACGCCGAAGACCGTCTGCATATACAGCTTGGTGTGCTTGCGGGCGATGAAATAGGTCTCGTCGCCGTGCTGACGGGCCATTTCGTGGGCCAGGGGGATGCCCTTTGCCTCAGCGGTGATCAGGTAGTCGTACTCCGGCGCTTTTTTCAGCAGCTCGGCGGCACAGGCCACGGTCAGGGGCGCATCGCCAAAGATGACGAAGCCGGCGATATACAGGTCGTCGCTGACACGGCAGATGGGCAGGTGACGCTCCAGCCCGGCGATGGTCATGGTATGAAACATAAGAACAGCCTCTTTTCTGTTTGATCTTCCACCCATCATTATAGCGCGGTGAGACAAAATGTCAAACAAAACCGAAGGGTGAGGGCGGTGTCAAGTGGAAATCTCCGCAGGCGGGGGCTAAACTGCGGGGAGAAGGGAGGAGAGGGAATGAAGAAAACAGTGCCGGGCAGGGAGGCCTGTGCCGGCGACCCCATGGCCTTTGGAAAGCGGTATCTGGGGCATTATTTTACGGCGGCGTCTCCAGCCTTTCACCGGGAGCTGTGCCGTCTGTGGCGGAGGCGGGTGATGAAGCGGCTCACGCCGGGGCCGGAGACTCTGCCGCGGATGCTGGAAAGCCCCGGCTGCCGTCTGGCGCTGGCCGCGCCGCGGGGACACGCAAAGTCCACCGTGATGAGCCTGCAGAATGTACTCCATGCTGCCCTGTTCGGATACAAGAAGTACATCCTGCTGATCTCGGACACAGAGGGGCAGGCGGTGAGCTTTCTGGACTGCATCAAGGCGGAGCTGGAGGAAAACGAGCTGCTGCTGGCGGAGTTCGGAGACCAGAAGGGGAAGGTGTGGAAAAGCGGGGTGATCCTGTTGCAGAACGGATGCCGCATCGACGCGGTGGGGTCGGGGCAGAAGCTGCGGGGACGGCGACACGGGGCGCGGCGGCCGGATCTGATCCTGCTGGACGACATCGAGAACGATCAGGAGGTGCTGTCGCCCGACGGGCGGCGCAAGCTGGAGCGGTGGTTCTTTGGGGCGGTATCCAAGGCGGGGGACCGGTACACCGACATCGTCTGCATCGGAACGGTGCTCCATCATGACAGCCTGCTGGTGCAGCTGCTGGAAAACCCGGCCTATCGGGGCGCACGCTGGCAGGCGGTGGAGCGGTTTTCCCAAAGCCCGCTGTGGGAGCGCTGGCGGGCCATCTACACCGACCGGGAAAACGAAGAGCGGGACATCCGGGCGATGCGGTTTTTCCGGGAGCACAGGCGGGAGATGCTGGCGGGGACGCAGGTGCTCTGGCCCCAGAAGCTGAGCTATTATGATCTGATGTGCATGATGGTCAGCGAGGGGGAGAGCGCCTTCTGGCAGGAGATGCAGAATCAGCCCAGGGATCCGGGGCAGTGTCTGTTTCCGCGGGAATGGCTGCGGTTTTACCGGCGGGAGAGCCTGGAGCCGGGCGGGGCCTACCGGTTTTTCGGGTATTGCGACCCCAGCCTGGGGAAAAGCAGCGACGCGGACTTTTCGGCCATCCTGACGCTGGCTCAGCACCGGCAGAGCGGCGTAATGTATGTGGTGGACGCCGATCTGCAGCGGCGGCACCCGGACCGGATCATTCAGGATGTGCTGGACAAGGCCAGGTGGCTGGAGCGGGAGTTCGGGGTCCGGTACACCGCCTTTGGCGCGGAGACCAACCAGTTCCAGTGGTTTTTGAAGGAGCGGCTGGCGGCGGAGAGCGCCGCGCAGGGGGTGTATCTGCCGTTGACAGAGGTGCGGGCGGCCAGCGACAAGACGATGCGTATCCAGACATTGCAGCCGGACATCCGAAACGGGTATCTGCGGTTTTGCAAAGAGCAGGTGGAGCTGCTGCGGCAGCTGGAGGAGTTTCCGCTGGGGCGGCATGACGACGGGCCCGATGCGCTGGAGGGAGCGGTGCGGCTGTGCAAAAAGTACGGCAGGCTGGGCACCACGGGGCTGTGGGCCTGAGAGCGGGGGAGCCTCCCTTGCCAAAAAAGCAGCGGCGTATTATAATGGGGGCAGCAAAGGGCCGGACACGGCCCTTGTGAGAGAACAACGAGGAAACGGAGGGGTCGGTCATGATGCCGGAGCTGCTTCAGCAGGCGCTGGATCTGCTGAACGATCTGATCATTCCGGTGGTGGGCTTTGTCATCACCTGGTCTGAGGTGGGGGATGCGCGGAAGGAGAAGCGCATCCGGAACTTTTCCAAGGCGGGCGAGCTGCTGCCGGAGGAGCGGAGCGAGCTGGCAGAGGGGATGCTGAAGCTCTATCGGAAGCAGTATGAGGAGGAGATCCGCCGGGGCGAGCTGACGGTGCGGGATCTGATCTGCCCGACACAGTGGCTCCAGCCGGCGGACAGCGACGAGTTTCTGCTGCTGGGCGACCTGCCGGTGGAGATCTCCTCTGGAAAATGGACTGTGCCGCCGCCCCGCAGCAGCCGTCTGCCCTATCCCCGGGAGGGGTATACCGCCAACCGCAAGACCTATTCCAACGGGGCGCTGCTGTTCAACGGGCCGCTGTTTGCCCTGAAGTCCTTTACAGGGCGGCTTTCCGATCACAGTCTGGCGGTGACGGTGTGGACGGCGGGGTATTATGATTTTCTGGACACCTGTGAGTATCTGGTGTTCGAGGCGGCCTATCTCCACAAGGTGCGGCGGAAGGCGATGCCGGGGCGGCTGAGCCGGTTCTGCGGACTGCCCCGGCGGTGGCGGCAGCGGGAGCTGACCGCGCTGGAAAACCGCTTTGTGGGCATCGGCATCAACAATGCCACCATCCTCCACAATGTGGAGGTGAGCGATTACTGGGGCGGCACGCGGAAGGAGGCCTTTTTGCTGCTGCACCACCGGTCGGGGAAGGTGGCCGAGTGCTTTGGCGCCATCAGCGTCATCCCGGCGGGCTCTTATCAGCCGGCGGGGCTGGAGGTGCGCTCACCCTTTAACCTGAACATGGCCAACACGGTCTATCGGGAGTTCGGCGAGGAGCTGCTGGGGGTGGACGAGTTTGCCCATCTGGGGGACGAGCAGATGCTGGACGAGCGGTATTGCCGCTGGCCGGTGATGCTGCTGGGCATGGGCTTTGAGCCTGTGAACACCAAGCTGGAGGTCATGAGCGCCATGAAGATCGACATGGACGACCGGGAGACGCGGGAACTCTTTGACGGGAATTACACCGCAGAGGGGCTGAAAAAGTTCTTCCGAACCAATTATGAGGGAAATCTGGTGCTGGTGCCCTTTAAGGAGGCGGCGCTGCGGCAGTATCATCAGGATCCCCGCACCACGCCGGTGGGCAAGGAGATCCTTTCCATCCTGCTGGAGCATATGCCCTATTTCGCAAAGCCCTGATTGGGCACGCAAAGCCCGGTGCAGAGCCGTGGAACAACTGAATTTTTTTGACAAACAAGTCCCTGGAGCCTGCTCCAGGGACTTGTCACATATCGGAAAATATGCTATGGTTTAAGCATCAGAACAGAAATCCCAAACAAGAAAAGGAGAGGCTTGTCATGGCGTCCAAGGTCTATTTTACCGATTTTTCCTGCAAGCGGGAGAACATTCCCGAAAAATTCCGTCGGCTGCTGATCACGGCTGGCATTAAGGAGATCGATTTCAACAAAAAGTTTGCGTGCATCAAGCTGCACATGGGAGAACCGGGCAATATGGCCTATCTCCGGCCCCAGTATGCAAAGACGCTGGCCGATCTGGTGAAGGAGCTGGGGGGCAAGCCCTTTTTGTCCGATGCCAACACCCTGTATGTGGGCCGCCGCAAGGACGCGCTGGAGCATCTGGATGCTGCCTATGAGAACGGCTTTTCGCCCTTCTCCACCGGCTGCCAGGTGATCATTGCCGACGGTCTGAAGGGCACTGACGAGGCGCTGGTGAAGGTGCAGGGCGGCGAATATGTGCAGGAGGCCAAAATCGGCCGGGCCTTTATGGACACCGATGTGTTTTTGTCCCTGAGCCACTTCAAGGGCCATGGCTCCACCGGCTTTGGCGGCTGCCTGAAGAATATCGGCATGGGCTGCGGCTCCCGGGCGGGCAAGATGGAGATGCACAGCCAGGGCAAGCCCACTGTCAAGACGGCCAAGTGCGTGGGGTGCCGGGTGTGCGGTAAAAACTGCGCCCACGGGGCCATTTCCTACGGCGAGGGCAAGGCCTGCATTGATGAGAGCCGCTGCGTGGGCTGCGGCCGGTGCATTGCCATGTGTCCCATGGACGCCATCGTGCCCCAGTGGGATGAATCCCGGGAGGTGCTGAACTGCAAGATCGCCGAGTACACCAAGGCGGTGGTGGACGGACGGCCCTGCTTCCACATCAACATTGTGGCCGATGTTTCCCCCAACTGTGACTGCGAGGACTGCAACGATCTGCCCATTATCCCCGATGTGGGAATGTTTGCCTCCTTTGACCCCATTGCGCTGGATCAGGCCTGTGTGGACGCCGTCAACGCCCAGGAGGTCAACCGGGGCAGTGTGCTGGAGGAGGCGCTGCGGGACGCCGGGGTGGCCCCCGAACGCCGAGACAGCTTTAAGCTGATCCATCCCGACACCTGCTGGCAGGCCGGACTGGAGCACGGCGAGAAGCTGGGGCTGGGCACGAGAGAATACGAGCTGGTAAAGATCTGAGGGCCGATCAGGGACGCACCCCGGGGCGGAAAAACCGCAAAAAAAGGGCAGCCGGGAGGCTGCCCTTTTTGGGACTGTCAAAGAACCGCTTTGCTGGGTTCTCTGACAGGTTTGGCTCCGGCCTGCGAGCCGGCTTTCGCCGGATTTTCTGCGGAAAATCCGGCGGGGCGAGGTGTTTTTGACCATGATCACACAGATCACGGCCAAAAACAAATTAGTAAGCAAAGCTGAAAAAGGGCAGCCGGGAGGCTGCCCTTTTTGAATGGGTCACAGAGGATCACAGATTGAAGAAGGCTTTGCGGCCGGGGTATTGGGCGATCTCGCCCAGCTCCTCCTCGATGCGCAGCAGCTGGTTGTACTTGGCTACGCGGTCGGTACGGGAGGGGGCGCCGGTCTTGATCTGGCCGGCGTTGAGGGCCACAGACAGGTCGGCAATGGTGGTGTCCTCGGTCTCGCCGGAGCGATGGGAGACCACGGCAGTGTAGCCGGCGCGGTTGGCCATCTGGATGGCGTCCAGGGTCTCGGTGAGGGTGCCGATCTGGTTGACCTTGATCAGGATGGCATTGGCCACGCCCTTTTCAATGCCGGTGGACAGGCGCTGGACATTGGTGACGAACAGGTCGTCGCCCACCAGCTGGACGCGGTCGCCCAGGGCCTTGGTCAGCAGGGCCCAGCCCTCCCAGTCGTTTTCACCCATGCCGTCCTCCAGAGAGATGATGGGGTAGGTGTCGGCGAACTTCTTCCACATATTGACCATCTGCTGACGGGTCATGGTCTTTTTGGCCTTGGGCAGGTCGTAGCAGCCGGTCTCGTCGTTGTACCACTCGGAGGTGGCGGCGTCAATGGCGATCATAAAGTCCTCGCCGGGCTTGTAGCCGGCCTTTTCGATGGCCTGGACGATGACCTTCAGGGCATCCTCATCCTTTTTCAGGTTGGGAGCATAGCCGCCCTCGTCACCAACGCCGGCGGCGGGGGTGCCGTTTTCCTTCAGGACGGTCTTGAGGGTGTGGAACACCTCGGAGCAGCGGCGCAGTGCCTCCCGCCAGGAGGGGGCCGACACCGGCATGATCATGAACTCCTGGATATCCACATTGTTGGTGGCGTGTGCACCGCCGTTGAGGATGTTCATCATGGGGACGGGCAGGGTCTTGGCGTTGGCACCGCCGATGTAGGCGTAGAGGGGCAGGCCCAGAGCCTCGGCGGAGGCGCGGGCGCAGGCCAGGGAGGTGCCCAGGATGGCGTTGGCACCCAGACGGGTCTTGTTGGGGGTGCCGTCCAGGTCGATCATGGTGCGGTCGATGAGAGCCTGATCCATGGCGTTCATGCCGGTGAGGGTCTCGGCGATCTCATTGTTGACAGCATCCACGGCCTTCAGCACGCCCTTGCCCAGATAACGGCTCTTGTCGCCGTCGCGGAGCTCGCAGGCCTCGTAAATGCCGGTGGAAGCGCCGGAGGGCACTGCCGCCCGGCCACAGTAGGTGTTGACGCCGTCCTCTACATAGACCTCCACCTCCACGGTGGGGTTGCCGCGGGAGTCCATGATCTCACGGCCGACGACATCAATGATCTCGAGAAACTTTTTCATAGGGATTCCTCCTGTAATTGACCGCGCTTGTGAAACGCGGGAGTTAGCAACGGGGGTCAGAGCAGGGGCTTGCCGGTCATTTCCTCCGGCTGGGGCAGGCCCAGCAGCCGGAGCATGGTGGGGGCCAGGTCGCACAGGGCGCCGTCTGCAATGCGGTCGCCGCCGTTTACCAGAAGCACCGGCACCTGGCCGGTGGTATGCTGGGTGAAGGGGACGCCATTTTGCTCCATGCACTCGGCATTGCCGTGGTCGGCAGTGATCAGGGCGGTGCCGCCGGCGCGCTCCAGCGCGGCCAGCACACGGCCTACGCAGTCGTCCACCGCCTCTACCGCACGGACGGCGGCCGGCATCACGCCGGTATGGCCCACCATGTCGCAGTTGGCGAAATTCAGGATGATAACATCATAGGCACCGCTTTCGATGCGGCGGACGCACTCGTCTGCCACTGCAAAGGCGGACATTTCGGGCTGAAGGTCATAGGTGGCCACGCGGGGGGAGGGGATCAGGGCACGATCCTCACCGGGGAAGGTGCGCTCCTCTCCGCCGTTGAAGAAAAAGGTGACATGGGCATATTTTTCGGTCTCGGCGATGCGCAGCTGGGTCAGGCCCTTCTCCGCGATGTACTCGCCGAAGATGTTGGTGAGCTTCTGGGGCGGGAAGGCCACCTGCACATTGGGCATGGCGGCATCGTACTGGGTGAAGCAGACGAAGTGGGGCTTGACCGCGCCGCCGGAGCGGGGGAAGCCGTCAAAGTCATCGTCACACAGGGCGCGGGTCAACTCCCGGGCGCGGTCGGGGCGGAAGTTGTAGAAGATCACGCTGTCCCGGCTTTCGATGCGCCGGGCACCCTCCACCCGGACGGGCTCCAGAAACTCGTCGGTGATGCCGCTGCGGTAGGATTCCTCCACGGCGCGGCTGCCCAGCTTTACGGTGTGGGCGCGGCCCTCCACCAGGGCGTCATAGGCCTTTTGCAGACGATCCCAGCGCTTGTCCCGGTCCATGGCGTAAAAGCGGCCGCAGAGGACGCCCATGCGGATGCGGTCGCCCTCCATCTCGGAGAGGCGCATTTCCAGTCGCCGGACGAAGTCGGCCCCGCTTTCCGGCGGGGTATCGCGGCCATCCAGAAAGCTGTGGACGCAGGTCTTGACGCCATGCTTTTCACACAGATCCAGCAGGGCAAACAGGTGGATCAGGTGGCTGTGGACGCCGCCATCGGACAGCAGCCCCATAAGGTGGACGGTGCCGCCGGTGTGCCTGGCGTGCTCCACCGCCGCCAGCAGGGCTGGGTTTTCAAAAAAGCTGTAGTCCCGGATGTCCCGGGTGATGCGGGTGAGCTCCTGATAGACCACGCGGCCTGCGCCGATGTTGGTGTGGCCCACCTCGCTGTTGCCCATCTGACCGTCGGGCAGGCCCACCGCTTCGCCGGAGCAGTTCAGCCGGGCGTGGGGGCAGGCGGCAAAGAGACGGTCCAGATTGGGCGTTTTGGCCGTGGTAACGGCGTTGGCCGGGCCGGGTGGAGCGATGCCCCAGCCGTCCAGGATCATCAGTAAAAGCGGTTTTTTGTTGCTCATTGGTTTGCAGCCTCAATAATTTTTGTAAAGCTTTCGGTCTTCAGGGATGCGCCGCCGATGAGGCCGCCGTCCACATCGGGCTGGGACAGCAGCTCGTGGGCGTTGCTCACATTCATGCTGCCGCCGTACAGGATGGACACCGACCGGGCGGCGCGGGCGCCGTAGCCTTCCCGGATGGCGGCGCGGATGGCGGCGTTGACCTCGTTGGCCTGCTGGGCGGTGGCAGTATAGCCGGTGCCGATTGCCCAGATGGGCTCGTAGGCGATGACCACCCGCCGCAGCTGGTCGTGCATCACGCCGCGCAGAGCGGTCTTGACCTGCATCCGCACCATGTCCAGTGTCACATCGTTGTCCCGCATCTCCAGCGTTTCGCCCACGCAGACGATGGGCCGCAGCCCGGCCTGGAGGGCTGCCAGCACCTTTTTGTTGACGGTGGAGTCGGTCTCGTTGTTGTCCCGGCGGCGCTCGCTGTGGCCCAGAATCACATATTTCACACCGGCCTCGGCCAGCATCTGGGGAGAGATCTCGCCGGTATAGGCACCGTTTTCTTCAAAATGACAGTTCTGTGCGCCGATGGAGATCCGGGTGCCCTTGGCGGCGCGGACGGCCGCCGGAATTTGCAGGAAGGGGACGCACAGCACCACCTCGCACCATTTGGCGGACAGGGCGGTGGGCTTGAGCTCCCGGATGAAGCGCCGGGCCTCCTCTGCGTTCAGGTGCATCTTCCAGTTGCCGGCGATGACGGTCTTGCGGTATCGTAAGTTCATGAAAAGCCTCCCGTTTTTCAAAAGGGGATCGGATGGAAAAGGCCGCAGCGGGCGGTAAAACCGCCCGCTTTGACCGGAAAAGGCTTATTCCTTGTCCTCCAGGCAGGAAATGCCGGGCAGGTCGTTGCCCTGCAGGAAGTTCAGGGAAGCACCGCCGCCGGTGGAGATATGGGTCACATGGCGGGAATAACCCATCTTTGCGATGGCTGCGGCAGAGTCGCCGCCGCCGATGATGGAGATGCCGCGAACCTTGGCCACCGCCTCGGCGATGATCTCGGTGCCGTGGGCAAAATTGGGCATTTCGAACACGCCGGCGGGGCCGTTCCACACCACGGTGCGGGCGGACTCGATGATCCGGGCGTACATTTCCGCCGTGGCGGGGCCGATGTCCATACCCATGTAGCCCTCGGGGATGCTTCCGGCGGAGACTACCTTGATGTTGGCATCGTTGGAGAAGCGGTCGGCCACCACATTATCCACAGGCAGCAGCAGGTTGCAGCCCTGATCCTTGGCACGCTCCATCAGCTTGCCCATTTCCTCCACCATGGATTCCTCGTAGAGGGAATCGCCGATGGAGCCGCCCAGCGCCTTGCGGAAGGTATAGGACATGGCGCCTACCACCAGGACGGTGTCGCAGTGCTCCATCAGCAGCTTTTCGATGAGCTTGAGCTTTTCGGAGACCTTGGAGCCGCCCAGAATGGCCACGAAGGGATGCTGGGGGTTATTCATGGCGCGGCTCATGGCCTTGATCTCGGTGTCGATGAGGAAGCCGCAGACCGAGGGGAGATAGGCGGCGATGCCGCAGGTGGAGGCGTGGGCCCGGTGGGCGGTACCGAAGGCATCGTTCACATAAACATCAGCCAGAGAGGCGAGGCTGCGGGCAAACTCGGGGTCATTTTTCTCCTCCTCGGGGCGGAAACGGATGTTTTCCAGCAGCATGACCTGGCCGGGCTTGATGCCGTTGGCCATCATCTGGGCAATGGGGCCCACGATGTCGGCGGCCAGAGGTACCTTGATGTTCAGGAACTCCTCCAGCGCGGAGGCCACGGGCTTCAGACTCAGCTCGGGGGCGACCTTGCCCTTGGGGCGGCCCAGATGGGAGCACAGGATGACGGAGGCGTCATGCTCCAGCAGATAGCGGATGGTGGGCAGTGCGCCGCGGATGCGGATATCGTCGGTGATCTCTCCGTTTTCATCCAGAGGCACATTGAAGTCGCAGCGCAGGAATACCTTCTTGCCGGAGACATCGATGTCCTTGACGGTCTTCTTATTGTAGGTCATACCCTTCGTCCTCGCATTCTTTTCTTTAATACATGATAATAAGGCGGCAAAAGCGCCGCGCTTACATTCATTATAGTACAGAAACAGAGCACATTCAAGACTAAAAGAAGGGCAAACAGCCGATTTTCCGCGCAAATTCAAAAGCTTTTCGGCAAAATTGGAGAAAAGGGGCGCGGGATGGTCAGGGGGAGGGCGTCCCGCCCAGCTTGCCCAGCGGCTGCAGGCCGGAAAAGTCCCGCTGCCGCAGCACCTCGTAGACCGTCACGGCCACGGCGTTGGACAGATTGAGGCATCGGGCCCCGGGACGCATGGGGATGCGGATGGTGCGGTCGGGGTCGCCCTCCAGCAGAGGCTCCGGCAGGCCGCGGGTCTCCTTGCCGAACAGCAGCCACACATCCTCCGTGCCGTAGGATACCTCACAGTAGCTGTGGGCCGCCTTTGAGGTGGCCATCCAGGGGCGAACACCGGGGTGCTTCTGTCGGAAATCCGCCCAGCTGTCATAGGAAAAAACCTCCAGCTGATCCCAGTAGTCCAGCCCGGCCCGCCTGAGCCAGCGGTCCTCGATGGAAAAGCCCATGGGGCCGATGAGATGGAGGGAAGCCCCCGTCACGGCGCAGGTGCGGGAGATGTTGCCGGTGTTTTGGGGGATCTCCGGCTCCAGCAGCACAATATGGATCATGAGGGGTCGTCTCCTTCTCCCAGCTGAGTGGGCTTTTCATTTTCCTGCTCGGGATCGGCGCGCAGGCCCAGGTCGTTGCCCAGCAGGCCGGCCGAATGGATGGCGCCGGCACCGTATTTGTCCCGGATGGCGTCCATGGTGCGCTCCAGGCGGGAATGGCGGCTGCGCCGGGCGGTCTCCTCCTCCTGAAACAGCTCCAGCTGCTCTCCGGCATCGTCGGGGGAAAGCAGGTTCTGAGCGGTGACGGTGAGCATCCGGATGGGGCTTTGGGCCGGCCAGTTGTCCCGCCAGAGCTCCAGAGCGGTACGGGCGATGACATGGGCCAGGTCGGTGGGCGCACCCACCGGCTTCTGCCGGGTGATGGTGCGCAGGGAGGGGTCGCGGATGGTCAGCTGCACCGTGCGGCAGCGCAGGGCGTTTTTTCGCAGACGGGCGGCCACCTCGTCGGACAGGGCGTTGAGGCCCAGCCGCACATCGGCCTCTCCGGTGAGATCCCGGCGGAAGGTCATGCCGTTGCCCACCGACTTGACCGGGCGGTGGTCGTAGACCGAGGCCACCGGACTGCGATCCAGACCGTTGGCATATTCCCACAGCTGCCGCCCCTGCTTACCCAATCGCCGCTCCAGCAGGGCGGGATCGGCCATGGCCAGCTGGCCGATGGTGCGGATGCCCAGGGAAGCCAGGGTCAGCGCGGAGGCCCGGCCCACGAACAGAAGGGCGTCCACCGGCTTGGGCCAGACGATATAGGGCATATCCTCCCGGGAGATCACGGTGGTGGCGTCGGGCTTTTTATGGTCTGAGCCCAGCTTGGCGAAGATCTTGTTGAAGGAGACTCCCACCGAGATGGTCAGGCCGGTCTCCTGCTGCACTTCCCGCCGGAGGCGGTCGGCGATGGTGCGGCCGTCGCCGAACAGGCCGGTGCTGCCGGTGACATCCAGCCAGCTTTCGTCGATGCCAAATGGCTCCACCTGCTCGGTGTAGCGGGCATAGATGCGGTTGACCACACGGCTCCAGCGGGCGTATTCCCGATGATGGGGCGGCACCAGCACCAGCTGGGGGCATTTTTCCTTTGCCTGACGGATGGTCTCGGCCGTCTGGATGCCATAGCCCTTGGCCAGCTCGTTTTTTGCCAGAATGATGCCATGGCGGCTTTCGGGGTCGCCGCAGACCGCCATGGGCACCGTTCGCAGCTCGGGGCGGGACAGCTGCTCCACCGAGGCGAAAAAGCCGTTGCAGTCGCAGTGGAGGATCACCGGATCGGCCATGGGCACCCGCTCCTTTCGTCAGAATCGGTCAGTTTACCCGGATACGCTCCAGCACCTGACCGATGGGCTGGCGGATGCACAGGTCGGCACGGCCGTCATAGGGGGTCACATCCCGGTTCAGCAGGACGATGGGGCCGCCGTGGTAATATTGGATCAGGCCGGCGGCCGGGTACACCGCCAGCGAGGTGCCGCCGATCAGCAGCAGGTCGGCCTGCTCCAGGGCGCGGACGGCCTTTTCCAGCGTGGTGCCGTCCAGACTTTCCTCGTACAGCACCACATCGGGCTTGATGAGCCCGCCGCAGGGACAGTGGGGAACGCCCGCCGCAAGGCGGACATATTCGGAGTCGAAGCTGCGGCGGCAGCGGGTGCAGTAGTTGCGATGCACCGAGCCGTGGAGCTCCAGCACCTGCTTGCTGCCGGCGGCCTGGTGGAGACCGTCGATGTTCTGGGTGATGACGGCGGTGAGCTTGCCTGCCGCCTCCAGCTCCGCCAGCTTTTTGTGGGCGGCATTGGGCTGCACGCCGGGGCAGAGCAGCTTCTGCCGGTAGAAATCATAAAATTCCGCTGTATGACGCTGGAAAAAGCCGTGACTTAGGATGGTCTCCGGCGGATAGGCCCACTGCTGATGGTACAGGCCGTCCTGACTGCGGAAGTCGGGGACACCGGATTCGGTGCTCACACCCGCGCCGCCAAAAAAGACGATGCGGCGGGCCTGGTCGATATACGCTTGCAGCTGTTCGAGTTCGGTCATTTCAGCACCTCCAAAAGCTCCTCCAGCCGGGTGAGGGTATAGTCCCACCGGCCGATGGGCTGTTTTCCGTGAGGATTATACCAGCAGACGGCCACGCCGGCGCGGCGGCCGCCCTGCATATCCGAGGTCTGGCTGTCGCCCACCAGCAGGCAATCCTCCCGCCGGGGGTCACCCAGCGCGGCAAAGACCCGTTGAAAATAGGCGGGGTCGGGCTTCTGCGAGCCCACCTCCTCCGAGATGAACACCCCGTCCAGCAGGGAGCCCAGCCCGGTGGAGGCCAGACGGCGGTGCTGCACATCGGCGTTGCCGTTGGTGACGGCGTACAGGCGGCGGCCGCTTTCCCGCAGACGGCGGCAAAGGGCCTCGGCACCGGGCAGCCAGATGCCGTAGCTCCCCAGGGCCTGTCCGTAATCCCGCTGGGCCTGCCGGGGGTCGGCATCGCTGCCCGCCTGTGCAAAGTAGTCAGCAAAGCGCCGCCACAAAAGCTCCTCCCGGCGGCATTCGCCCCGCTCGAAGCGCTCCCACCAGCCCCGGTTGATGCGGGAATAGCAGGCCAGCTCCTCCGGCCCGGCGGGCAGGCCGCGGGCGGTGAGCACATCGCGGATGGCTCGGCTCTCGGAGGCGTGGAAGTCCAGCAGGGTGTCGTCCACATCCAGCAGCAGGATGGGGTATTTCATGCGTTTTCCCCCTCGCGGCGGTTCTTTTGCAGCTGGGGCAGCTCCTCCGGCCCGCGGATGGTCAGCAGCCGGTGCCGGTTTTCGATCCGGGCCAGCGTGTAGCTGCCGCCGTATTCGCCGTCCAGCGTCCAGGGCACCGGCTGGTCGGATTCCACCCGCAGGGAGCGGGTCTTGACGGAAAACAGCAGCTCGTTGTCCAGATCCCCCTGAAGCAGCGCGCGGATGGTCTTGGACAGATCCCCCAGATTGGCGGGCTTGCGCACCAGATTGACCTCCATCAGGCCATCGGACATGGAGACCTCCACCATTTTGCCCATGGGCAGACCGGCCACATAGCTGCTGTTGCTCACCAGACCCACCAGGAACTCGCCGTCGGTGCAGCCGCCGTCGTGCTCCAGATGCATCCGGTAGGTCTTGAGGGAGCCCAGACGCTGGGCTCCCTCCAGCAGATAGGCCAGCTTGCCCAGAAGGTTTTTGTACTCCTGCGGGGTGGCGTAAGCTACATCGGTAAAGGCACCGAAGGCTGCCACATAGGCGAAATACCGGTCGTTGAACAGGCCGGCGTCCACTTGCAGCTCCCGGCCGGAGACCGCCAGCCGGGCGGCCTCCTCCATGTGCTTGGGGATGCCCAGACTGGCGGCGAAATCATTGGTGGTGCCGGCGGGGATGTAGCCCAGCACGGGAGGGTGCTCCAGCCGGAGCAGGCCGTTGACTGTTTCGTTCAGGGTGCCGTCGCCGCCGGAGCACACCACCAGGTCGTAATCCCCGCCCTCATCCTGAGCCACACGGGTCAGCTGGCCGGAGGCGGTGGAAAGGCAGATGGTGGTGCGGTAATCCGCCTGGGTAAAGACCTCCAGTATGGGCAGCAGCCGGGAACGGACGGCGCCCTTTCCGGCGTGGGGGTTGACCAAAAATAAAAGCTTTCGCTGATTTTCCATAACTGTCACCTCTGCCCTCCATTTTAACCGAAAATGCTGCGGAATTCAATGAATTCTCTGTGAACGGTCGGGCTTGCCTGACGGTGGGTTTCGTGATAAGATAAAAGACATTCCGCCCGGGTGGAGGCAGCCTATATCCGCCGGTGAGTTCGAGACCTTCCTCACCTGAAACAAAACTAAAGGAGTTGCTATGAAACAGAACAAAACTGCCGCGCTGACCCAGGGCGCGCTGATCGCCGCCGTGTATGTGGTGCTGACGCTGGCTGCGTCGGCGCTGGGACTTTCCTCCATGGCCATCCAGCTTCGCCTCAGCGAGGCGCTGTGTGTGCTGCCCTGCTTTTTTCCGGCAGCCGTTCCGGGACTGACGCTGGGGTGTCTGCTGGCCAACCTGCTCACCGGTGGGGTGGTGTGGGATATGATCTTCGGCACGCTGGCCACCCTTTTGGGGGCGGTGGGTACCCGGCTGCTGCGTCGGCATCGCTTTCTGGCGGTGCTGCCGCCTGTTGTTGCCAATACGGTCATGGTTCCGCCGGTGCTGGCCTACGCCTATCAGCTGCCCTATGGCCTGCCCTTCCTGACGGTGACGGTGGGACTGGGAGAGGTGCTGTCCTGCGGGGTGCTGGGGTCGCTGCTGTACGGCGTACTGGATAAGCACAAAAACAGCCTGTCCCGGTAAACGATCACAAAAATAAAGAAAAAGCTCCTCCTGCACACGCAGGGGGAGCTTTTCCAGCTTATCAAAAAAGCCA
>CAZYAD010000015.1:0-35674 GCA_964646225.1 uncultured Oscillospiraceae bacterium
TATCCCGCCGGCGTCCAGCAAAAGTCGCCCGGTGTCAGCGTCAGGAGCAGATCCTCCTGCAAATACACCTCCGCCCGGCGCAGTGTCAGCGTTTCCCGCTCCAGCTCCACCCGTTTCAGCGTTTCCTCCCCGGAGGAAAGGGTCTGCCGGTAATCCAGCACCAGCGCGTCCTCCTCCACGGCACAGCTCTCCGGCAGATGTGCCCCCAGATCGGCGATCAGCCCCGGCAGGACATCCATGGGTGAGCAGCCTGTCAGCTCCGGCAGCAGGGCATCCAGCGATACATCCTCATATTGCAGCTCTGTCCGGCCCTCCTGCAACACGGCAGACACCCCGGCCACCGACTGCGGCTCCCGGATGGTGATCGTCATCAGGCCACCCTCCAGAGCGGCATCCAGCACATATTCGGTAAAAAAGCTGTCGTGGGTCGTCACTGTGTATCGGGCGGTCAGCTGACCGCCGGGCGCATAATGCTCCCGCACCGTCTGCGGGTCAAAGGACTGTCCTCCACAGGCGGACAGCAGTACACACAGCAGCAGCGCCAGCCATATCGAGCGTCGATTCATGCCATCATCTCCTTTTGGGAGAGGATACGCGCCGCTGCGGCGGATTATGTCATGGCTTACGGCAATTTTACTCCTCCAACGCCGTACAGACAGCAAAGGCAGTATCCACGCTGTGAGAGATGGACACCGACAGCTGCAAATGTCCGTATTGCGCTCTTGCGCTGCCGGTCAGCACCACAAAGGGCGCGCCCTGCCCATCCCATTCCAGCCCCAGCTCCCGGGGAAGCAGGCCGTACAGTCCCCGGCCCAGCGCTTTGGAGATGGCCTCCTTGGCGCAGAAGATCCCGGCGGCCGTCTGCTCCCGGCGAGGGCCGGCCGCCGCCAGATGCTCCCGTTCGGCCAATGTGAAAAAGCGTTCACAAAACCGCTCCTGACGCAGCAGTCTGCCCACGCGGGAAATCTGCTCCACATCGCAGCCGGTTTGGATCCTCATGTCCGTGTCCTCCCGGCGGCAGCCTTTCCGGCGCGGATCCCGCTGCACCAGGCCCAATGCAGATTGAAGCCGCCGCAGTCACCGTGAAGATCCAGCAGCTCTCCGGCCAGGTAAAGGCCCGGCGTCCGGCGCGACTCCAAAGTCTCCGGTACGAGTTCCTCCAGCGGCACGCCGCCGGCCGTGACCTGCGCGTTGTCCCAGCCCTGTACACCTGTCACCGGAAAGTTCCAGTGCTTCAGGGTCTCCGCCAGCCGACGCAGCTGCTCGATGGAAATTCTGCCGCAGTCTGTGGAAAGCGCAGGCAGTCCGGCACTTTTCATGGCTGTCCAGGCCAGACGCTTGTGTATGGTGCCCAGCAGCAGCGTCTCCAGAGTGCGGTGGCCCTCCCGACGGGCTTTCAGCTCGCGAAAAAGCGCCTCCTGCTGCCAATCGGGAAACAGATCCACCACCGCAGTACATTTCTCGCCCTTTTTCAGACGGGCAAGACGCCCGGAAAGCTGCATGGCGGGGATGCCGGAAAGGCCGTATTCGGTGAATTGCAGCTCTCCGGTGACGCGGCCAAGCACCCGCTCTCCGGCCATCAGCGTCAGTCCCGCGTCAGCACGGATGCCCTTCAGTCCGGCCATGCCGGGCATTTGACAGCGAAACGCCGTCAGTGCGGGATACAGAGGCGAGCAGCTGTGTCCCAGTGCCGCGGCCAGCGCGTAGCCGCTGCCATCCGAGCCAAGCCTGGGCGCGGCCCGTCCGCCACAGGTCAGGATTACCGCCGTGGCGGGAAAGGTCTCGCCTGCCGCCGTTCTGACCGTCAGGCCCTGCTTTTCCCGGCGGATGGAGGAGACGGCGCTGCCGCAGTGTACCTCGATGTTCAGCCGTTCCAACTCCGCCAGCAGGACATCCAGCACCATGCCGGCCTGTCGGCAGTAGGGGTATACCCGGCCTTCCTCCTCCTCCCGGCACAGCAGGCCCAGAGAGGCAAAAAAACACAGTACGCTGTCCGGAGTCATACCCTCCAGCACGGCCTGCGGCGGGCGCCTGCCGACACTGAAATAGTGGCCGGGCCCGGCGCCCATGTTGGTCAGATTGCAGCGCCCGTTTCCCGTAGCCAGGATCTTTTTCCCCACCCGGTCCAGCCGCTCCAGGACGATCACCCGGGCTTCCGGCGCTTCCCGTGCGGCCGTGATGGCCGCCGCCAGCCCGGCTGCCCCTCCGCCCACGATCACGATCTGCTTCATGCCTATCCTCTCCTTTTGCTCCGTTGAAGTGATTATACCGTGAAACCGCAGGACTGTCAATTTTCCTCTTGCAATTTGCAAAGAAATGTGTTATGATAATCAGGCATTAGCAGCCATGGCGGAATTGGCATACGCGCTAGCTTGAGGTGCTAGTTCTGGTAACGGAGTGGGGGTTCAAGTCCCCCTGGCTGCACCAGGTAAAAGGATCCGAACCCTTTGCTTCCTGACGGAAGGCGGGTTCGGATCCTTTTTTGCTTCTGCCCGCGCCGTCACGCACTGTGGAGGCACTTGGATATCAGAAAAGGCGGGGCATTGCCCCGCCTTTTGGCTGTTTCGATTGATAAAGCAGTCATCCAGCGCGCCGCCGGAACGCCTGTTGCCCAGAGAATCAGGCCCCTTTGTCACTCACTGCGGCGGCTTGCAGGTCTTACAGGGCTCATAGCCGGAGGCCTTGGCCTCCGAAAGGGTTTTGGCGATCTTGCTCTTGCTCAGATGAGAGCAGGCTGCAGTATGATATTTGCTGCCGCTTTTGGTAACATAAACGACCTGCCCGTTGGGCTCCGCAGGATCTTCCGGTGCGGAGGGCTCTGTGGGCTCCGCCGTTACAGGATCTGCATCTGAAGGCGGGTCAACGGAAACGGGCGCTGTGGATGCGGTGACCGCCGGCGGCGTTATCGAGGCCAGATATTGCGTCCGCGCGGCCAGCTCGTCCTTCTGCACCTTGGCGTAGCCATCAGCATAACCGGTGTCATAGCCCTGCTGATAGGTGTCCCCGGCGGCCGAAAGGGTCGCCTCCTGCCCCTGGGTAACCCCCTGATCAAAGCCCTCATCATAGCCCTGCTGCCGCCCCTCGTCAAAGGCCTCGTCGTACAATCCATCCTGTCGGGTGCGCTCACCCTCTGCCAGACCGGCATAATAGCCGTCGCTGTAGGCCTGATCCCGGGCCACGGCCAGCTCCGCCTCGGTATAAGCCAGGTTGCCCCGTCCCAGGCCAAAGACGCACAGCAGTGCCAAAAGCCCCAGAGCCCATTTGCCGTACTTCTTCATGCCTGCACCGCCTTTCCAAGCAAACGCTTAATCAATAAACATACTCGAATTGGATTCCCAGCACATCCACAGTATCTTTTTCCTTGATGCCCCGGGCCTCCAGCATATCAAAGACGCCGGCCTTTCGCAGCGTGCGCTCAAAGTACATCCGGGATTCATACTCGGCAAAGTTCACCGAGCCCACGATCTTTTCCACCCACGCGCCGGACACATAAAACACCGCATCGTCGCCGCGGGTGATCCGGATCTCCCGCTCGGGATTCAGCGGCGGCTCCTCAAGCAGCATTTCAGGGGCAAACACCTCCACAGGCGGCAGCTTTTCCAGCTCGTTCCAGACATGATAGACCAGCTCCTGCACGCCCTGATTAGCGGCGGCAGACAGGCGGAACAGGCGGCAACCCAGCTCCTCTGCCTTTTTCTCCAGCCGTGCCAGATTGTCGGAGCCCTCCTCCAGAATATCGCACTTGTTGGCAACGATGATCTGCGGCCGCTGGGCCAGCGCGGGGCTGTACTGTTTCAACTCCCGGTTGATGGTCTCCAGATCCTCCACAGGATCCCGGCCCTCGCTGCCGGCGGCGTCCACCAGATGCACCAGCAGACGGCAGCGCTCGATATGCCGCAGGAAATCATGTCCCAGACCAGCACCGTCTGCCGCGCCCTCGATGATGCCGGGAATGTCGGCGCAGACAAAAGACGCACCCTCCGCCACGAACACCACGCCAAGGTTGGGGGCCAGGGTGGTAAAATGGTAATTGGCGATCTTGGGCCGCGCGGCAGAGATCATGGAAAGCAGCGTGCTCTTGCCCACATTGGGAAAGCCGATGAGGCCCACATCGGCGATGAGCTTGAGCTCCAGCACGATGAAGCGCTCGTCCCCCTCCTGCCCCGGCTTGGCAAAGCGGGGTGCCTGACGGGTGGGGGTGGCGAAGTGGGCGTTGCCCCAGCCGCCCCGACCGCCCCGGGCCGCCACAAAGGGCTGGTCATCGGACATATCGTGGATCAGAGCGCCGGTCTCACCGTCCTTGATCAGAGTGCCCCTGGGAACCTTGATGACGGTATCGGCACCGTCCTTGCCAAAGCAGCGCTTGGTGCCGCCGGGCTCACCGTTGGCGGCCACATACTTTTTCTTGTAGCGGAAGTCCAGCAATGTGGCCATATGGTCGTCCACCACAAACACAATGTCCCCGCCCCGACCGCCGTCTCCGCCGTCCGGCCCGCCGGCCGCAATATACTTTTCCCGGTGGAAGCCGATGCAGCCATCGCCGCCCTTACCGGCCTTGATCCGGATCTTTGCAACATCTACAAACATGGTATTTCACCTTTTACTCTCAAATTTTATTCAGTATACCACATTTTTCGTAGGAATTCCATAGCTACCGGGGATTTTCCGGGAAATATGCGGCTTTTGCGCCGAAGAAGGCAAAAACCCGGAGGTCACGGCAAGGGCCGACCTCCGGGCGAGCATTTGACTGTTCAGTTTTGCCGCAGCCGGGCGTTGGGATTGCGGATGACCGAGGGCTCCTGACCGCCCTCCACTGCCTCCGGCGTGATGACCACCGACTGGATGCTGTCATCCGACGGCGTCTGGAACATCACATTGGTCATGATGCCCTCCATCACGGAGCGCAGACCACGGGCGCCGGTGTTGAGCTTTAGGGCCTTTTCGGCCACGGCCTCCAGCGCGCCCTCCCGGAACTCCAGCCGGACGCCATCCATCTCCAGCAGACGGGTGTACTGCTTGGTCAGGGCGTTTTTGGGCTCGGTGAGGATGCGCACCAACGCGGCCTTGTCCAGCGGATCCAGCGTCACCAGAACCGGCAGACGACCCACCAGCTCCGGGATGATGCCGAATTTCAGCACATCGTGGGGCTCCACATACTTCAACAGCTCCGAGACGGCCTGCTCCGATTTGTGCTTGACCTCGGCACCAAAGCCGATGCCCTGCTTGCCGGTGCGCTTTTCGATGACCTTGTCCAGACCATCAAAGGCACCGCCGCAGATGAACAGGATGTTGCTGGTATCGATCTGAATGAACTCCTGCTGGGGGTGCTTGCGGCCGCCCTGCGGCGGCACATTGGCCACCGTACCCTCCAGGATCTTCAGCAGCGCCTGCTGCACGCCCTCGCCGGAGACATCCCGGGTGATGGAGGGATTTTCGCTTTTGCGGGCGATCTTGTCCAGCTCATCAATGTAAATGATGCCCCGTTGGGCCAGCTCCACATCAAAATCCGCCGCCTGCAGCAGCCGCAGCAGGATGTTCTCCACATCCTCGCCCACATAGCCGGCCTCGGTCAGCGTTGTGGCATCGGCAATGGCAAAGGGTACCTTCAGCGAACGCGCCAGCGTCTGGGCCAGATGGGTCTTACCGCTGCCGGTGGGGCCGATGAGCAGAATATTGCTTTTTTGGATCTCCACATCGTCCTGCGGATACAGTATGCGCTTATAGTGGTTGTACACCGCCACGCACAGGGCGATCTTCGCCCTGTCCTGACCGATGACATACTGATCCAGCGCCGCCTTCATTTCCACAGGCGTAGGCAGCTCTCCCTCCAGAGAAAACCGCTCCGCAGAGCTGTCTTCCTCATCTTCCCCCTCGATCAGGTCGGCACAGATACCCACGCACTCATTGCAGATATAGGCGTTGGGGCCGGCAATCAGCC
Source organism: uncultured Oscillospiraceae bacterium (assembly GCA_964646225.1). Classification (GTDB taxonomy): domain Bacteria; phylum Bacillota; class Clostridia; order Oscillospirales; family Butyricicoccaceae; genus UBA4644. The sequence goes on from CAZYAD010000015.1 coordinate 5,939, forward strand.
GCCGGACCTCCTCCTGTGTGCGGCCGCAAAAGCTGCAGCGCACATCTTTTTTATCATTGTTTGCCATGTTTCTTCCTCATTCCACCGGTGTCAGCTATTACCGCTTTTCGATCACCTTATCGATCAGGCCATAGGCCAGCGCCTCCTGAGCGGACATGAAGTTGTCCCGCTCGGTGTCCCGCTCGATGACCTCCAGCGGCTGTCCGGTACGCTGACTCATGATCCGGTTGAGGATCTGACGCTTGCGGATGATATGATCGGCATGGATCTTGATATCGGTAGCCTGTCCCTGCAGCCCGCTCATCAGGGGTTGGTGGATCATGATCTCGGCGTTGGGCAGAGCCATGCGTTTGCCCGGCGTACCGGCCTGGAGCAGAAATGCGCCCATGCTGGCGGCCATGCCGATGCAGATGGTGGACACATCACAGTTGATATACTGCATGGTATCATAGATGGCCATTCCGGCAGAAATGGATCCGCCGGGGCTGTTGATATAAAAGCTGATATCCTTATCCGGATCCTGCGCCTCCAGATACAGCAGCTGGGCCACGACCAGACTGGCGGTGGTGTCGTTCACCTCTTCAGACAGAATAATAACGCGGTCGTTCAGCAGACGGGAGAAAATATCATACGAGCGCTCGCCGCGGCTGGTCTGCTCCACGACCATAGGGATATAGGACATAGGTGACTCCTTTCCATGTGCAATGCGGGAAGCACCGTTTGATTTCCGGCGCTTCCCGTATCGTTTTGCTATTTAGTATACCGGAAACGGGCCGAATATACCGTCGAAAACGGGATTTCGGGGCTTACTCGGCGGCTTCTTCCTTGGCTTCTTCCTTCTTGGCAACGGCAACAGCGTTGGCCAGGACGAAATCGTTGGCCTTCTGGCAGAGCATATCTTCCTTCAGATCGTCGGCGGACAGCAGCTCCTTGACCTTGGCCAGATCCATTTTATTGTTCTCAGCCAGCTTGTCGAACTCGGCGTTCAGGTCTTCCTCGGTGACATCCAGACCCTCCAGCTGTGCGATCTTCTCCAGAGCCAGACGGATCTTCACCTGGCGCAGCGCCTGAGGCGTGAAGACAGAACGGAACTGCTCCAGCGTCATGCCGGTCATCTTGAGATAGGATTCGAACTCCATGCCCTGCATGGCCAGACGATAACGGAAGTCATCGGTTACGCGATCCAGCTGGGTCTCCACCATGGCGTCGGGGATGTCGGCCTCAAGACCCTCGATGACCTTGTCCATCACCCGCTCCTGGAAGGCGGTCTCAGCGCTGGCGGTCTTATTCTCAGAGAGCTTCTTTTCCACATCGGCCTTCAGCTCGGCAAAGGTGTCGAACTCGGAAACATCCTTGGCGAACTCATCGTCCAGGGCGGGCTTCTGCTTTTCCTTGATCTCGTTGACCTTGCACTTGAAGACGGCGGGCTTACCGGCCAGAGATTTCTCGTTGTACTCCTCGGGGAAGGTGACATTCACATCGCACTCCTCGTCGATGCTCTTGCCCTCCAGCTGCTCCTCGAAGCCAGGAATGAACATACCGGAGCCCAGCTCCAGGTCGAACTTCTCGCCCTTGCCGCCTTCGAAGGCCACGCCGTCCACAAAGCCCTCAAAGTCCAGATTGACGATATCGCCCTTCTTGGCGGGGCGCTCCACAGAGACCTGGCGAGCATTACGCTCCTGCATCCGGTTGAGCTCGGCCTCCACCTCCTCGGCGGAAACGGCGGTCTCCTCCTTCTCGGCCTCAATGCCCTTGTAGTTCTTCAGCTCCACCTCAGGCTTGACAAAGACCTCGGCAGTGAACAGGAACTCGCCGTCCTGCACATCCACCTGGGTGATGCTGGGCTGAGAGACCACCTTCAGGCCGGCCTCGTCCACAGCGGCCTCATAGGCGGCGGGGATGCACTCGTTCATGGCATCATCATAGAAGATCTCGGGGCCGTACAGCTTCTCGATCATCTTGCGGGGAGCCTTGCCCTTGCGGAAGCCCTGGATATTGATGGAAGCGGCATTCTTGCGGTAAGAGCGCTGGCAGGCAGCCTCAAACACATCGGCCTCAACGGTGATGGACAGAGCCACCAGATTCTTTTCTTTCTTTTCAACCTTGGTCAGTTTCACTTGCGTGTCCTCCTTGCGAACTTACAAATATAAATTATTTTTATTCTCTGATCCGGATGGGCCGGAAGCCCAGCGCGTCGGCGGAGATAACCGCATAATGCACGCCGTTCCGCATTCCGCTGAAAGCGCCCCGCAGGCTATCCCCATGCAGATGGCCGTAAAAGACCCGCTGCACCGGGTAGCGGGAAAGGATCTCCATGATCTGGGGCACCTCGGTTCCGGCAAACACCGGCGGGTAGTGGAGGAAGCAGTCGATCTCCTCCGCCCCTTGAGCCACGGCAGCCTTGAGAGAGGCCTCCAGCCGGATGAGCTCCCGCTTGAAGATCTTGTCATCTCCCGCGGCGGGGTCATTTTTATCATAAAACCAGCCCCGAGTGCCGCAAAGAGCAGCACTCTTATAAAAGTAACAGGAATTGTGCAAAAAATCAATGGTTTCGATGCGATTTTCCGCAAAAAATCGCTTCATTTTCGTGACGGTCTCCCACCAGTAATCGTGATTGCCCTTCAGCAGCAGCTTTTTACCGGGAAAGGCGTCCAGCAGGCGGAAGTCCGGCAGGGCCTCCTCCAGGCTCATGCCCCAGGAAAAATCCCCGGCCACCACCAGGATATCCTCCGATGTCAGCACCGAAAATGCCTGCACCAGCTTGTCACGGTAGCCCTTCCAGGCGCCGCCAAAGATATCCATGGGCTTGTCACAGCCCTCGGAAAAGTGGGTGTCTCCGATCACATACAGCGCCATGGCAGCCTCCCTTCGCTCCGGTCATTCAAAGGCGTTTTCAATATGATTGATGCGCCCGGTACCGGTGTAAAGTTCGATCACATCGAACCGGGTGGGGGCGGTGCAGTCGTGGCTGGCCAGCCAGCTGGCTGCTGCCTTGCGCAGCTTTTCCTGCTTGGAGGCCGTCACCGCCTCGGCCGCCGTACCAAAGCGGTCGTCGTGCCGCAGCTTGACCTCCACAAAGATCACCAGCTCCCGCTTCTGTGCGATGAGATCCAGCTCACCGAAGCGGCAGCGATAATTGGCACCGATGACCGCATAGCGTTTTTTTCGCAGATACTCGGCGGCGAGGGCCTCGCCCTCCCGGCCGGTCATGGTGGTGTTCATTTTTCTGCCCTCCCCAGCAGCTTTTTCAAAAAGGTCTGCCGGTGAGCCGGACAGGGGCCATAGCGGAACAGCAGTTCCCGGTGCAGCTGGGTCGGATAGCCCTTGTGCCTGGCAAACTGGTACTGAGGATACTGCCTGTCCAACTCCAGCATCACATGATCCCTGGCCACCTTGGCCAGAATGGAGGCCGCCGCGATGGAGGCGCTTTTCCCGTCGCCGCCCACAATCAGCAGCGTGGGGATGTTCGGCAGAGCCGGGTCGCGATTGCCGTCCACCAGCGCGTGGTCAGGACAGATCTCCAGCTGCGCCGCTGCCCGGCGCATGGCCAGCAGACGGGCCTGCAAAATATTCAGCTCATCGATCTCCTGCTCCGAAGCCGAGGCGATGGCCCAGGCGCGAGCCCGCTTTTGGATCTCCGGAAACAGAGCCTCCCGCTTTTTCTCGGTGAGTTTTTTGGAATCATTCAGCCCCGCAATGGGGTCGTTGGGATCTAGAATGACGGCGCCAGCATACACAGGCCCGGCCAGCGGGCCGCAGCCGGCCTCGTCAATGCCGCAGACAGCGGTAAAGCCCCGTTCCGCCAGTTCCCGCTCAAAGGCATACAGCATAGCTCAGTCCTCCGGCGGAAGCTCCAGCGTAATGCGGCCCAGCTTTCCTGCCCGGAACTCATCCAGCAGGGTGCGTGCCATGCGCAGGGTATCATATTCGTTCCTTCCGGCCAGAAAGCCCCGCTTTTTGGCCAGCTCGGTGAGGGTATCGTAGGGATGCTCCACATCCACTGCGGCGATGCCGTAGCGCTTTTCCACTGCACCGGGAGCGCAGACCGCCAGCCGCGTCAGCAGACGGCAGGCCAGGTCCTCCAGATCCAGGATCTCATCCCGGATGGTGCCGGTAAAGGCCAGCAGGAAGCCCATCTCATCGCTTTCGATTTTGGGCCAGAGCATACCGGGGGTATCCATGAAATCAAAGCCGCCAGGCAGTGAAAACCACTGCTTGCCCCTGGTGACGCCCGGCTTGTCGGCGGCCACGGCGGCCTTTTTGCCCAGAAGCCGGTTAATGAAGGAGCTTTTGCCCACATTGGGGATGCCCATGATCATGATGCGGATGGATTTTCCCACCTGGCCCTTGGCCTCCTGCCGGGCGATCAGCTCCTGACAGGTCCTGCGGGCACAGGCTGTGAACTGCTTGAGAAAGCCGCCCTTCTGGCTGTCGGTCTCCATCACTACATAGCCCTGCCGCCGGTAATAGGCCATCCAGGCGGTGGTTGCCTCCGGGGCGGCCTGATCGGCACGGTTGAGCACCAGCATCCGCCGCTTTCCGCGGCACAGCTGATCCAGGTCGGGATTGCGGGAGGACAGGGGGATGCGGGCATCGATCAGCTCACACACCATGTCCACATTTTTCAGATCCTCCACCATGACCCGGCGGGTCTTGGCCATATGGCCGGGATACCAGTTGATACTCATGACAGCCTTCCGATCCTGTTGAGAGGCCAGATGCGGAACAGCGCCCTGCCAATGACCCGGTCAGTCTCGATCTGCCCCACAAAGCGCATCCGGCTGTCGGAGCTGTGGTTGCGGTTATCCCCCGCCACGAACACATGCCCCGCCTCGATGATCAGGGGATAGCTCTGGTCGCCCCGGTTTTCGGGCCGGATGGGCTCCTTGGCATAGGGCTCATACAGCTCCTCACCGTTGACCATCATATAGCCGCTGTCGCTGATCTCCACCACATCCCCGGCCACGGCGATGACACGTTTTACCAGTGCCTCGTCCTCAAAGCCGTCGGAGGTACACACCACGATGTCCCCCCGCTGAGGCTGGTCATAGCCGATGATCTGAAGGATCAGCTGATCCCCGCCGGACAGGGTATCCTGCATGGAACGGCCATGGACGCCCGACAGGCGGAAGAAAAAGGTGTTCAGACACACCAGGATGGCCAGCGCTGCCGTCAGGGCCTGCGCCCAGAAAAACAGCTCTCCGGCCAGCGTGCTGCGCTGGTTTTTTCCGTTCTTTTTCTTGTTGCTCTTGTTCATTTGCCGCTCCTTTCCGAAGCACCGCGTCAAGCCGCGATTAAAATAAGAGGGACAGGCGAGCCCGTCCCTCAGATTTTTGCAAGACTTAGATGTCCTCTTTAACTTTGGCGGCCTTGCCCACGCGATCACGCAGATAGTACAGCTTCGCACGGCGAACCTTACCCTTACGGACAACCTCGACCTTTTCCACATTGGGAGAGTGGATGGGGAAGGTCTTTTCCACGCCAACACCGTAGGACATACGGCGAACGGTAAAGGTCTCCTGGATGCCGCCATGCTTCTTGGCGATTACGGTGCCCTCGAAAATCTGGACACGCTCACGGGAGCCTTCCTTGATGCGGTTGTGAACCTTGACGGTATCACCGATGTTGAACTTGTCGGCCTCGGTCTTCAGCTGGCCGTCGGTCAGATGCTTGATCAGATCCATGATTTTGTTTCCTTTCAGTCATAGATGTTCGTGCCCGGACGCTGCCGTTGCAGAGGAACACCCGTAATAATAGCTAAATTATAATACCACAGCGCAACCCAAAATGCAACTGTTTTTTCAGGCTTTCCCCCAGAAAATTTGCATATTTTCGTCCAGAATGGCGGTGCGAACATACCGCGCGGCGGCATCCGCCTCCACCAGACCAGCATTTTTCAGCGCCTGAGTCAGATACATGGGATTCAGGGGATCGTTGCCCGCCGCCAGCACGCAGCGGCACAGGGTCTTCTCCCCTTCCGGCGCAAAGGACAGCTGCCGGATGTATTCCCGCAGATCCACCTCCCGGCGGCCGCGCTTGGAGCGCTTTTCCAGCGTTACCGGCTGCTCAAACAGGGCCGCCATGGCTCCGGTATCTCCGGCGGGCAGCAGGATCTCATAGGCGCACAGGGCAACCTCCCGCACCGGGCGGTCGGCCGGGCCGGCAGAGAGGATCCGCATTCTCTGGGGCAGAACGGCATTCATCCGCTCCGCAAAATCCACCGGCTGCTCCTCGCAGAGCAGCTCCAGATCGCACAGGTCACACACCGTCTCGTAGCCGGTGGAAAGGGGCACCAGAATGGACATTTCGATGTGAGGATTAAAGCCCTGCGAATACTTCACCGGGATGCCAGCCCGGACAAAGCTGCGCTGCAGAGCCTTCATCAGGTCCAGATGCGAAATATAGGCGGCAGAGCCGCGTTTTTCAAAGCAGAAGCGAAGCTTAAACATCACAGGCTCCTCCTCCCGTCAGACTCAGTGCGCCGCAGCCCCGGCAGCCTGCCTTGCAGTCGGGGGTGGCGATCCCCTTCTGGGCCTGCTCCAGCTCACCGTAAAGGTAGCGCTTGGTAACGCCGGAGGAAATGTGATCCCAGGGCATGACCTCGTCCGGTGTCAGCTCCCGGTTGGCATAAAAGGCCGGATCCACTCCGGTGTCGGCAAAGGCCTGCATCCAGGCGTCAAAGTTAAAGTTTTCCTCCCAGCCGTCCAGACGACAGCCCAACTGCCAGGCCCGCTGCAGTACAGCGCTCAGCCGCCGGTCGCCCCGGGCCAGCACCGCCTCCAGGAAGGAGGTTTTATACTCGTGGATGGAATAAGTGACGCCCTTGATGTTCAGGCTCTTCATCAGCAGCGCCTTACGGCGGGCAGCCTCCTCCGCAGGGATCTGCCCCAACCATTGGAAGGGAGTCTGGGCCTTGGGCACAAAGATGGAAATGCCCACATTGATCCGCAGGCCGCGGGCCTTGTTTTTGGCGTGCTCCCGGAAGGTGGCCTGCACATGACGCACGATCTGGGAAATGCCCAGCAGGTCATCGTCGGTCTCGGTGGGCAGACCCATCATGAAATACAGCTTGACGCCGTTGTACCCGGCGGCAAAGGCCAGTCGGCACGCCTCCAGCAGATCCTCCTCCCGGAGGTTTTTGTTGATTACATCCCGCAGCCGCTGGGTTCCGGCCTCGGGGGCGAAGGTCAGGCCGCTCTTGCGCACCTTCTGGATATTCTGGGCCAGCTCCAGGTTAAAGGAGTCCGCCCGCATGGAGGGCAGAGCCAGATTGACATGCATGGGCTCCAGCTTGTCCACCAGACTTTCGCACAGGGTCTCCAGGTGGGGATAATCGCTGGAACTCAGACTGGTGAGGGAGACCTCGTCCCAGCCGGTGGAGGCGATGAGAGCCTCGGCCTGCTTTTTCAGAGTCTCGGGCTTTCTGGCCCGGATGGGCCGGTAGGTATACCCCGCCTGACAGAAGCGGCAGCCACGGCGGCAGCCGCGGAACAGCTCGATCATGGCCCGGTCAAAGACGATATCGGTGGAGGGCACGATGAACTTTTCTGGATAATAGGCTTTGTCCAGATCCTTCACCACCCGCTTGCGCACCACGGCGGGAGCGCCCTCCCGGGGGGTGATGGCGGCAACGGTGCCGTCGGCGCCGTAGGTGATCTCATACAGCGAAGGGACATAAATGCCCTCCAGCTGTGCGGCCTTTTTCAAAAATGTCTGCTTGCTTTCGTCGGCATCCCGGCAGGCGCGGTAAAGGTTCAGCAGCTCCGGCATGACCTCCTCTCCCTCGCCGATGGTGATCAGGTCGAAGAAATCGGCCATAGGCTCGGCGTTATAGACACAGGGGCCTCCGGCGATGACCAGCGGCTTCAGCCCTTCCCGGTCGGCCGAGCGCTGGGGCACTCCGGCCAGATCCAGCATGTTCAGCACGCCGGTATAGTTCATCTCATATTGCAGGGTGAAGCCCAGAATGTCAAACGCCCCCACCGGATCGCCGCTTTCCAGCGCATAAAGGGGCTGGCCGCGGCGGCGCATCTGCTCCTCCATGTCCAGATACGGGGCATAGGCCCGCTCGCACCAGACGCCCTCCATACTGTTCAGCAGACCATAGAGGATCTTGGAGCCCAGGTGGGACATTCCGATCTCATACAGATCGGGAAAGCAAAAGGCAAAGCGCAGATCCACCTGCTCCTTTTCCTTATAAACCGCGTTATATTCCCCGCCGGTATACCGGGCGGGCTTGCGCACATGCTCCAGACATGCGCGGATAGTATCGTTCATAACTTCCTCCCAAATTTCAACTTGAATATTTATTTTATCAGCTTTTGCGGCGGGTGTAAAGCCCTTTTCCGGAGAAATGCCGCGTGAGGCGGCAAAGGATCACGCCGCCCGCCGCCAGCAGAGTGCAGTTTCCCCCAGTGTACAGCGTCCACAGGCCCAGCAGGGCCAGCGCTGCCCCCACCGCCCCGCCAAAAAGCTCCGTTGCCCACGCACCATGTAGCGGGAAACGCCGCTCCAGCAGAGCGCACAGAGCCCTCCCCCCATCCAGCGGCAGGGCGGGCAGCAGGTTGAACAACGCCAGCGTCAGGTGGCAGCCGATAAAACGGTAAAGGCCCGGCGCGGGCTGAAGGCGGGTCAGGGCAGCGCACAGCAGCGCCCACAGCAGGTTGGCCCCCGGCCCTGCCAGGGCCAGCAGCGCTTCGCCGCCATAGGACAGCCTCCCTCGCCAGCGCAATTCCGCGCCGGACAGCCGCAGCCGCACAGCCTCCGCTTTCCCGCCCAGCAGATACAGCGCCAGCAGATGCCCGCCCTCGTGCAGCAGAGCCGCCGCCAGAAACAGCAGCGGCCAGCCACGGCCGGTGAGCCACGGAAGCACACCCCACAGGGCAAACAGCGGGCTGACCGAGAACTGCGGGAGATGCTTCTGACGGCTCTCCCCTGCAGGTCCGCTCATTGTCCGCCAAAGCCCAGGATCTGCCGGCCGAACACCGCCACGGCGCTGCCCTCCTGTCCGGAAAAGCTGCGGCCCAGCGTTTCCAGCGCCTCTCCGTAATTCCACTGCCGCCAGGTCTCCAGCAGCTGCTCCCGCAGCGCTACAATGGGCTCGCTGCCGCCATAGGCGATCAGCAGTGCCAGAGCCGCCGTCAGCAGCAGCAGCCAGCCACGGCCCCTTCCGCCGGGACGCCAGGCGTATTCTCTGCCGTAACGCATATCACAGAATGATACAGATCAGGCCGCCGCTGCCCTCGTTGATGATGCGCTCCAGCGTGCTTTGCAGCCGCGTACGGGAACCATCGGGCATTTTGCACAGCTTGGCGGTCAGCCCCTCGTTGACCAGCTCGCCCAGCGATTTGCCGAAGATGTTGCTGTCCCAAAGTTTCTCCGGCGTATCCTGAAAGGCTTCCATCAGGGAGTTCACCAGCTCCTCCGACTGCTTTTCCGAGCCTACAATGGGGTTGATCTCGGTCTCCACATTGGTCATGATCATATGGATGCTGGGCGCACTGGCCTTCAGCCGGATGCCGAAGCGTCCTCCCTGGCGGGTGATCTCCGGCTGCTCCAGCCGCATTTCCTCCCGCAGCGGCATGACCATGCCATAGCCTGTGCGGCGCACCTGCTCCAGTGCGGCCGACACATGCTCATATTCCTGCCGGATCCGTGCCAGACCGCACAGCAGCGGCAGCAGATCGCTCTCCCCGCGGATCTCCATACCGGAGCGCTGGCTGAGCATCTGATAGTACAGCGTCTGCGGCACCGTTACCGTGATGCGCACCGTGCCGTCGCCCAGGTTGCTTTCCTGCAAAAGCGCCTGCTCCACCCACTGGCAGGCGCACAGCCGCTCCACCTGCTCCCGGGCGTCCCGCATACGGACGATATGGCAGCAGGCCTCGTAAATGCTCTGGTACAGCCCTGCCTGCAGAGGGTCATCGGCAGGCAGAAGGGTTACCCAGGGCGGCAGCGCGACCTGGTATTCCCGCGCGGGGAACTCCCGCAGCACGGCGTACAGCAGCTCCTCGATCTCGCCCCGGGTCAGTTCCTGACAGTTGGCCGCCAGACAGGTGACGCCGTAGCGGCTCTCCAGCTGTCCCCGCAGGGCCCGGGTCTCCGGGTCGGCCGGATGGGCACTGTTCAGCAGTAGACAGAAGGGCTTGCGGAGCTCCTGCAATTCCCGGACGATGCGCTCTTCCGCCCGGGCATAATCTTCCCGCGCCAGCTCGGTAAAGCTGCCGTCGGTGGTGACCACCACGCCGATGGTGCTGTGCTCGCAGATCACCTTTCGTGTCCCCACCTCAGCGGCCTGGGCCAGAGGGATCTCCTGGGGGAACCAGGGGGTATGTACCATACGGGGCTGGTCGCCCTCCTGCTGTCCCAGCGCCCCCTCCACCAGATAACCCACGCAGTCAATGAGCCGCAGATCAAAGCCCGCGCCGTCCTCCAGCGTGATGTGGGCCGCCTCCTCCGGCACGAACTTTGGCTCGGCGGTCATGATGGTGCGGCCGGAGCCGCTCTGTGGCAGCTCATCCCGTGCCCGCTCCCGCTGATACACATCCTCCATCCCGGGCAGCACCAGCTGCTCCATAAAGCTTTTGATAAAGGTGGATTTTCCCGTCCGCACCGGCCCCACCACGCCGATATAGATGTCCCCCGCCGTCCGGGTGGCGATGTCCTGATAGATCGTGCTGTTTGTCATATAGCCATCCTCTTTTCGCTGAGATCGTTTGCTCCAGCCTATGTGCGGCGAAGGCGGAATATGTGCCTTCTTTTTTGTCCGCCGGGACATATGCTGAAGGAAAGAGGTGCCGGAAGGGCCGCCCAGAGGAAAAAGTTTTTGGAAAAGTCACAGCGAATTCATTGACTTTCCCGTTATCAGGCTTTATGATAAAAATGACAGATCTTACGGAAACAGGGAGGTATGCCCCATGAAAGAAGAAGTGATCCTGCGGCAGATCATCGACCAGTGTGACGATTCCCTGCGCGATGTGTTTCTGCGCCGCATGGATGTGGCCGTCCGTCTGACCCGCGTGGAAAACGCCGGCACCGATATCTACGACGAGGCCCGCATCGACGAAGTGCTGCGCCATGTGACCTATGGCCTTTCTCCCGAGCTTTCCATGCGCGCCAGCTCCCTGTGGACCTCGCTGATGCGTATGACCCGGGGCTACCAGTATCGCCATGTGATCAACCACACCCCTGATCTGCGTCTCCCCCACGAGGAATTTCTGGTGGATTCCGACGGCATCCGGGACGGACTGGTGCTGTGCCCAACCGAGATGGCGCGGACGGTCTCCACTGCGCTGGGGATGGAGGTCATGCCCTGTCATTCCATCGCCGCCACGGTGGAAGCGCTGCTGGAGGATCGGGGCGACTTTGGCGCACTGATCGTTAACAGCTTTTACGACACCGACTGGCTGTACACCCTGATCTATCAGCAGCCGATCTATATCAACGCCTTCATCCCCCTGCCTGACGGGCGGATGCTGACCCTGTTCTCCAAAAAGCTGTTCTCCGACAGCTCCAACAGCATCATCAGCGTTGCCTTTGCCATCCGGATGGACTGGCAGGGCGACCTTTCCCAGACGCTGGCCACCCTGGCCGAGGCCCGGATGAATCTGGAATACTTCCGCGTCAAGACTCAGGACATCGCCGACGACGATCAGCACAAGATCAACATCGTCTTTGCCGAGTTCACCGGCGCGCTGACCGCCGCCCGCACCCGGACAGCCTTTTTGCAGCTGCACCGGGAGCTGCCCTTCTTCCGTGTCATCGGATATCGGGCCAGCTATTAAGGACAGGCTGTTCCATACCACAAAGCACCGCTCAGGCCATATGGCAAGCGGTGCTTTTTTTCCGCTTGACAAACGACTACAAGCGTAGTATTCTGAATGTACTACATTTGTAGGAGGTCATGGAAATGCTACAATTAACAGATGCCGAATGGAGCGTCATGGAGGCTCTCTGGCAGGGCGGACAGCAGACACTGGGACAGGTGGTGCAGCGTCTGGCAGCGGTGCGCCGCTGGAGCCGCAACACGGTACACACCTATCTCACCCGGATGGAGGGCAAGGGACTGGTGTGCATTCTCCGGGAGGAGGAGCCTCACCACTACCGGGCGGCTGTCAGTCGGGAGGATTGTGCCGGAGCGGCCCGCAGCGACCTGCTGCAGCGGGTCTATGGCGGTGCGGCGGGCGAGCTGATCGCCGCGTTTCTCCGGGAATCCTCCATCTCTCCCCAGGAGCGGGAACGGCTGCGGCAGCTGCTGGACGATATGGAGGTGTGAGATGCGGGAGGTCTATGCATTTCTTTATTACACCCTCTCGCTGTCTGCGCTGGCGCTGCTGCTCCTGCTGGTTAAGGGGATCTTCCGGGACAAGCTCTCGCCCCGGTGGCAATACGGCGTCTGGTATGTGCTGGCGCTGCGAGCGGTGCTGCCGCTGAACGGCCGGGAGCTGTTTTCCCCGCTGCGGCAGCTGACAGAGCTGCTCAGGCAGCTGTTTGAGCCCGGGCTGGATTCGGCCTTCGCCTCGCTTTCCCGGGCGGTGGAGGTGCGCTTTCCGCTGCCGTGGATCACGGTCGCGCCCCGCAGTCTCACCGACTGGCTGTTTGTGCTGTACGCACTGGGCGCGGCGCTGGCCCTGCTTTGGCAGCTGTTCTGCTATTTTCGACTGCGACGGCTGCTGAAACGCGGATGCTTACCCTCTGCCCGACTGCTGGAGCAGCTGGAAACAGTCTGTAAAGCGTATGGGCTTTCCAGCTGTCCGGTTTACGAGGTGGAAGGGCTCTCCTCCCCGCTGATCTGCGGTGTGGTGCGGCCCATTCTGGCGGTTCCCTCTGGCACTCTGCCAGAGGACAGCGTTTTGCTTCACGAGCTGCTGCATCTGCGGTATCGGGATCTTCTGCAAAGCCTGTTCTGGTGCGTTTTCCGGGCAGTCAACTGGTGTAACCCCTTATTGCGGATGGTATGCCGCCGCATCGGCAACGATCTGGAAAGCCTGTGCGATCAGCGGGTACTGGAGCGGCTGGAGGGTGAGGCCCGGCGGGAGTATGGCCGGACGCTGCTCTCCATGGTCAACGAGCGCTATCCCCGCGCACCCGGCACCACCTCCCTGTCAAACGGCGGCTCCTTTATTGCCCGGCGCATCGAGGCCATCGCCCGCTTCAAGCGCTATCCCCGGGGAATGTCCCTGGTGTCGGTCTGTATGTGCATCCTTCTGGCCGCCGTATGCTTTTGCGGCAGCCCCGGCGGGGCCGTTTTGCATTACAGTGAGCAGGCCCTGACCGGCACAGTCCTGGAGCAGGCGCTGGCGGCCGCCTCCGCCCGGCTGTTCCGCTGCACCACACCTGCCGGAGCGGTGGACACCTATGCCAAGGGCCTGATCAACGAAAATCTGCTGTATCTGGCGGCGGCCTCTCCCCTGGAGTCGCAGGCTGCGCTGCTGGAGCAGGGACGGCAGGGGGTATTTCCCTGGCTGTCCGCCAATGAGTGGCAGTACAGCGGCTACGGCAGCGGCTATGAGCTCTATAATCTGGAGCGGCTGGAGGACGGCAGCTACCGGGGCAGCCTCATCTACCGTGTCGGCCCGGCAGAGGGTGATCCGCCGCCGCCGGAAAATGCCAAGCAGGAGTGGTACGCCGTCTATTCCCTGTCCATCACCCGGCAGGACGACCGCTGGACGGTGACCCAGTATGCCGCGCCCCTTCGGCAGGAGGTGCTGGGCAACGACCTGTTTGCACTGCCTGCCCTCACCGAATACCGTGCGGAGGGCGAAAGCGGCACGGTCAGCGTGCTTTACCAGACCCGCGCCGTGGTGAACAATGCCTACAGCATCGGCCTGTTCGGCGGCTCTGCCTTTGCTCACGCACCAAAGCCCGATGCCGTGTTCACCGATATCCATTCCTGGTACCGGTATCATTACGACTGCACCGCCGAGCTTTCGGGAGTCAGCCGGGTCACCATGCTGCTGCAAGCCCGTTTGGACACCGACGAGGCGCCCGCCTTTTCCGCTCCGGACGACAGCATTCTGCCGGACTCTCCCTATGTGACCTCCTCCTCCAGCAGCGGCGGAGCCAGCATCTCCCGCCAGGTCGATGAGGACTGGAACCGGGTGCTGGACGGCGGCGCGGGTAAGGGCTGGGGCAGCCAGAGTGCCCTGAGGGATGTGATCCCGCCCGCGCCGGTGGATTACGCCGTCCGCATTCTGATGAACGGACAGCCAGCCGAAGATTTTTATCCCAAGGAGGTGCAGCCGTGAACGAGCTGACACACCGCGAGCTGGGGGACGCCATCCGGAAGATGGCCTGGGCCTACCTGCTGTTGCATCTGAACCTCAATCTGGGGAGTCTGAACCTTCTGCCCAACTGGCTGGGCTACTGGATGCTTCTTTCGTCCATGGTCCGGCTGGCCCAATGGTCTCCCACAGCCCGGCTGCTGCGGCCGCTGGGCGGATTTCTGGCGATCATGGCGGGACTGGACTGGCTGGCGGCGCTGGCTGGTGTTTCCACCCCTGCCAACGGTCTTTGGCCCCTGCTGCTGGCCCTGCTGACCCTGCTGCGGCAGCTGATCGGGCTGTATTTCCACTTCCAGCTGCTCACCGATATCGCCGACGCCGCCGTGCGGGCCGGGTACGAGGAGCCGGAGAGCATTCTCCGGGCCCGCACCGGCTACACCCTGCTGACGACAGGTATCTATCTCCTGCAGGGCTATGCGCAGCAGATCCTCTGGATCTATGTCCTTTTGCTGGTGGCCGGACTGCTGGCCGCGTTTCTGATCTGTCGGCAGTTGTTCCGTCTCAACGGCTGGCTGCGGGAGCCGCTGCCTCCGCCGGAGGAACTGTAAAGATACAAACGCGCCTGATCTTGAAAACGATCAGGCGCGTTTTTTCTTGTCTTACATCCACAGCAGAGCCGCCACGCACTGTGCCAGCAGGAGCAGCGGCACCCCCAGCGTGAAACTTTTGTGCCGGGTTTTGTGGCGCAGCAACACCATTCCCAGCAGCAGACCCGCCGAACCGCCCAGCGCGGCGGCCAGCAGCAGCACGCTTTCCGGCACACGCCAGTCGCCTTTTTTCGCCTGGCGCTTGTCCACGGCGCACAAAAGCAGCGCGGCGGCATTGATCTCCGCCAGATACAGCTGCCAGAGGGTCATCGGAGACAGGGGGCCAGCAGGGCAAAGGCCATCTCGGCCACCGCCTCTGCGGCCTGTGCACTGAAATGCCGTTTGGGGGTCGTTTTTTCATTGAAAAACCGCTCCGGTGCGCCGCAAAAGGCACTGTAAACATCCAGCACAGGAACCTTTCGGGTCAGGCACAGCTCGCACAGGGCGCTGTTCCAGCCGGGCAGGCGCTGCTGCCCTTCCTCCCCGCAGTAATCCCGGTCAAACCAGGGGATCAGCAGGCACACTGGCTGGATCTCCCGCTGCCGGCACAGGGCGAACAGCCGGGCCATGTCCTCCAGATACTCCTCCAGATCGGCATCGGGCTGCCGGATGCAGTTGGTGCCGAAGCCGAACAGGCACACATCTGCCCCGTTTTCCACCACCTGCTGTTGAAAGTTGGCCACTGCAAAATCGGTCTGGGTGTCGGGAAAGCCGCAGTTCAGCACCCGCACCCCGGAAAAACCCCGCCGGGCGAACAGCTCCCCCAGCCGCGTGGGATAGGACTGCGCCTCCGGGCCGTCCTGCTGCGCGTCCCCCAGATAATACTTCGTATTGGAGTCTCCGTAGCACACCACAGTCAGCGGCCGCTCACCGGAAAAGGTCTTCATTTCAGGCTCCTTTCTGACACAGCAGGGCGGTGCAAATGCACCGCCCTGCTTCCTTGGAAAACGACTTATTTCAGGTTGCTCTTCAGGGTATCCAGGCAATTCCGCAGCTCCTTGGGCAGACGGTCGCCAATGGTAGCATAGAAGTCCTCGATGCTGGCGATGTCAGCGTTCCAGGCCTCCTTGTCCACATTCAGGATCTCCTTCAGGACTTCGCGGTCGAACTTGCGGTCGGCCGTGATGCTGTAATCCAGCGCATCCAGGCAGATATCCTCAGCCTTGGGCATATAGCCGATCTCGGTTTCCACGGTGTCTACCTTGCCCTCGCAGCGCTTGATGATCCACTCCAGCACGCGGAAGTTCTCGCCAAAGCCGGGCCACATGAAGTTGCCGTCCTTGTCGGTGCGGAACCAGTTGACATGGAAGATTTTGGGCGCGTTGGTCATCTTCTTGCCCATGTCGATCCAGTGCTGGAAGTAGTCGCCCACATGGTAGCCAATGAAGGGACGCATGGCCATGGGGTCACGGCGGACCACGCCCACGGCGCCGGTGGCGGCGGCAGTGGTCTCAGAAGCCATGATGGAGCCCACAAAGGTGCCGTGCTCCCAGTCGCGGGACTGATACACCAGGGGTGCGCACTTGGCGCGGCGGCCGCCGAAGATGATGGCGGACAGGGGCACGCCGTCGGGATCCTCCCAGTTGTCGGCGATGCAGGGGCAGTTCTTGGCAGGCGCGGTGAAGCGGGAGTTGGGATGGGCGATCTTCTCGTTGGAGGAATAATCGTGGGGCTCGCCCTTCCAGTTCAGCAGGCCGGCGGGAGCGGGTTTGGACAGACCCTCCCACCAGACGGTCTTCTCCACGGGATCCAGCGCCACATTGGTGAAGATGGTGCCCTCGTGGGTGCAGGCCAGGGCGTTGGGGTTGCTCTTGGCATTGGTGCCAGGAGCAACGCCGAAGAAGCCGGCCTCGGGGTTGACGGCGTACAGCCGGCCGTCGGCGCCGATGCGCAGCCAGGCGATATCGTCGCCCAGCGTCCAGACCTTATAGCCCTGCTTGCTGTAATACTCGGGGGGCAGCATCATGGCCAGGTTGGTCTTGCCGCAGGCAGAGGGGAAGGCGGCGGCCACATACTTCTTGTCGCCGTTGGGATACTCAATGCCCAGGATCAGCATATGCTCGGCCATCCAGCCCTCGTTCTTGCCCTGGAAGGAGGCGATGCGCAGAGCGAAGCACTTCTTGCCCAGCAGGACATTTCCGCCGTAGCCGGAGTTCACCGACCAGATGGCGTTATCCTCGGGGAACTGCAGGATGTAACGCTTTTCCTCGTCCAGCTCACACTTGCCGTGGAAGCCGCGGACGAAGTCATTGCTGTCGCCCAGCTTGTCCAGGACGGCCTTACCCACGCGGGTCATGATGGCCATGCTGACCACAACATAAATGGAGTCGGTGAGCTCGATGCCGACCTTAGCGAACCGGGAAGCCACGGGGCCCATGCAGAAGGGGATGACATACATGGTACGGCCCTTCATGGAGCCGCGGAGCACATCGGAGGCCACCTTGTAGCCCTCCTGGGGATCCATCCAGTTGTTGGTGGGGCCGCAGTCCTCCTGCTTCCGGGTGCAGATAAAGGTCCGGCCCTCCACGCGGGCCACATCGTTCAGCGCAGAGCGATGGTAATAGCAGCCGGGCAGCTTTTCCTCGTTGAGCTTGATCAGCTCACCGGTGCCCATGGCGATCTTGCGCAGCTCTTCCAGCTGCGACTCACTGCCGTCGATCCAGACGACCTGGTCGGGCGTTGCCAGCTGGGCGGCGTCCTCTACAAACTGAAGCACCGCTTTGTTTTCGGTCAGCGTCATAGTTTTACCCTCCAAATGATTTGAACCAATTTCTATGGTCTTTGTTATTTTTGATTGTACACGATATTCGTCACTTTTACAAGCCGCTTTTCGCCAATTATCCTTTGGAATCGGCAAAATAATCATGCAATTTGACGGAAATCGCCCCGTAGTCCGCCAGAGAAAGCTCCTCGCCTCGTACATTTTGCGCAAAACCCAGCCCGGTGAGCAGTTCTTCCGCCGCCTGCTTGGAGAGCTGTCTGCCGTATTCGATGCACAGGCCGTTGGCAAAGGTCTTCCGCCGGTTGGCAAAGGCTGCGCGGATCACCCGGAAAATCTCCTTTTTCTCCCCCGGCACCGGCGGCGCTGCGTGCCGTTCCAGCCGCAGCACGCGGGAATCCACCTTGGGTGCAGGAAGGAACCGGTCGCGGGGCACCTCCAGCAGGATCTCCGGCCGGGCGTAATAGGCCACCTGAGCGGAAAAGGCGCTGTAGTCGCGCTCCCCCGGCCCGGCACAGATACGGGCAGCCGCCTCCTTCTGCACCATCACAACCACCCGTTTCAGGCAGTCACACTCCAGCAACGCCGTGATGGCCGGTGTGGTGATGTAATAGGGCAGATTTGCGCAGGCGATCACCGGACTGTCGCCAAACTGCTCCCGGCACAGGGCACGCAGGTCGCACTTGAGCACATCGCCCTCCACCAGGGTGAAGTTGTCATAGTCCGCCATGGTCTCGCCCAGGATGGCCGGCAGCCGCCGGTCCAGCTCCACGGCCACCACCTTTTTGGCCCGCCTGCACAGCTGGGCACTGAGTGCGCCGATGCCCGGGCCGATCTCCAGCACGCAGTCCTCCGACCCGATGCCCGCGCCCTGGGCGATGGCCGCCGGGACGGCGTCATCACACAGAAAATTCTGTCCCAGATCCCTGGAAAAACGAAAGCCGTGCCGCGCCAGCAGCAGCCGGATCTGTTCCATATCGCAAAGGTTCAAATGATCCACCACATTTCTCTGCAAATTGCCCGCCGTGCGCCAAAGCACTCCGGCAGTCCTGCCTGCTATTATAAGACAGCGCCTGCCAAATGTCCAGAAAAACACCCGGCCTCGGCCATCTGCGCACAAAAAAACAAAGCTGACGCACCGTCAGCTTTGTTTGCGAAGCGTTACGCCTGCGGCTCCGTTCTGGGTGACAGGCCCTGCATAAAGCCATCCACTGATGCGGTATACACCGCGCCGCCGATCACCCGCTTTTTGTACACCAGCACATCGGCCAGCACAGCTTCCTCCTCCGGCCAGTTGGTGATCTTCAGCGTAGTCAGCTCCACCCGCTTACCGGCGTACCGGGTCAGGTCAAAGCCGCTCTCCTTTTGCAGCGCATTATACGCCTCGTAGACGGCGTCAAACTCCTTCGGGATCAGCACGGTACGGCTTTCCGCCGAGCTGAGTTCGGTCTCATAGCCCAGCTGCCGAAGATATTCCGCGCAGTCCGCCGGCTCCCGGATGACCGCCGTTCCGCCGGTCTGTCGGCTCTCGCTCCCCGGCAGCAGCAGGATCAGCGCCGCCACCAGCGCTGCAATCGCCAGGACCGCCGCGATCATGTGCCCCTTTGTCAGCCTGAATGTATAGATCTTCATATTGCCACCTCCGCAGTGACAATCTATGCGTCAAAGGAACAAAATAGCACGGCCGCCTGTCTAAGAGCCATAATCCTCCAGCAGCGATGCCAGGGCTTCCCTGTTGTAGACCGGAAGGCGCTGCTCCAGCGCTTCCTGATCCGCCGCAGGAAGCGAGGCTGCCGGAGTCTCGGTCACCTGCTGCGGCTGGGACGCCCCCGGCGAAAACACCGCCACATTGCCATGCCAGACGCCCAGCTCACACAGCGGCTGCGGCTCCTGCGGCCGCGCAGGCTCCTGCGGGGCTGCCGTCTGCTGTACCTCTGCAGGAGGCATCTGCTCCTGCTGCTCAGCCGTCTCCCGCCCGGACGACAGCAGCGCTGCGGTCATCAGCCCCGCCGCCAGTGGAACCATCGCCGCCAGAAGCCATTTTCTGCGCCAAATGCGCCCCATATCGATCCCCCCTTACCAAAAGCTTGTCCGAAAATGGCCTGTTCATACAAATTTCTTATTTCTTTCAGTGCATTTTCGCCGGACTTGTGCTATAATGCTATTCGTATGAGTTTACGCTCTTTCCTGACCTGATGCGAAAGGAGTTTTGCGCTTGAGTACCGCAAAGAAAAAACGGAACCTGTTCCGCTCCATCGGTTTCGTCCTGCTGACGATCCTTCTGGTGGGGCTGACTACCGCCGCCATCTGCGGCATGGTATTTGCCGTTTACATCAACAAATATGTTTCCAACGATGTGGAGATCTATCTGGACAGCTACCGGCTCAATCTCACCAGCTTCCTCTATTATATGGATGGAGAGACCGGAGAAGAGCGGGAGCTGGGCTCCCTGCACGGTCAGGAGGACCGTGTCTGGGTGGATCTGGAGGACATCCCCAAGCAGCTCCAACTGGCCTTTATTTCGGTGGAGGACAACACCTTCTACACCCACAACGGCGTCAACTGGAAGCGCACCATCGGCGCCACCCTGGACTGGACGGGCCTTTTGAGCGACTTTTCCGGCGGCGGCAGCACCATTACCCAGCAGCTGATTAAAAATCTGACCGAGGACAAGGACACCTCAGTCAAGCGCAAGCTGCGGGAAATCATGCGCGCGCTGGAGCTGGAGAAAAAGTATGACAAGGATGAGATCCTGGAGATGTATCTCAACACCATCTACTTTGGCCAGGGGGCCTATGGCGTCCGTCAGGCCGCCAAGACCTATTTCAACAAGGAGCTGGACGAGCTTTCTCTGGCGGAATGCGCCGCCATCGCCGGCATCGTCAAAAACCCCTACGGCTACGATCTGAAGCGCTTCCCCGAGAAAAACGCCGAGCGCCGCGCCACCGTGCTGTACACCATGAAGGAGTACGGCAACATCAGCCAGGCGCAGTACGATCAGGCCATGGCGGAGGATGTGCAGGCCTATAAAAACACCGGCGAGGAGGACACCGACGGCACGGCGGATTATCAGAGCTACTTTGAGGACGCCGTCATCACCCAGGTGCGCGCCGACCTGCAAACCAAACTGGGCTACAGCGAGGCGATGGCCAAGCAGCTGCTTTACGGCGGCGGGCTGAAGATTGTCACTACCATCGACCCCGACATTCAGGCAAAGATGGACGCCGTCTTCCAGGATGAGGAGAACTTCCCCGGCAGTCTGGGCAGCGACGGCACCTATCCCCAGGCCTCCATGGTGCTGATGGATCCCTATACCGGACAGGTAAAGGCCCTGTACGGCGGCCGCGGCGAAAAGGAGGGCGATCTGGTGCTCAACCACGCCACTCAGACCCGCCGAAGCCCCGGTTCGGCCATCAAACCCATCTCGGTCTATTCTCCCGCGCTGGAATACGGTGTGGTCACCCCCATCACTGTGGTGGACGATGTGCCCAAGGATTTCGTCATCCGCGGCGACGGTACCGGCTGGCCCTATAATGAGAGCCGCACCTACAGCGGCCGCACCACCATCCTCAACGGTATCGCCAAGTCCCTCAACACCGTGGCGGTGGATCTGGTACAGCAGCTGGGCAACGAGCGCTCCTTTAACTGGGCAACCAAAAACCTGGGGCTGGAGCTGGTGGAATCCATGGAAAAGACCCTGGGCGACGGCACCGTCAAGACCTACAGCGACAAGGATGTCTCTCCGCTGGCCATGGGTTCCCTGACCCGCGGCGTCACCGTTCTGGAAATGACCGCCGCCTACAGCGCCTTTGTCAACGACGGGCAGTACACTACTCCCATCCTCTATACCAAGGTGTATGATTCCGACGGCAAGCTGCTGCTGGATAACGAGCCGGTGACCACCGTGGCCATGTCCACCAAAACCCGGGATTATATGATCCAGCTGCTGACCAATGTGGTAAAGAACGGCACCGGCCGCAAGGCGGCCATCAGCGGCATCGAGGTGGGCGGCAAGACCGGTACCACCAGCGCCGACTGCGACCGCTGGTTTGCCGGTATCACCCCCTACTACACCGGCGTGGTGTGGTTCGGCTTCGATGCGCAGCAGAGCCTGAGCAAGTTTTCCACCAACCCGGCGCTGGAGCTGTGGACCCGGGTGATGTCCAGCGTGCTGGCCGACGCCCAGCCGGCGGAGTTTTCCCTGAGCACCGAAATGAACAAGGTAAGCTATTGTCTGGACTGCGGCCTGCTGGCCTCTGATCTGTGCGCTGCCGATGTCCGCGGCAGCCGGGTGGCGACTGCTTATGTGGCCGTGGAGGATGTCCCCAAGCGCACCTGCACATGCCATGTGTCTGTCCTGCTGTGCGGCGAGGCCATCGCCAATGATTACTGCCCGGCGGAGGGCCTGACCACCGTCAGCCTGATGAATTATCAGCGGGCCTTCCCCTCTGCGGTCAAGGTCGCCGACCAGATCTACTGCGCGCCCTATGACCTGACGGAGGAGCAGCTGGCCGAAGGCTATGTGAAGCCCACGCCGGACACCTATCAGCTCTGCACCGTCCACACCCAGCCGGAGCCCGATCCCGACTGGCCCTTCTGGCCCTTTGACCCGGACAACGAGCAGGATCCGGATGACAACCAGGAGCCGGACACTGACCAGGAGCCCTCCGATGACGACGAGGAGGACGGCACCGGGGAGGAAGGCAACGGCAGCAGCCCTTTCCATGATTTCTGGAACAGCATTTTCAATCCCTGATCCGCAAAACGACCTCAGCCGCTCTCCGGTTTCTACCGGGAGCGGCTTTTTTGATCGTTTTGCAGAAAACACTTGTTTTTGTCATGAGAATCTGATATACTAATCTCAAAGATTAGATAACATCATATTCAGGAGCGTAGCCTATGTACAAAATCATTGTGGATTCTTCCTGCGACCTGCTCTCGCTGGCGCATTTGCATACCCGTGCCGCCTTTGGCCGTGTTCCCCTGCGCATTCTGGTAGGTGAGACGGAATATGTGGATCAGGCCGGGCTGGACACCCGCGCCATGATGGACGCCGTTTACGCCTTCAAGGGCAAAACCGGCTCTGCCTGTCCCGGTCCGGAGGATTATGCCCGGGAATACCGCACCGCTGACGAATGCTATGTGCTCACCATCTCCGGCAGCCTTTCCGGCAGCTACAACAGCGCCGTGCTGGCCCGGGATCTGGTGCTGGCGGAATCGCCGGAAAAGCGTATCCATGTGTTCAATACCCTGACCACCGGGCCGGAGCTCATCCTGCTGACAGAGGAGATCGCCCGGCTGGCCGACTCCGGGCTGGCCTTTGAAATGGTCTGCCGGGAGGCCGAACGCTATCTGGCCCGCACCGGGCTGCTGTTTCAGCTGAACAGCATGGAAAACCTGACGAAAAACGGCCGTGTTTCCAAAATGGCCGGGATGACCGCCCGGCTGCTGGGCATCCACATGATCGGCATCGCCTCGGAGACCGGCACAGTCCACCCGCTGCACAAATGCCGCGGACAGGAGCGCACCTACCGGCTGGTGGTGCAGGAGCTGCTGCAAAACGGCTTTGCCGGCGGGCGGATCGTCATCGGTCACGCCTTCCAGCAGGCGGGGGCAGAGGCGCTGCGGGGAATGATCCTGGAGCACTTCCCTGCCGCAGACATCACCATCCTGCCGCTGGGCGGCCTCTGCTGCTATTATGCGGAGGAGGGCGGCCTGCTCATCGGCTTTGAAAAGGCGGCGAGGGCACACCATGGAGTATGATCGGGAACGGGTGGTGCAGCAGATGCGCAAATGGGAGACCTATCTCACCGGGCATCCCATGCCGCTGTGGGAGGAACTGCCTGCGCTGGATCTGTATATGGATCAGGTGGTGGCGCTGCTGAACAGCTATCTGGGCTTTCTCCCCCGGGAGGTCGGCATGGATGCCGCCGTCACCGCTGCCGCCGTGAACAACTATGTGCGCAAAAAGATCATGCCGCCGCCGGTGAAAAAACGCTACTCCCGTATTCATCTGGCCTATCTGCTGATGATCTGCTGTCTGAAGCAGAGCGTGGGCATTTCCCACATCTGCCGGATCATGCCGCTGACCCTTACCGAGGCGCAGGTGCAGGCGGTCTATGACCGGTTTGCGGTGCAGCACCGGGCCGCCACGCTGCTGTTTGTGGAGCAGGTCAACCGCCGGGCCGGGCTGCTGCTGCCCGAGAATGCCTCGGCCGCCGACGGCGTAAACGACCTGATCGTGGTATTTTCCGCAGTGGCCGGACTGAGCCGCATGGCCGCCGAAAAGCTGCTGCAAATGCAGGGGCCTTCTCCGGCCGCCCCGGCAGACGCAGTGCCGCCGGAAAAGCCGGAGGAGCCGGTCTGATCGCAAAGCATCTTTATACAACAAGGCGCGTATCCTCACGGATACGCGCCTTGTTTACAAGAAACCTGCCTTTGCTTTTTTGTCTGTTACGCTCTGCGCAGCACCAGGGCGTCATATTTCTTGCCGCCCACCGTATGTACCCCCGGCTCCCTTCTGCACACCCGGAAGCCCAGCTTCTCGGCACAGCGCAGCATCCTGCGGTTGCCAGACCAGGTCTCCAGGTAGAATTCCTCGATCCCGGCCTCCCGATAATAGTCCATCATCGCCTTCAGCGCCCGGGTGCCCAGCCCTTTGCCCCACTGCTCCGAAGTGCAGATGGCGATGCTCAGGGCGCGGCGGAAGGACAGCGGATCGCCCGCTTCGGCAGGTGAGACCCATTCATACTGCTCGTCCAGCAGGTAGGAACTGACAAAGCCGATGTGCCGCCCCTCGTGCTCAATCTCCAGCCGCCAGCGGAGGGCATCCTCCGGGATGGCAGAGAGATATTCCATCATTTCTGCCCGCAGCTGCTCCGGATCCACCCGTTCGATGGGGGCCCAAGGGGTGTCGGCCCGGATCCAGTCCACCTCCACATTCATCCAGCGGATGTCATCGGCAATGTCCGATTCCCGGTAATCCCGCAAAACAAGATCCTTATACACAAGCTCCATAGCATTTCCTCCTTACAGCATGGCGGCAAACAGATCCATCTGGTTGCTCTCCGGCAGATCGCCCAGTGCGCCGATATCCCGCAGCGACTGAAGCACGGCGGAGGACGCCTTTCCACAGCGGATGGAAATGTCCTCCTGCGACATAAAGGGCTCCTTTTCCCGTTCCTCGGCAATGGACTGGGCCGCTGCCTCGCCCACGCCGCCCAGAGCCATAAAGGGCGGACGCAGACCGTCCTGCTCCACCTTGAAGGATTTGTAGTCCGAAAGATACAGATCCATGGGCAAAAAGCGGAAGCCCCGCTTGTAAAATTCGTGACACAGTTCCAGGACGATCATCTGATCCTCCTCCACAGCGGTGCGCTTGGGGAGGGCCTTCAATTCCCGGTATTTCCGGCAAATCGCCGCATCCCCCTGCAGCGCCGTGGCGCAGTCAAAGGCATCCAGCTTATTGCTGAAATAGACGCAGTAATAGGCCAGCGGGTGATGCACCTTGAACCAGGCGATGCGGAAGGACATCATGGTATAGGCCACGGCGTGGCCGCGGGGGAACATATACTCGATCTTGTTGCAGGAATCGATGTACCATTGCGGGACCTCATGGGCCCGCATCTCCTCCTCCCACTCGGGCTTGAGGCCCTTGCCCTTTCGCACGGCCTCGGAGATGGTAAAGGAAAGCTTCTTGTCCAGGCCCACGGCGATGAGCTTGGTGGTGATGTCGTCGCGCACCGAGATGACCTCGTTGATGGTGGCCAGCCCCTGATTGATGATATCCTGAGCGTTGTTGCGCCAGACATTGGTGCCGTGGGACAGGCCGGAAATGCGGATCAGGCCCTCCAGCGTGGTGGGCATGGTCTCCATCAGCATGGAACGGGCATTTTTTGTACCAAACTCCGGCACGCCGGCCGAGCCCGGCTGCTCCAGAATGTCATCGGTCTCGATGCCCAACGGGCTGATATCGGTAAAGGCCCGCATGGTATCCGGGTCGTCCAGAGGCACATCCATGGGATCCACACCGGTGAGATCCTGCAGATGGCGGATGATGGTGGGCACATCGTGCCCCAGCTCGTCCAGCTTCAGCAGGTTGTCGTGAATGGAATGGAAGTCGAAATGGGTGGTGATGATATCGGAGTTGGGGTCATCCGCCGGGTGCTGCACCGGTGTGAACTCATAGATCGTCCGGTCACCCGGGACGATGATCAGGCCGCCGGGATGCTGCCCCGTGGTGCGCTTGATGCCGGTGCAGCCCGAAACCAGATGGTTGATCTCGGCGTTGTTAACCACCCGGCCCCGCTCCTCCAGATATTTTTTTACAAAGCCGTAGGCGGTCTTATCCTTGACGGTGCCGATGGTTCCGGCCTTGAACACCTTGTCATTGCCGAACAGCTCCACCGTGTAGCGATGGATGCGGCCCTGACATTCACCGGAGAAATTCAGGTCGATATCGGGGGTCTTGTCCGCATTAAAGCCCAGGAAGGTGGCAAAGGGGATGTTAAAGCCGTCCTTGATCATTTTGGTGCCGCACTTCGGGCAGTCCATATCGGGCATATCCGCGCCGGTCTGATAGACCGGGTCGTTGTCCCACACCGAATGGCGGCAGCCGGGGCAGCGGTAATGGGGCTTGAGGGCGTTGACCTCCGTGATGCCGCTGAGAAACGCCACAAAGGAGGAGCCCACCGAGCCTCGGGAGCCCACCAGATAGCCCATTTCGTTGGATTTGGCCACCAGCTTCTGGGCGATCATGTACATCACATCAAAGCCGTTTTTGATGATGGGGATCAGCTCTGCATCCACCCGCTCCGAGACAATCTGCGGGAGCCGGCCGTCCTCCTCATACAGCTCCCGCGCCTTTTCCCGGCACATCCGCTCCAGATCCTCCGCACTGTTGGGAATGGAGGGGGGATAGCTGCCGGACAGCACCGGCTCGATGTGCTCGATCTGGTCGGCGATCTGATTTGGGTTCTTCACCACTACCTCATAGGCCCGCTGCGCTCCCAGATAGGCGAACTCCTCCAGCATCTCATCGGTGGTCTTGAAATACAGCGGCGCGGGGTCCTCCGCGTCCTTGAAGCCCATGCCTGCCTGGAGAATCTCCCGGTAAATGCTGTCCTCCGGCTCCAGGAAATGGACATCGCCGGTGGCGCACACCGGCTTGTGCAGGGCATCGCCCAGCTTGAGCACCGTGCGGTTGAAATCCCGCAGCTGCTCCTCATCCCGGGCCAGCTCCTTGTCCAGCAAAAAGCGGTTGTTGGCCAGGGGCTGGATCTCAAGGTAATCATAAAAGGAGGCCATCCGCATCAGCTCGCCCCAGGGCTTGCCCGCCACGATGGCATCGAACAGCTCGCCCGCCACGCAGGCCGAGCCGAGGATCAGGTTTTCCCGGCTGGCCGCCAGTTCGGACATGGGGATGATGGGCCGGCGGTTGAAATATTTCAGATGTGCGTCGGAGATCAGCCTGTACAGCGCGATGAGGCCGGGCCGGTTTTTCACCAGAATGATCAGGTGGTAGCTTTTCTGCTTTTTATCCGGGCCTGTGCCTGCCCGCAGCCGCCCGATGGCGGCGTTGATCTCGTCCACGCGGGTGATGCCGCATTTCTCCTGCAGCATGGGGATAAACCGCAGGAAGATCTCTGCCAGCACAGCGGCATCATCCGAGGCGCGGTGGTGGTTGAATTTCAGATCCAGCGCGTCTGCGATGATATTGAGCTTGTGCCGGTTCAGCTGGGGCATCAGCGCCCGGGCCAGCTCGACGGTATCAATGGAGCAGGCGGGACAGGACAGCCCCAGCTTTTCGCAGGCCGCGCCCACAAAGGCCATATCAAAGTCGGCGTTGTGAGCCACCAGCGGACGCGCCCCGCAGAATTCCAGAAAGCGTGGCAGCTCCACGCTGATGGGGTTGGCGTCCCGCACCATGTCCTCCCGAATGCCGGTCAGCTCGGTGATCCGCGCCGGTATGGGCTGGGAGGGTTTGACATAGCAATGGAACTGATCCCGGATGCGCCCACCGGCCACGATGCAGGCGGCGATCTCGATGATCTCGCAGCTGGCGGCGCTGAGGCCGGTGGTCTCCGTGTCGAACACCACGATCTCATCCTCCAGCAGAGCCGTGCTCTCGCCCTTGACGGCCCTTCCCTGCTCCAGATCGTCGATGCAATAGGCCTCGATGCCATAGAGCACCTTAATGTCGGTGCCGCTTTTTTTCAGGCTGGCCTGGGCCTTCATGGCCTCCGGGAAGGCCTGCACCACGCCGTGGTCGGTGATCGCCAGCGCCTTGTGTCCCATGGAGGCCGCCAGCTTCAGCGCCTTGGCCGGGTCGCACAGGGCGTCCATGGCCGACATATTGGTGTGCAGATGCAGCTCCACCCGCTTGTCGGCGGCCTTGTCAGTGCGCATCTGCTTTTTTCCCTTGAGAATGGCGGTAAAGTTGAGCACCAGCTCCTTGTCGAACATGGAGTAATGCACCATGCCCTGCACGATCACATAAGCGCCCTTTTTGATGCCGCCCTCCAGTTCGGCTGCTTCCTCATCCGGCAGCACCTTAGAGGCGCGGATGGAGCCGGTGCCATCGGAAAATTCAAAGATGACCACCGTTTTATCCCGGCCATTGAGCTTTTTGAACTCCACATAAAAGATTTCGCCCTCGGCGGTGATCTTTCCGCTGTCCATGTTCACATCCCCCAGCTTGATCAGCTCCCGGGCGAAGGGCTTGCCGTAAAGCACATCGTCGTCCTCCCTGGGACGGAACATGGGGAGGCTGGGATCCCGCTTCTGGCCAAAGGCGCGGCGCTGAGGCTTTTCCGGCTGGGGCGCGGAGCGGGCGGGCTCTGCCGGACGGGGAGCCGGACATTCCCGGCTGGCAGCTTCCAACCGGGCGCGGCGTGCTGCCTCCAGCTGGCGGTCATCGGCGTCAGGGGCGGTGAGCTCCAGACGGACAGGCTGGCGCAGCAGCTCGGCGGCATCCCGCTCCAGTTCGCTGCGCAGCTGCTCCAGCCGGGTGGCGTGCCAGGCGGCGGCCACCCGCAGAGTCAGGCGATTTTCCGACAGCAAAAAATCAGCCTCCCGCAGACAGGGGGCCGCAGAGGGATATTTTCGGGAAAACAGCTCCCGCAGCGCCTCCTCCGAGGGCTGCCCGGGTGCCTCCGTCGCCGGACGCTCCGGCGCTTCCGCTTCCTCCGGAGCTTCCAGCAGCAGCTCCACACCGGCCACTCCATAGCTGCGGCAGATGGCCAGCCGGGCCGCCTCAAGGCGGGCCGCCGGAACCGGGCGGCCGCTTTCCAGCCGCACCACCAGACCGGCCTCTGCCGGGGTCACGCCGATGACGGCGCATTCCCATACCGGTTCTTTTCCGGCAGCGTTTGGGAACAGATCGCAGAGACGCGCACTCATAGAGTTTCCCCCGTCATGGCCTCAACTTCAGAGATCAAGCGCGGAAGAAGCTCGCTTTCCTGTACTTTGTAAAGCACTTCGCCTTTCCGGATGATCAGGCCCTCTCCCCTGCCGCCGCAGATGCCGATATCGGCCTCCCGGGCTTCGCCGGGGCCATTGACCACACAGCCCATCACAGCCACCGTCAGGCGGGCCTTCAGCGGTGCCAGGGCCTTTTCCACCTGCTCCGCCAGGCCGATCAGATCGATCTGTGTGCGGCCGCAGGTGGGGCAGGACACGATCCGCGCGCCGCCCTCGTGGAGATCCAGCGCCTTGAGGATATCTCTGGCTGCATAGACCTCCCGCACCGGGTCTGCCGTCAGAGACACCCGCAGCGTGTCGCCGATGCCATCGGCCAGCAGCGCACCGAAGGCCGCCGCCGAGCGCAAGGTGCCGAAGTGCTCGTTGCCCGCTTCAGTCACGCCAAGATGCAGCGGATAGTAGCATTTCTGCGCCATCAGGCGATACGCCCGAATGGTTCCGAACACATTGGACATTTTCAACGACACGCAGATATCGAAAAAGCCGCAGTCCTCCAGCTGCTCGATATTCCGCAGCGCCGCCTGACAAAGGGTCTCCGGCGTGACGCCGTACTGCTCCCGCAGATCGGCATCCACGCTGCCGCTGTTCACTCCCACCCGGATGGGAACGCCCTGTCGGCGGCCTTGTCAGTGCGCATCTGCTTTTTTCCCTTGAGAATGGCGGTAAA
>CAZYAD010000016.1:0-32495 GCA_964646225.1 uncultured Oscillospiraceae bacterium
TCAACTGGCTTTCTCCTAACGAATTCACTGTCCAATATGTTTGACAAACCTACACGGGGTGTGCCGTGGCTCCGCCTCCCGGGAAGGGGAGGCATTGCCGGAAGCTTGCCCGTTTTCCGAAAGCGCGGCTGCTCGTTTTATCTCTCCCAGCCCGGCAGGGGCAACAAAAAAGGAGCGGTCTCCCGCTCCTTTTCCGGCTGTGCCTTACAGCACGACCTGCGAATGGCTCTGAATGTAAAACGCCTCCTGGCTGGGCTGCCAGCCCTTCTCCCTCGGCGGGAAGGCGGCGTCGAAGGCGGCCACCGCCTGCTCATCCTCGCACACCCCGCAGACCGGGCTCTCCCGATACTGCCACTGCCGGCCCGTCAGCGCACCGGGGGTCAGCTCCTTCACCAGCAGCGCGGTGGGATAAACTCCGGGAAGCAGGCAGACGCCCATTGTCTTACAGCAGCGGAAGCCCCGGGCCACATAATTGTCCGGGTCTCCGAAAATGACGATGGCCGGATAATCCAGTCTCTGTGCGATCTCAAAGGAGCGCTCCAGCAACCGTTTGCCGTAGCCCTGCCGCTGAAAGGCGGGCAGGACGCTCAGCGGGCCGAAGGTCAGCACCGGCAGTTCACAGCCGTTCTCGTCCACCAGTGTGGCGCGGGTGTACTGCACAGCGGCGATGATCTCCCCTTCCCGCTCCAGCACCAGATCCAGCTGGGGAATAAAATCGGGGTGATGGCGCATCTCATGCACCAGATAATGCTCGCCACAGCCGGGGACATGCTTGTTCCAGAATGCCTCCCGGGTCAGTTCCTCCACGCGGCGGTAGTCGGCGGGGGTCTCGTTGCGGATGATGATGGTTTCCATGGTGATTTCCTCCTGAAAATGAAAGATGTTGGTTCTTTCTCTCGGGAGGCGCGGCGCTTGCGGCGACCTCCCGGTCAGGCCACAGGCTCCAAGGTGTTGTTTCGTTTCAAACAGCAGATCTCCTGTTCTTGTAAGATTCCGGCGAACTGCCGCCGGTAAGGACAGTGTACCACCGTTTACAGAATAGTGCAAGTCCCCGGGCGCAAAACACCCGGGGACGGTAAAAGGTTTCTTTATTCAGCATTCAGCTCTGCAATTCTGTTCCGGCCAGGCGCGGGCATGGGCGCGCCTGCGCTCCGGATGGATCGTGCGCCGTGGGGCAGGCCGCAGCTTACTCCTGCTCCCAGTTGTGCCAGATATCCTGGATGTCGTCGTTGTCCTCCATGACCTCCAGCATCTTTTCCATGTTCTTGATGTCGTCCTCGTTGGACAGGGCGGTGTAGGTCTGAGGGATCATCTGCACACCGGCCTCAAGGAACTCCAGCCCCTGGGCGGCCAGCGCCTCCTTGACGGCGTCGAAATCATCAGGCTCGGTATAGACCTCGAACACGCCGTCCTCCACCTGGAAGTCGGCGGCGCCGGCCTCCAGCGCCTGCATCATGACAGTCTCCTCGTCCAGCTCCTCGCCGTCGATGGCCAGGAAGCCCTTCTTGTCGAACTGCCAGGACACGCAGCCCGAAGCGCCCATGCCCTTGCCGTACTTGTCCAGATAATGCCGGACCTCGGCTACAGTGCGGTTCTTGTTGTCGGTGAGGCAGTCCACCAGCACGGCCACGCCGCCGGGGCCGTAGCCCTCGTAGGACACGTGCTCATAATTCTCGGCAGCGGCACCGGATTTGTACTTGTCCAGCGTGCGCTTGATGTTGTCGTTGGGGACATTTTCGCTCTTTGCGCGGGAGATGACCGCAGCCAGCTTGGAGTTGGAGTTGGGATCGGCAGAGCCGCCCTCCTTGATGGCGATGGCCATCTCACGGGCGTACTTGGTGAAGATCTTTGCCTTTTTGGCGTCGGCAGCGCCCTTGGTCTTTTGAATGTTATGCCATTTGGAATGTCCGGACATGGGTAGGTTCCTCCGTTTATGATAAAATATTAAAAAATACTCATAGCATTCGTATTTTCCATTTTAGCACAAGCTTTTGTCCGTGACAACCCCCTTTTCCCGGGAAATGTGGGAATAACAGCGGCAAAATCGTCTCAAACTAACGGCACAGACCCACAGGAGGTGAAGAGGTCATGGAAAAGAAATGCGGACAGAGCTGTGAGGACAAGCGGGAGAAAAAGGAGCAGCGCAAAAAGCACGACCATCCCGAGGAAAAGCTGTAACGGCGGCGAATATGCAAAAAGCGGCGGGGCTTTGCCCCGCCGCTTGAGCCTATACTCAAGTTTTCCCTACCGTCACACGCAAGAGCCTATTCAGCAGCATTACAGTCATCGGGATCGCCAGCGCCGCCCGCAGCAACATCGCCCAATAAATGCCGAAGCCCTGCCGCAGCAGTTGGAGCAGGAGGACGGCGGCTGCAAGGAAAAAGACGGTCTCCTTTTTACAAGAGTGTTTCATAAGGCGCTTTATGAAGCTGCATCAAGCGTTGTTGTATACAACAGCTCAGAATCCGTGATTTCCCATGTGTAATATCCATTATCCTGTGGACTGACAAGCTCGTTCCTAACAGCAGCAATAGATGAAACTGGAAGTATCGTCATAAACAACAGACTTAACCATACTGCCGCAGTAGCGCAACGCTTTTCCATTTTTTATCCTCCTTTTGATTTTCCAATTCTTCCTTTCGTTCCGCGTCGGCCACCGTTTCGTCAGCTTCGGTGCCCGCTCTGGCAGCACAAACAACGGCGACCGTCAGGGAGATCAGCATACTGATGCCCACAGGCGTGTCGTAAACACATTCCCACAGTGTGAGATTTTTATTGGCCTCTACCACGGCCAAAAGACAAACCTGAATGGAGAAAACCAATATCGCCGGTAAAGACAGCTTTTTGTAATCATTCATCGGCTGTTTTCCTCCTTCCTGGAAACAGAGCTTCAAACATATCTTCCAAATCTGCATCGGAATGGTGAACGACCCGATATCTCCGATGGACAGGGTCTATATCATCGTAGAGATAGTCAAAAGTCAGCTGCCCGTGAAACACAATGGAACCTCTTACTGCTTCGCCTATTACCACTTCGCCCGTTTCCCCGCTCCTCAGTTCGCGGAGTCCGTAAAAATAAGCAGCATAGCGTAAATCTGTCCTCGTAAAAAATGTATTTCGGCTGATATCCCGTAACCGCAGCGACGAGATACCACAGCAAAGCTGCACCGCCTCCGCCGGTGTCAACTCCACCGATGCAAGTATGTTTTCAGTATACCCATCGTCCAAGATCTTTTCAACGACGATCCTTGTGAAGCCTTCCGGGCGCAGATAGGAAAGCAGCCGTTCCCCATGTATGGGACGAAGCCAGACCACAACAAGCAGAAGGGCCAAAAGGAAAGCAATCAATTTCTTGTTTCGCGCCATCAAACAAGCAACCGCCCTTTTCTGCCGAATCTGTTTTTCAGGCAATGTCTACGCTTCTTTCCGGCCCACGGGACTCACATCCTTCCTGATTTTTCCGGGTCGGCGGAGGGCGTTCCTTTCTTATGAATAGGATACCATATTGTTAAATTAATCACAATTAGCGATTTCCATAAAGTTTTCAGCAAGCTTTTGTGCATAACGGGGAAATGGAAGCTTTTGCTTGCGTTCCCAGTCAATTTGTGGTATTTTGAATTTGTTAGGCTTACAACAATATAAAAAGCACCCGTCACTGGACGGGTGCTTTCTTTTCATTCCCATGTCGCCCACACTTCGGGGCAATAGCCCACGGTGGCCTGCTTGCCGTTTCGAACGATGGGCGTCCGCAGCAGGGTGGGCTCCTCCAGCAGGCGCTCGACCTTCTGGCTGTCCTGCGCCAGCCATTTCAGAGTGGCGGCATCCTTTGCCCCGGGGTCGATGAGGGCGTCCACGCCGCCCACCGCCCGGCAGACGCTTTCCAGCTCCCGGGGGCTCAGGCCGGTTTTGGGCAGGTCGATCTGCTGAAACCGCACCCGCCGCTCCTGAAACCAGCGCTGGGCCTTTTTGGTGTCAAAGCACTTGCTTTTGCCATAGATCTGGATGTTCATGCCTCACTGCTCCAATCGCTTGAAATTGCGGCCAAAGACCTCGTTGATATTGGAGATCATCATGAAGGCGTTTTCGTCCTCCTGCAAAATCAGCCGCTTGAGTGTACCGGTCTCGTGCCGACGCACGGCGCACAGCAGCACGGTGCGGTGGTCGCCGGTGTACATGCCGGTGGCGTCCATGCCGGTGCAGCCCCGGTGCAGCTCCTGCATGATGGCATCGGCTACCTCCCGGGGGCGGGAGGTGATGATCATGGCATTCTTCTGCACATCCATGCCATAGACCATCTTGTCGGTGATCTGGCTGGACACATAGCTGGTGATCATGGCATACAGCGCACCGTCCAGATTGCCATAGATCAGCGCCGAGCACACGATGATCACGCTGTTGATGGTCAGACTGGTGGTGCCCAAAGGGATATCCTTCATCTTGTTCATCCACTTGGCCACGATGTCCACGCCGCCGGTGGTGCCCCCCGCACGGAAGATCAGCCCGTAGCCCGCGCCCATCACCACGCCGCCGTACAGCGCCGCAATGAGCATCTCCCCCTCAAAGGAGGGAAACACTCCGGTGAGTGCATCGGCAAACAGCGAGGAGGCCACGATGGCAAAGGCCGTCTTGGGGAAGAACTTCCGCCCCAGCGTCCGCCAGCCCAGAAACATCAGGGGGATGTTCAGCACGATGGTCACCGCACCGATGGGCAGCTGCCACAGGTAGTTGGCCACCAGCGCCATGCCGGAGACGCCGCCCATGGGGATATGCAGCGAACGGATAAAATACAGCTGGCCGGAGGAATACATCAGCGCGCCCAGCACGATGAGGGCAAAGCTCAGCAGCTCGTCCTTGTGAACAGAATGCTTTTTCATAGGGTTCCTTTCTCCATTTGACGGATCAGCCAGGCGATGGCGTGGTCGCGATAGCCCGGCAGGATATGCTTTGCGGCGGACAGGATCGGTCCGCAGGCGTCAGCCGGGGCGCAGCTGTGGGCGGCGTTTGCCAGCAGTTGGATGTCGTTGGGGCCATCTCCCACCGCCCAGACCTGCTCTGCCTCCACCCCCAGCCGCTGCCGCAGGGCGGTCAGCGCCGTGCCCTTGCTTGCATCGGGATGCATGACCTCCAGCATATGCGGGGAGGAATATTGCAGGAAGAACCCGCCGGGAAAGGCCGTCCGGATATACCGCTCCACCGGGGGCAGCGCCTCCGCCTCCCCCGTCAGCACCAGACTGAGCCAGGGCTGGGGGATTTCCCCCGCCGGGCAGGGGTTCCATGGCATTTTCACATTTTCAAAATGCCGCCGGGTGCGGGGGCTGTCCTGCGCCACATAGGGCAGGTGGCCGGCATAGACCTCGATGCCCAGCCCGGGGAAGCGTGCCTCCAGCGCCCGGCACAGGCGCAGACCGCTCTCCCCCACCGCAAAGTCCAGCACATCCCGTCCCTGCGCAAAATCATAGATCACCGAGCCGTTGTACAGAATGGCCGGGGCATTGAGCTCCAGCTGGGGGAAGAAATGCTCCATTCCCGCCTTGCTGCGGCCGGTTGCGATGGTAAACAGGCCGCCGTTGTCCATAAAATACCGGACGGCAGCCCGGTTTTCCGCCGAAATATGATGATCGTCATACAGATAGGTGCCGTCCAGATCGGTGACGATCAGTTTTCCCGCAAAGGGCTTCATGACAGTCTCTCCAGTCTATCCAGAAATGCCCGGAAATATGCCGGCAGAGGACAGGTCACCACCCGGGGCAGGCCGTCTGCCGGGTGGAGGAAGGTCAGCTCCCGGGCGTGGAGGCACTGGCCCTCCAGCCGGTCGTCCTGCCTCCCCGGGCCATAGACCCGATCTCCCGCGATGGGGTGTCCCAGGCTGGCCATATGCACCCGGATCTGGTGGGTACGGCCGGTCTCCAGCCGGCAGCGGATATGGGTGTAGCCGGGGTAACGGGCAATCACCTCGTAGTGGGTGACCGCCCGGCGGCCATCCGGCACCACCGCCATTTTCTTGCGATCCTTCGGGCTGCGGCCCAGCGGGGCGTCCACCGTGCCCTGCTCCTCCCGCAGGCTGCCGATGACCACCGCCTCATAGGTGCGGGCCAGGGTGTGATCCTTCAGCTGTGCCGAAAGATACAGGTGAGCCCGGTCATTTTTCGCAACGATCAGCAGGCCGGAGGTATCCTTGTCGATGCGGTGGACGATTCCCGGGCGAAAGGCTCCGCCGATGCCCGAGAGACTGCCGCCGCAGTGATACAGCACGGCATTGACCACCGTGCCGTCGGGATTTCCCGGCGCGGGATGGACCACCATGCCCTTGGGCTTGTCGATCACCAGCAGATCGTCATCCTCGTACACGATGTCCAGCGGGATATCCTGGGGCTGGGCGCTGATGGGCTCCGGATCGGGCAGTTCCACCTGAAAGCACTCATCCCCCGTCAGGCGGTAGTTTTTTTTCAGGGAACGCCCCTCCAGCTGCACCCAGCCCTCCTCCGCCAACCGCTGCGCCGCCGAGCGGGTCAGCTCCTCCAGCTCGTCGGCCAGAAACTGATCCAGCCGCCGTCCCCGATCCTCAGGCGCGGCGTTCAGCGTCAGAATCTCCATCCGCTTCGGCCTCCTTCGCCTGTTTTTCCAGCCTGGGCTCCATCAGCAGGATGTACACCGCAATCATCCCAACGCCCACGCACAAAAGGATGTCTGCCACATTGAAGATCGGGAAGTGGATCAGCCGGAAATCGAACAGATCCACCACATAGCCCAGCAGAAAGCGGTCGATCATATTGCCCACCGCGCCGGAGATAATCAGCCGCAGACCGGTGCGGCCAAAGGCGTTTTTCAGCCAGTTCCGGTGCAGGACATACAGCAGCCCGGCCAGCAGCAGCACGGTCACCGCCAGCAGCAGCCAGCGCTGGCCGGAAAGCAGGCTGAAGGCCGCGCCGGTGTTTTCGCAATAGGTCAGATGAAAGACCCCCTCCCACAGGGGGATGGTGCCCACCGCCCGCAGCCGGACGGAGGCCCAGTATTTCACCAGCTGGTCGGCCACGATGCCCACCAGCGGGATGAGAACATTCAGCAGCATAGCTTCTCCTTGTGTTTCAGACGGCAGTGATCTCCACCGCGCCAGTATCGGGTCTTTGCAGCGGATCACAGGCCCGCAGCGCCCGGCGGCCCTCCTCCGGGATCAGGGTCAGGGGGCCGTAGCTTCGGGCGATGGACAGCACCTGGGCGGCCTGCTCCACGGCGCAGGCGGCATCAAAGGCGTGCCAGAGGGTGGCTCCCATGGCAATCGGGCCGTGATTTTGCAGCAGGGTGATGCAGTTGTCCTGTCCGAAGCCCCTGAGGGCGCTTTCGGCCAGCGCATCGCTGCCCGGCACCTCAAAGGGCACCACCCGCACCGGCGACGAGCAATACATACACAGCTCGTGGTGGAACAGGGGAATCTCCTGCCCGGCGGCGGCAGCGGCGGTGGCATAGGGGCTGTGACAATGCACCACGCCGCAGACGCGGGGATAGGTGCGGTAGATCAGGGTATGCATGGGCCACTCGGAGGAGGGCTTCCAGCGGCCCTCCACCACCCGGCCATGGATGTCTATGACGGGGATCTCCTCTGGCCGCAGCAGGTCATAGGGCCGGGAGGAGGGCTTAATGGCGATGAGGCCGCTTTCTCTGTCCCGGACGCTGAGGTTTCCGCCGGTGTGCATGGTCAAACCGCTTTGCAGCAGCTGGCGGCCATAATAGACCACCTGCTCCCGCAGCTCTTGCAGCAGCATGATGCAGGACTCCTTTTCTGTGTTCTGTAAAGTGGATGCCGGAGGGCGGAGCGCACCAGGCCTCCCTGTTCTTTTTCCCGCGTGTCATCGATTTTCTGCTCCGCTGGGAAGAATGAGGAAGCAACTGCGCTTCCGAAGAACACACAGGCTCCCGATGCCGAGTCAGTTCAGAAAATCCTTCAGCTTTTTGGAGCGGGAGGGATGCCGCAGCTTGCGTAGCGCCTTGGCCTCGATCTGCCGGATGCGCTCACGGGTCACATTGAACTCCTTGCCTACTTCCTCCAGGGTGCGGGTGCGCCCGTCCTCAATGCCAAAGCGCAGCCGCAGCACCTTTTCCTCCCGGGGAGTCAGGGTACCCAGCACCTCCACCAGCTGCTCCTTCAGCAGGGTAAAGGACGCCGCCTCAGCGGGTTCGGGTGCATCGTCATCAGGGATAAAGTCTCCCAGATGAGAATCCTCCTCCTCGCCGATGGGGGTCTCCAGCGACACCGGCTCCAGTGCGATCTTCAGGATGTCCCGCACCTTCTGCACCGGCATATTCATCTCCTCGGCCACCTCCTCGGGAGAGGGGTCGTGCCCCAGCTCCTGCAGCAGCTGGCGGGAGACCCGGATGACCTTGTTGATGGTCTCCACCATATGCACCGGGATGCGGATGGTGCGGGCCTGGTCGGCGATGGCCCGGGTGATGGCCTGCCGGATCCACCAGGTAGCGTAGGTGGAGAACTTGTAGCCCTTGGTGTAGTCGAACTTTTCCACCGCCTTGATCAGACCCAGATTGCCCTCCTGGATCAGATCCAGGAACTGCATCCCGCGGCCCACATAGCGCTTGGCGATGGACACCACCAGACGCAGGTTGGCCTCTGCCAGACGCTTTTTTGCCTTTTCGTCGCCCTCCAGCATCCGCTTGGCCAGCTCGATCTCCTCGTCGGGAGAAAGCAGATCCACCTTGCCGATCTCCTTCAGATACATCCGAACCGGGTCATCGATGGCCAGACCATCCACCACGATGGCCTCGTTGATCTCCTCCTCGGTGACCTCCTCCACCTCGGCCAGAGATTCGTCCCGGAGATCATCCTCCAGGGCATCCTCCTCCACGGCGATCTCCACCCCCATCTTTTCCAGCGCGGCGTAGAACTTGTCCTGCTGGTCGGCATCCAGCTCCAGCGCATCGATGGCATGGTTGATCTCCTTCATGGTAATCTTGCCGTTTTTCTTTCCGAATTCCAGCAGATCATGCAGCACCTGCTGCTTGTTCACCGTTTTGTTTTCCTGCTCTGCCATGTGTCGTTCCTCCTTTATCCCTGCTTGCGCCGGACGGCTTCCAGCAGAAGCTCCGCGTCATCCGCCGGTGCATTTCGTTTCTGATATTCATACTGTATGGTACCGATGAGCTCCCGCAGCTCGTCCTTTTGCAGCCGCTGGCCCACTGTTTTTGCCAGAATACCGGTGAGCTGCCGCCGTTCGGCCTCCTCCAGCCGATCCATGCAGAAGGCCGGGGCAGGCTCCAGCCCCTGATCCACCCGCTCCAGCGCCAGCTGATAGACCTTTGCCAGAAAGGGCGAGGAGAACTGCTCCGGATCCAGCCGCACCTGGGCGAACTCGGTGAGTTCCCGATCCCCCAGCACGGCGGCGATCAGCTGCTCCTCGGCCACCGCCGACCTGGGGTTGCTATAATGCAGGCTCCACTCCTTTGGCTGGAAGCGCTGTTCGGGCTGCAGCGCCTCCCGCTCGGTCTGCTTCTGCCTGCGGCGCACCTCCTGCCGGCGCAGCCGCTCCACATCGGCCCGGAGAGCGTCGGCGGGCAGACCGGATTCCTGCGCCGCCGTCAGCAGATACAGCTCCCGCTCGGCAGCCGAGGCCACTCCGGCGATATATCCGGCGGCCTCCCGGACATAGGCCAGCTTCTGTGCGCTGTCCTCCAGGGAGGGGTATTTTTTGCGGATCTCCCCCATGCGGTACTCGCCGTCGCTCTGGGGCTTGTCCAGCAGCCGCCGGAAGGCCTCTGCCCCGTTTTGCCGGATAAAATCATCCGGATCCACCTTTTGTGGGCGGCCCTCGCTGTCATAGAGGATGCGTCCCTGGCCATCCCGCCGGGGGGGCAGCCGCAGCACCCGCACCTCCAGCCCGTTCTGCCGAAGGATATCGATGGCCTTTTCGGTGGCCTTCTGCCCGGCGGCATCGGCATCGTAGCAGATGACCACCTGCCGGGTGTATTTTCCCAGCAGCCGGGCCTGATCGGCGGTAAAGGCCGTCCCGCAGGAGGCCACTGCGCTGTCAAAGCCCGCCTGATGCAGTGCGATCACATCAATGTTGCCCTCGCACAGGATGAACCGGTCGGCCTTGGTCTTTTTGGCCAGATTCATGGCGTAAAGCGTCCGGGATTTGCTGTACACCGGGGTATCGGAGCTGTTGACATACTTCCTTCCGTCGCCGTCCCCCCGGATGACCCTGCCGCCAAAGGCTACCACATCTCCCCGGATATCAATGATGGGGAACATCACCCTTCCCCGGAAGAAGGGATACAGCCGCCCGTTCCGGGTGCGGCCCGCCAGACGGGCGCTTTCCAGCTCGCTGTCGGTATAGCCCTTCTGCCGCATGGCCCGGAGGAAGCTGTCCCAGTCATCGGGAGCCCAGCCCAGGCCGAAGCGCACCACCGTCTGGGGGGTCATGCCCCGCTTTTGCAGCAGATATTGCAGCGCCTCCCCGCCCTGCTCGCCCCGCAGCGTCTCGTGGAACCAGCGGGCGGCTTCCCGGTTCAGGGCCAGCAGCCGCTGCCGCTGCAGGCGGCCCCGGCCGCCGTCCTCCTCCTCCGGAAGCTCCATACCATTGAGCTGAGCCAGCTTGCGGACAGC
Organism: uncultured Oscillospiraceae bacterium; assembly: GCA_964646225.1. Taxonomy (GTDB): domain Bacteria; phylum Bacillota; class Clostridia; order Oscillospirales; family Butyricicoccaceae; genus UBA4644. The sequence goes on from CAZYAD010000016.1 coordinate 10,613, forward strand.
CTCGATATAGGGCAGGTTTTCAATCTTCATTAAAAAGTGGATGGCGCTGCCGCCCTCTCCGCAGCCGAAGCACTTGAAGAACTGCTTGTCCTGACTCACCGAAAAGGAGGGGGTCTTTTCATGATGAAAGGGACAGCAGGCCCAGTAATTGGCGCCCTTGCGCTTCAGCGGCACATAGCGGTTCACCAGATCCACGATATCTGTCCGGGCCAGAAGCTCGTCCAGAAACTGCTGGGGCAGGGCCATCGGCTGTCACATCCTTTCCTTGTATCGGCGTCATTCTGCGCACATCATCCGCAACATGAGCGCCTTCTCCTGCGGGGCTTGCCGCCCCAAACCCCGCGCTGCTTTCCACCGGGTAACATCGCCAAAGCCCGCCTGGGCGTTTCGACTCGTTCCGGAACCTCCACGCCCTGTGCAGCGCCCCTCAATACTTGCTCCAGCTCTTGGGGACCGTCAGCTCCTGAAACATCATCACGGCGTACCGGTCGGTCATGCCGGCAATGTAGTCGCACACGGCGGCCTCCACGCCGTCCCGGTCGGCAATGGCCCAGTACTCTCCCGGCAGCCTTCCCGCATCCTGCACAAAATGGCGGTACAGATACCGGACGATGGCCTCGCTCTTGCCTTCCTCCCCCTTGGCCACCGGATTCTGATAGACCTGCTCAAACATAAACGCCCGCAGCGCCTCCATGGCGGCGGCGGTGGAAGCGTCCATGCCCACCTGCCCGTTTCCCCGTCCAAAGGTCACCATGGCGTTCACCAGCGCGGATATCCGCCGGCTGTGAGTGCTGCCCAGAGACAGCTTCAGGTCAAAGGGGATGTCCTCCTCTGACAGCACCCCCGCCCGCACGGCGTCATCGATATCGTGATTGATATAGGCGATGCGGTCGGCATAGCGGACGATGCGCCCCTCGGGGGTGTCTGCCTCTCTGGGGCCGGTGTGGCAGACGATGCCGTCCAGCACCTCCCGGGTCAGATTCAGGCCCCGGCCGTCCTTTTCCAGCAGCCGTACCACCCGCAGGCTCTGCTCGTTGTGGTTGAAGGGGCGGCCCAGCGCCTCGGAAAGGGCCCGCTCTCCGGCGTGACCGAAGGGGGTGTGTCCCAGATCATGCCCCAGGGCAATGGCCTCGGTGAGATCCTCGTTGAGCCGCAGGGCCCGGGCCACCGTGCGGGAGATCTGAGCCACCTCCAGCGTATGGGTCAGGCGGGTACGGTAATGGTCGCCCTCCGGCGAGAGGAACACCTGGGTCTTGTGCTTCAGCCGGCGGAAGCTTTTGCAGTGGATGATGCGATCCCGATCCCGCATAAAGCAGGTGCGCACCTCGTCGGGCCGGTCCGGATGCTCTCTTCCCCGGCTTTCTGCCGAAAGGGTAGCCCCGGGGGCCAGCAGCGTCCGTTCCTCCTGCTCAATGCGTTCCCGAACGGTCATAGGCGTCACCGCTCCTTCCCTGTTTTTCTTGCTCACTTTATAAATACGCGGAAAATCCCGATTTCCTCTTTTTTTGAGAAAATTTTTTCAAAAAGCTCTTGCCCACTCATTTACGAGAGTGACATACACTACAGCCGCTTGCCCCGCAGCTCCTCCCCCAGATAAACACATTCCAGCCGCCCGTTGGTGCTGTCCACCAGTTTGGCGCAAAACGCCTCGTACCGTTCCTTCGGCAGCGCCACCGTCAGCACCACAGACGCACCGAAATCAGCCCCGGCCTCCTCAGCGTCAAAGCCCGGCAGCAGTCGCCGCACCTGCTCCAGCAGATTGTAGGGACAGTCCAGCAGCACCTGGGCATAGGGCATCATCATGGCCTGCCCCGCCGCGTCCAGCGCCAGCTTGCAGGTGTGGGAATAGGCCCGCACCAGTCCCCCCGCGCCCAGCAGCGTGCCGCCGAAGTACCGGGTGATGATGCACAGCACATCATACACCTCTTCCTTTTTCAGCACCTCCAGGGTGGGCATACCCGATGTCCCCTGAGGCTCGCCATCGTCAGAAAACCGCATCACACCGTTTTGCAGGATGTAGGCGTACACATTGTGGCTGGCATCCCAGTACTTTTTCCGTGCGGCGGCCAGCAGCTCCTGACACTGCTCGGGGGTGCTGACCTTATAAATATGGCCGATGAATCGGGACTTTTTCTCCGCGAATTCGATCTCGGCCTCCTGATAAGGCACCTTAAAATTCTTCATCTTCCGGCTCCCTCTGATCCTCCGGCAGCAGCTCCCGGATGCGGCCGTAGGTCTTCGGATCCACCACCGCCTCGATGTCGATACCACTTTCCACATACTCGGCCTTTTTCACATTGGCCTCCCGATAGAGGCGATCCAGCACGCCGGCCTGACTGTAGGGCAGCACAAAACGCACGGTGCGCAGGCCTTCCCCCAGCTGACGGCAGATCTGCCGCACCAGATTGTCCAGTCCCATTCCCCTTGCAGCGGCGGTATAGATGGCCCCGCTTTCCCGGGGGAGCTGCTCCTCCCGCAGGAGATCCACCTTATTAAATACGGTGAGCCGGGGCGTCCTTTCGGCCCCCAGCTGACAGCACAGCTCCTCCACCACCTGGGCCTGCAGACGCCACTGTGGGTCGCTGGCGTCGATGACGTGCACCAGCACATCGGCGTAGCGCAGTTCCTCCAGCGTGGAGCGGAAGGCATCCACCAAATGGTGGGGCAGCTTTCGGATGAAGCCCACGGTGTCGGAGATCAGCACATCCCCCAGTTCTTCGGTGTGCAGCACCCGGGTGGTGGGATCCAGCGTATCAAACAACCGGTCGTTGGCGTGTACCCCTGCGCCGGTGAGGGCGTTCAACAGGGTGGATTTGCCCGCGTTGGTATAGCCTACGATGCACACCAGCGGCACCTCGGATTTTTCCCGCTTGCTGCGCTGGGTGGCACGCACCCGCTGGAGGTCGTCAATCTCCTTTTCCAGCTTCTGAATCTTGCGCCGGATGTGGCGGCGGTCGGTCTCCAGCTGGGTCTCGCCGGGGCCGCGGGTGCCAATGGGGCTGGAGCCGCCCGAGGCGGTCTGCCGCACCAGATGGGTCCACATACCGGTGAGGCGAGGCAGCAGGTACTGGTACTGGGCCAGCTCCACCTGCAATTTGCCCTCTGCCGTGGTGGCGCGGTCGGCAAAGATATCCAGGATCAGGGCGTTACGGTCAATGACCCGGCAGGAAAGCTCTTCCTCCAGCGACCGCCCCTGCGAGGGAGAAAGCTCGTTGTCAAAAATCACCAGGTTGATGTCGTTGGCTGCGATGAGCTCCCGCAGCTCCTGCACCTTGCCCTCGCCGATGAAGGTGCGGGGGTCCGGGGTGTGACGATTCTGCATTGCGGTGAGGATGGTTTCGCCGCCGGCGGTGGACAAAAGCTCCCGCAGCTCGTTCATAGTATCCTCATCGGAATTGTCAAAATCGGCGGCGCTGTCGCAGGACAGGCCCACCAGCAGGGCCCGCCCCCGGACATCCTCCCGTTTTTCCAGCATGCTCATGGATTCCGGTCACCTCTTTGTTTGTGTAGATTTCGATCTTGTATCAGGGAAAGGGTTCGGGGCCGCAGGCCCCGCTGAGAACGCGAAGGCTGACGGAGGAGGCACAAGCTTCCGGCAGTGTCCCCGCTTCGGTGATAAGGCCTTCCCTTTCCCGGGAACTACGAAAAGCGGCGCCGGAAAGGCGCCGCTGTATCCTCGTATGGCTCAGCTTTACTTCTGCTCCAGGTTGAAACGCTTCTTGAAACGGTCAACACGGCCGCCGGTATCAACCAGCTTCTGCTTGCCGGTATAGAAGGGATGGCAGTTGCTGCAGATGTCCACGCGCAGATTGGCCTTGGTGGAGCCGGTCTGGAACTCGTTGCCGCAGGCGCACTTCACGGTAGTCACCTGATAGTTGGGATGGATACCCTCTTTCATTTCTTCTCACCTCGCAGTCGATCACTACTTTTCGCATAGGCTATGATACCACATTCCTTTGCGGATTGCAACCCCTTTTTTCAAAAATACCTGCCGGAAAAGCTGAGAAATTTCCGTAAATTTTCCCTTCTTCAGGAAAAAAGGTATTGACTTTTTCCCTGCCTGCGACCATAATTGAAACGATTGCTACAATCGAAATCTAAAAGCAAGGATGGATAAATCTTATGGCGAAATCCGCAGGCGCCAACCGGCGCAACGATGAAAACAAGATCAATCCCGGCATCAAGATCACTCTGATCGTGGTTGCTGTCCTTTGCGTCGTCATGCTGGTCTATACCGCCGTTGATGCTTTGGGCATCATCGACCGCAGCACCACTGCCATGACCGTGGGCGAGGACAAGATCTCCGTTACCGAACTGAACCAGTATTACCGCAGCACCCGCAGCTCCTTTTTGAACGAAAACGCCTATATGCTGAGTATGTATGGCTATGACCTTACCTCCGGTACCTTCGATCTCCAGACCTGCCTGTATGATTCCTCCATGACCTGGAAGGATTATCTGATGAAGCAGGCCCAGAACATCGCCAAGGAGGTCAGCCTGCTCTATCAGGAGGCCAACGCCAACGGCTATGAGATGTCTGCCGACGATCAGGAACAGTACGACCAGTATATGCAGTCTCTGGAGGAGGCCGCCGAGGAGTATGGCGTTTCCACCTCCAAGTACTGCAAGCTGCTGTACGGCTCCGGCACCAGACTGTCTGATGTGGAGTCCTACTATCAGAAGCGTGTCTACACCGCCGGCTACTACAACACCGTGGTGGAAGGCTTCGGCATTGACGATGCCGCCGTCCGGGCCTATTATGAGGAAAACGCTGACGATTACGACGAGATGAACTACTATCTCTACAGCGTGAAGTACGATACCTTTACCTACGATGCCGACAGCACCGAGGAGGGTGCGCCCGCCAGCGAGGAAGAGGCCGAAAAAATGACCGAGGAGGCCAAGGAGGCCGCCCGGCAGGAGGCTGAGGCGCTGATGGCCCGGATGAACGGCACCGGTGCCGACTTTGACAGCGTCTGCGCCGCCGCAGATGAGGAGTTCACCACCGGCAAGACCCAGACCGTGGTTTCCTCTCTCAGCGAGGACAGCGACATCGGCGCCTGGCTGCTGGAGTCAGGTCGCAAGGCCGGCGACCTGACGGTGGCCGAGGACGAAAACAGCTCCGCCATGTGCGTCCTGCTGTATGAGGGTCGCGAGGAGAACGACGACTACACCGTGGCCGTCCGTCACTGCCTGATCGCCTTTGAGACTGCCAAGACCGACGCCACCGAGGAGGAGGTCGCCGCCGTGGAGACCGCCAACGAGGGCAAGAAGGCCGAGGCCGAGGCGCTGTATGCCGAGTGGAAGGCCGGCGATGCCACTGAGGAGAGCTTTATCGCCATGACCCAGGAGCATTCCGCCGACAACGCCGACGAGGGCGGTCTGTACACCGGCGTGTATCAGGGCCAGATGTTGACCGCCTTCAACGACTGGTGCTTTGATGAGAGCCGCAAGCCCGGCGACACCGACATTGTGGAAAGCGAGTATGGCTACCACATCATGTACTTCGTGGAGAACGAGGGCCTGAGCTATCTCACTGATATCCGTGACACGCTGGAGTCCGAGAAGTACGAGGAGTATCTGACCGCTCTGGAGAGTGCCTGCACCATCACCTACAACAACACCGCCATCGACATGATGTAATTCTCCGCAGTTACACAGCTGCCCATCCCCCGGATGCGTCTGCATCCGGGGGATTTTTGTGTGCTTCGCCTGCGCCGACGGTGAATGGGCAGACCTCCGGCGCTCCATCCTCCTCATTTTTGACGGTTTTTCTTGACAAGCACGGCTTTTTTGCATAAGCTATAAAGAGGTATCAATTTATAGATTTTCAGGAGGTTTTTTTATGAACCATGCGGATAAAACGATGGATAAGATCGTTACTCTGTGTAAGGGCCGGGGCTTTATCTTCGCCGGAAGCGAGATCTACGGCGGTCTGGCCAACACCTGGGATTACGGTCCCCTGGGCGTGGAGCTGAAGAACAACATCAAAAAGGCCTGGTGGAAAAAGTTCGTGCAGGAGAACCCCTACAATGTGGGTCTGGACGCCGCCATCCTGATGAACCCCCAGGTGTGGGTGGCTTCCGGCCATGTGGGCGGCTTTTCCGACCCGCTGATGGACTGCAAGGAGTGCAAGGAGCGCTTCCGCGCCGACAAGGTTATCGAGGACTGGTGCCTCAGCCATGATTTCCGGCTGGACAAGCCGGTGGACGCCCTGTCCGATGCCGAGATGAAGGCCTTTATCGATGAGCACAGCATCCCCTGCCCCAGCTGCGGCAAGCACAACTTTACCGACATCCGCAAGTTCAACCTGATGTTCAAGACCTTCCAGGGCGTCACCGAGGATGCCAAGAACACGGTGTATCTGCGGCCCGAGACCGCGCAGGGCATTTTTGTCAACTTCCAGAATGTACAGCGCACCACACGGCGCAAGCTGCCCTTTGGTATCTGCCAGATCGGAAAGTCCTTCCGCAACGAGATCACTCCCGGCAACTTCACCTTCCGCACCCGGGAGTTCGAGCAGATGGAGCTGGAGTTCTTCTGCAAGCCCGGCACCGAGCTGGAGTGGTTTGCCTACTGGAAGGACTACTGCCACAAGTGGCTGCTGGAGCTGGGCATCTCCGACGAGCATCTCCGTCTGCGGGATCATGACCCGGAGGAGCTGAGCCACTATTCCAACGCCACCACCGACTTTGAGTTCGCCTTCCCCTTCACCGACTGGGGCGAGCTGTGGGGCGTGGCCTCCCGCACCAATTTTGACCTGACGGCCCACCAGACCACCTCCGGCAAGGACATGACCTATTTCGATCAGGAGGACAACACCCGTTATGTGCCCTTTGTCATCGAGCCCTCGCTGGGCGCTGACCGGGTGACGCTGGCCTTCCTGTGTGAGGCCTATGACGAGGAGGTCGTGGACGAGAGCAAAAAGGATGTGCGCACCGTGCTGCGGCTGCATCCCGCGCTGGCCCCCTATAAGTGCGCCGTGCTGCCTCTGAGCAAGAAGCTGGCCCCCAAGGCTCAGGAGCTGTATGCCCAGCTGTCCAAATCCTTTATGGTGGATTACGACGATGCCGGCTCCATCGGCAAGCGCTACCGTCGGCAGGACGAGGTGGGCACGCCGCTGTGCATCACGGTGGACTTTGACACTGTGGGCGATGAAAATACCCCCGCCGACAACTGCGTCACCGTCCGCGATCGGGATACCATGGAGCAGGTGCGTCTGCCCATCGATCAGCTGGAGGCTTATATCCGCGAGAAGATCGCGTACTAAGAGGAGGTTCCCCGAATGGCACTGCTGAAAAAGCTGTTTCCCCTGTCCTTCCGTCCCATGAAGCTGAAGGATATGATCGTTACCGTGCTGGCCTATATGGTCATCAATCTGGGCTGTGGGCTGGTATTGGGGCTGCTGGCAGCGCTGCTGGTTTTTCTCCCGCTGGTGAGTGAGCTGCTGACTCTGCTCAGCGCGCTCCCCGCTCTGTATTCGCTGGTGGGCGTGGTGCTCACCTCCCTGCATTTTTTCGATATTTTGTGAGCATTCGGAAATGTTCACATTTCTGCGCTTGCCTTTGCGAGCAGGCACGGCTATAATAAGAAGCGGTTTCGTGACGAAACCGCTTCTTTTTTGGCGCTTTTTCTGTTTTGGCGGAAGCTTGTCCATCCCGCAGTCACGCATTCGCGTGACTGCGTCCTCTCCTTTCCCACGGGGAAACCAGAAAAAACAGCATCCCTGCTGACAAACATCACACGAGGTGATTCCTTTGAAACAACTGACATTTGCACCGGGACGGTGCTTTCTCCTGCACCGCCAGCCCGATCCCAGCTGGTCGGCAGGCCGCCGCGCGGTCTGGGCCCTCTGGCGGACAGCACTGCTGCTGTGCGCTGCTCTGTGTCTGGGCGCAGCACTGCTGGTGCTGGCCTATGGCCCCTATTCCCGGGAGGTGCTGTGGGACTATCTGTCCTCCGGCACCATTCTCTGGCTGAACAGCCTGCCGGTGGCAGTGCTGGCCCTGCTGCTGTACGGTCTCACCGGCCGCTGCTGGCTGGGCTTTTTTCTCAGCGGGCTGCCCGCCGTGGGGCTGAGTCTGGGAAATTACTATAAGCTGGTCTTTCGGGATGACCCGCTGTACCTGGAGGATCTTTGGAACCTGCGGGAGGCCGGGGCCATGGCCTCCGGCGATCATTACGCTCTGTTTGTGAACCGGCGCATCCTGCTGGTGGTGCTGTGCTGGCTGCTGGGGACGCTGGCGCTGGCGCTGCTGGCCGGAGGCGTGCTGCGGGGCTGGAAAAAACGTCTGCCGCCGGTGCTGGCCGCGCTGCTGGCCGGAGTTCTTGTGTGGAACGCCTGTCAGGACACTGCCCGATACACCTCCGTGGAAAATTACGCCCACCTCCGCCGCTGGAGCACCACGCAGGCTTATCTTTCCCGTGGGTTCCTCTACCCCTTTCTCCACAGCGCCTCCGCTCTGACCGACACGCCGCCGGAGGGCTATTCCGAAAAGGAGGCCGCCGCGCTGCTGGCGGAATATACCGACGCCGATATTCCCGCCGACCGGCAGGTCAATGTCATTGCCGTCATGCGGGAGGCCTATGTGGATTTTTCCCGCTATGGCATCCCCGGGATGGACACCCGTGCCTATGACCTGTACCACAGTCTGCGGGAGGAAAGCTACTCCGGCGACCTGCTGGTGAACATCTTCGCCGGAGGCACGGTGGACAGTGAGCGATGCTTCCTCACCGGTGACTGGCGGCTGAAAAACTTCCGCACCGCCAGCAATTCCTACCTGTGGTATCTGCGGCAGCAGAGCTACACCGTGGAGGGCAGCCACCCCTATTATCAGTGGTTCTACAACCGGCGAAATGTCAACGGCTATCTGGGCTTTGAGCGCTACCGCTTTCTGGAGGGGGATTACGAAATGCTCTCCTCTGCGGCCATGCCGCCGGACAGCATCCTCTATCCGGAGGTCTATGCCGATTTTGTGGCAAACAAGGCCAGCGGCAAGCCCTATTTCTCCTTTGTGCTGACGGTGGAGAGCCACGGCCCCTATGGCACCGGCAGCTACGGCGGAGCGTTCGAATATCTCACCGGCAACTACAGCGATGCCTGCAAAAATGCCGTGAACAATTACCGTGCCATCCTCCGCCACGCCGACCAGGCGCTGTTGGAGCTGGTGGAGCAGCTGCGGGCTGACCCCGATCCGGTGGTGCTGCTGGTCTACTCTGACCATCTGCCCTGGATGGGGGACGGCAACTGCTTTTACGACGAGCTGGGGCTGGAGCTGGACACCGGCATCGAATCGGGCTTCCGCAATTATTATACCACCGAGTACCTGATCTGGGCCAATGACGCCGCAAAGGCGATGCTGGGCAATGATTTTTCCGGCCAGGGCCCCACCGTCTCCCCCTGCTATCTGATGAACCTGCTGTTTGAGCAGTGCGGCTGGGAGGGGCCGGCCTATATGCAGGCCATGGACGAGCTGCGGCAGGTTTTTCCCGTGGTGACCACCAACGGGGGCTATGTGGTGGACGATGCTTTTGTCAAGGAGATCCCCCAGGTGCGGCAGGAGCTGTTCCGGCAGTTTGAGCTGCTGCAATATTACTGGCGCAGCCGGTTTCTGTATCGCGACTGAGCCGGCCCGGCGTCAGTCGGGGAAAAACCAGAGGGGCTCCCGATATTCCGCGCATTTTTCGGCGAACAGCGGCACCCGCTCCCGCCAGCCCTCGCTGTGATAGTTCCGCGCCCCGGTGTGGCATACGGCGATACACGCGCCGCACTGGATGCACCTCATGGGATCGGTTTCCTTTGGCTGCGCCCGGGAAATAGCATGGGCGGGACAGACGGCGGCGCAGGCCCGGCATAGGATGCAGCTGTCGTCTCCGGTTGGGAACATTCCGGCGGGCTTGCGCTCTGTCTGAGGCGACTGCGGCTCTCCGGGCAGAGACAGGCGCCCCACAGGCAGATCTCCAGCCAGCAGAGCGCCGCACCGGCGGCCAAACTCGGTCATGGCGGCCCGATCCCGGTCGTCGGGTCTTCCGGCGGCCACCTGCGGGAAGATGGAATGTTCCGCCACAAAGGCTCCGGCGGCGATGACCCGGAAGCCCTGCTGCTCCAGCAGTGTCTGCATCTGAGCCAGAGCATTGTCAAAATGGCGGTTGCCATAGACTGCCACGATGACGGCGGGGGTATCGTGGCCCCGAAGCTGCTGCACCCAGGGCAGGCAGAGGCTGGGGATCCAGCCGCCATAGACCGGCAGGGACAGCAGGAGGGCATCTCCGGCAGGGATGTCCACTGGCCCGGTGGGAGGCTGCCGCAGCCAGGGATAGGCCCGGCTCTCCAGCCCGATGGCCTCACGGATGCAGCGGGCGCAGGCCTTTGTGGTGCCCTTTGCGCTGAAATAAACATTGTGTAACAGCATAAAACCACTCCTTTTTTCACAGTGCTTACCTACAAGGTAGCACAAGCCGCGCGTTTGTGCAAGAAAAAAGCTGTTTTTTTGAAAAAAGGGGTTGACAAACCACTACCTTTTTGGTATCCTATACTCATGAGTTAGATATAGCTAACCAAACCCAATGAACCCCTTTTTTCACGGGCCCGTTGCCTCCGGACACCGTACCGACGAGCTCTGTCAGCACAGTGTGCTTCGCCATAGGCACCTCTGTAATTGATCTACCTGACCGAAGGATGTCGGAACCACAACCGCGCGTTTGTGCGGCGCGAACAAACAGACACACCTCATAGAAAATGCCCTCCGGACGCAGCCGGAGGGCATCTTTCTTTTCGCTCCGCCGAGCAGGCCGCGCCACACCCTCTTTTCCTTGACAAAGAGCGGCGGGTGTGCTATACTGGCCCAAACTGAACAGATAAAAGCAATGACGAAGACGGATACCGCAGGCAGGTCTCCCAGAGAGCCGGGGAGGGTGAAAGCCCGGCAGACAGCGGCGGCACATCCCATCCCTTCCGAGCTGAGCTCCTCCAACGCCATCGGCCAGTAGAGGGCTCCGCGCAGGCTGCGTAAGTGCATAGGGCTTGTTGGAGCCCGAAGGTGGCGCGGGCTTCGGCCCCGCAAGCTGAGTGGTACCGCGGGAATCGTGCATCATGACCCGTCTCAGGCAGAATGCCTGGGGCGGGTCTTTATTTTTGTGTTGCAAAGGAGAATGGCAGGATGAAATTGAGCAGAAAAAACAAGGTGACAGTGGGCTTTATGCTGTTTTCCCTGTTCTTTGGCGCGGGAAATCTGATCTTTCCGCCCTTTTTGGGACAGAACGCCGGCAGCAGCACAGTGGCGGCCCTGCTGGGCTTTTGCATCACGGCGGTGGTGCTGCCGGTGCTGGGCGTGGTGGTGGTGGCCCGGTTCGACGGTCTGGATCGGCTGAGCCGCCTGGTGGGAACACGCTTCGGGTTGGTATTCACCGTGCTGATTTACCTGTCTATCGGCCCCGGGCTGGGCATTCCCCGTGCGGCCTCGGTGCCCTTTGAAATGGCGGTGGCTCCCTATCTCCCGGCGGAGGCCAATGGCACGGTGTGGATGGTCATCTATTCACTGGCCTTTTTCGCGGTGGCCCTGTGGCTGTGTCTCAATCCGGGCAAGCTGGTGGATCGCATCGGTCACATCCTGACCCCGGCGCTGCTGGTGCTGCTGGTGGTGCTGTTCGCGGGCTTTCTGCTGCGGGGCGAGATGCAGGTGGTGCCGCCCCAGGCTGAATATGCCGGAAGCGCCTTTCTCAAGGGCTTTGCTGAAGGCTACAACACCATGGACGCCATCGCGGCCCTGAACTTCGGACTGGTGATCGCCACAACCCTGGGCTCCTTTGGCATCACCGAAAAGCGGGAGGTGCTGGGGCATACCGTCCGCACCGGGCTGCTGGCCGGGGCCATTCTGGCGCTGGTCTATGCCATGCTGGCCTGCATGGGGATGTACTCCTCCGGCGTATACGCTGTGCAGGAAAACGGGGCGTGGACTCTTCGGCAGATCGTCTATCAGGTGTTCGGCGGCCCCGGCGCGGTGCTGCTGGCGGCCATCTTTACCCTGGCCTGCCTCACCACCTGCGTGGGGCTGATCAACTCCATTTCCCAGTACTTTTCCACCCTGTTCCGGGGACTGACCTACCGGAAGTGGGTGTTCGTCATCACCGGCTTCTCCTTCCTGGTGTGCAATCTGGGATTGAATACCATCCTGAGCATCTCGGTACCGGTACTCAACGCCATCTATCCGGTGGCTATCGTGCTGATTTTGCTGGGGCTCACCCACGGCCTGTGGAAAAACAACCTCTATGTCTACCCCTGCGTGGTGGGCGGCACGGCGGTGGTCAGCGTAATCTATGCCATGGACAGCGCCGGTCTGCCCCGGCTGCTGGAACGTGTGCTGCCGCTGTATGCCCAGGGCTACGGCTGGCTGTGGGCGGCGGCAGGGATGCTGGCGGTAAGCCTGCTGCTGTACTGTCTGCGGAAAAAGCGCAGCTGAAACCGCGCAAGTAAGCAAAAAGGGCTGCTGCCCGTAAAACCGCGATCCGCCCTGTGCGGCTTTTACATTTTCATTTTAGTCGGCAATGGAAAAGGCTCCCTCATCAGAGGGAGCCTTTGTTGTGGTACCATCGTATTGCGCGGTTCAGTCCTCAAACACGCGGGCGATGTCCGCCAGCAGCGCGTTCCGGAGGCTCTCCGGGGCAAAGGCCGCCCGGGCGGCGTTTTCGGCCACCTGCCGGGCCTGTGCCGGGGTGAGTTCCAGCGCTGCCAGCTCGTGGGAAAGGGTCACGCCGGAGACCGTCATGTTGTCGGTATTCACGGTGGCCCGCACGCCGCTTTCCAGCAGCCGCTTCAGGGGGAAGGCAGCGTAATCCGGGAACATGCAGGTATGCAGATTGGAAGTGGGACAACACTCCAGCGTGATGCCCTCCTCGGCCAGCTGAGACACCAGCGACGAATCCTCCAGACAGCGGACGCCGTGACCGATGCGTTTTGCACCATAGGACAGGGCACAGCGGATGCTCTCCGGCCCATCGGCCTCACCGGCGTGGATGGTAAAGGGCACTCCCAGCTGCTGTGCCAGGGCAAAGACCTCGGCAAAGTCCCGGGTGGGGAACAGAGCCTCGGCCCCCGCCAGATCACAGGCGCAGACGCCCCGACTCAGATGGCGGGCGGCCACCCGGACGGTCTCCAGATTGTGCTCCCGGTTGTCCCCGCCCCGCATGGCGCACAAAATCAGCCCGGCAGGCAGCGGACTGCGGGAAAGGCCTTCGCAGGCAGCGTCCACCACCTGCTCCTGGGTCAGTCCCTGCTGCAAATGCAGCTGCGGCGCGAAGCGGATCTCGGCGTACAGCAGCCCCTGCTGCGCCAGCTCCCGGCAGAGGTTTTCCACCGCCAGGGCGATGCAATCCTCCCGCTGCAGCAGGGAGCAGGGGAAGGCAAACTTTTCCAGATACTCGTTCAGATCCCGGCAGCCGGGCTGCACACGCAGCTGCCGAAGCAGAGCCTCCTCCTCCGGCAGGACGACGCCGCTGAGGGCGGCCAGCTGCCGCACCGACGACAGAGACAGGGATCCATCCAGATGCAGATGCAGGTCGATGAGCCCGCGATGATGCTTTTCCATAAACTTAATGCCTCCTCGGGTTTTGTTGGCCCCAGTATCCCACATTTTTGGGCAATCGAAAAGGCCCGGCTCATTCCCCCGCCACGGGGCTGGGCTTACAGTACCTCCTCCACCGGAGCGTCGGCGGCATTCTTCTTCACCGACTCGATGCCCTTCATGCAGGAGGCCATGGCCTTGTACCCCTCGCTGACAGCAACGATCTGACCGTTGGCGGCCTTCAGGCGGAAGCGGAACTCCCCGGCCTTGTCTTCATACACCTGGAACTTGGGGTGCTTCACCGGGGGCTGGTCGGCCTGGGTCAGGTCCTCCACCGGGGCGACGGGGGCGTTTTTGCGTACCGACTCCACGCCGCCGCGGCAGGCGGCCATGGCCTGATAGCTCTCGGAGGTGGCGATGACCTCGCCGTTGGCGGCTTTCAGATCGAACTTGAAGCCGGCGTTGGTCTTGCGGATGACAAATTTACCCATAAGGATGCCTCACTTTCACATTTTTCAATCTGTTTGCGTTTTTTCCCGCTTACAGAATACCCCTCTCTGCCGGAAAAAGCAAGGAAATTTCTGGCGATTTTCGTGGGATCCTGTGCTTTTCTGCGAAAATATGCTATACTCCATGAAAAAAGGAGGCGATCTTTCCATGAGGCTTCTGGTTTCGGCCTGTCTGCTGGGCTGTGCCTGCCGATACGATGGGCAAAGCAAGCCCTGCCCCGCCCTGCTGGCTCTGATGGAGCGCCACGCCCTCATCCCGGTGTGTCCCGAGCAGCTGGGCGGGCTTTCCACCCCACGGCCCCCGGCCGAACAGCGGGAGGGAGGCGTTTTTACCCAAACGGGGGACGATGTCACCTGCCAGTACCGCCGGGGCGCGGAGGAGGCCCTGCGACTGGCCCGGCTGTATGGCTGCACCACCGCCGTTCTCAAGGAGCGCAGCCCCTCCTGCGGCAGCGGGCAGATCTATGACGGCAGCTTTTCCGGGCGCCTGACCCCGGGGGACGGCGTCACCGCCGCTCTGCTGCGGGCCAACGGGATTGTCGTGCTCGGGGAAAGTCAGGTCGCAGACCTGTAGGACGGAGATCGAGGGATGCCGACGGAGGCCTGGCCGTTCTCCGTTCGCATACGGCCTTCCTCCATCCTGCTCAGGTGGGGCTGCGGTCACGCCAGCCTGACCCCTTGTCCGCGGCGGAGGAACCACACCCACTTTTCCCGCACCGGACGGGCATAAAGCTCCTCAGCCGCCCGAGCATACAGCGCCAGCTGCAGGGCGTGCTCCTGCGCCTGGGCCGCCTCCCTGCCGGGGGCCACCCGGTCGGTCTTGAAGTCCACCACCGTCAGCCCTTCGGGCTCGAACAGCAGCAGGTCGATGGCACCGTTGAGCAGCAGCCGCTCCCCGGCAGGGCCATCCTCCAGCAGCTCCCCGGCATCCAGCAGCAGGCTGAACTCCTGCTCCCGCAGCACCCGCTCGGCCGTCAGCGTACGGCTGCCCAGCTCGCTTTGGGCAAACAGCAGGATGGGTTCTGGCCACACCAGTTCCCGCTCCTCCGGCGTGAGGAAGCCCTCCCGGGCCAGACGGTCGGCCTGGGCAAGGACGGCCTTCTCCGAGGTGCAGGCCGCAAGATCGGCCCGCCGCAGCAGGATGTGCATGGCAGTGCCCCGCAGCAGGGCCTGGGGGTCGGGCTGTGCCAGCGCCCGGGGCTGATGATCCCGCGCCTGCGCGCGGTCAGGCAGGCCGAACAGCTGGCCGCTTTCGGGTGCCAGCGTCCGCAGGCCGGTGGGCGTCACCTTGGAGGGCAGGCTCGCCGCCGCCATATGCGCGTATTGCTCCCGGCTCTTGGCCAGCAGCGGGGCATAATCCGGGTCGGAGGCAGCCGCCTCCAGCTTTTTTTCTGTCTGAGGAAGAGTCTCCGGCGTCTCCCGCAGCTCCTCCGGCGTCAGTATCCGGCAGATCAGTTCCTCCGCCCGGCTGTCCGCCCCCACCGGAAGCTCCACCCCCGCCCGCTGCCGCAGCTCTCCGCAGGCAGGATGAGTCAGCAGCGCCGCCAGCAGCCAGGACATGGCGTCGTTCCGCTCGGCAAGCCACTGGGGCGTGGGCAGACCACCCGTCTCCTGCGCCACCTTTTGCAGACGCCGGTCCAGATCCCGGACAGACATCACCAGGATCAGCTTTTCCCGGGCGCGGGTCATAGCCACATAGAGCTTGCGCACCTCCTCGCTTTTCAGCTCCCGGCGGGTGCGGGCGGTGATGGCCTGCTGCAGCTGTGTGCGGGTCTCGGTACGATTCTCCCGATCCCGCAGCCGCAGTCCGATGCCCAGATGGGGGTGGAACAACACCGGGCGGCTGAGGTCATCGGTATTGAAGCGCTTGGAAAGATCCGGCAGGATGACAAAGGGCCATTCCAGCCCCTTGGAGCGATGGATGGAAAGCAGCCGCACCCCCTCGCCCTCCGGAGCGGAATCCTCCGGCGGCAGGCCCTCCTGGGCTTTGCGGTCGATCCATCGGAGAAAGGCCGCAAGACCGCCCGCCCCGCCGTCAAAGGGACGGCACAGCTCCTCCAGCCGGTGCAGATTGCGCAGACGCCGGGGGCCGTTGTCCAGCACGGAAAACACCTGCTCCGCGCCGGTCTGGTCATAGATCAGCCGCACCAGCCGGGAGAGAGGCAGCTCCAGACTCTCCTCCTGCCACCGGTCCAGATCGGCCAGCACCCGGGCGCACAGAGGGTCGTTGGCCGCCGCCAGCGTCAGACCATCGATCAGGTCGCCCTCCGGGGCCACCAGACGCAAACGGGCCAGGGTCTCCGGCGGCACCAGATACAACGGTGACCGCAGCAGAGACACCAGCGGGATATCCTGCCGCCGGTTCACCAGCAGCCGCAGCAACGAAAGCAGCGTGGCAGTCTCCACCGTACCGAAAAACTCGCCGCCCCCCTGTCCGCATGGAATGCCCAGCCGTTGCAGCTCCGCCCGGTACACCGGCGCTTTGCCGGCAAAGGAGCTGAGGAGGATGGCCACATCCTCCGGTCGGGCGGCACGATACCCGCCGACCCCGTCCGGCACCTGCTCCTCCCGCAGCAGCCGCTGCACCCGGCGGGCCACCAGACGGGCCTCCAGCACGGGACGGCTCTCCTGCCGGAGAGCAGCGTCCTCCCCCGCTTCCTCCTCGTCCTCCTCCGGAATGGGCTTTCCGGCGCAGTCCAGCAGCAGCACCTCCGAGGGGGCCGTGCCTTCGGCCTTCCGCCCGGCGTAAAGCTGCTGATCCTCATCGTACTCCACATCGCCAAAGGCGCGGCTCATGATGCGCGCCATCACGGCGTTGCACAGGGAGAGCACCTCCGGCCGGGAGCGGAAGTTTCGGTTGAGGGACAGCCGCACCTCGCCGGTCTCCGTCCCGGTATAGGGGATTGAGCGGTCGTACCGGTCGGCAAACAGGGCCGGCTCGGCCAGACGGAAGCGATAGATGCTCTGCTTGATGTCTCCCACGAAAAAGGCCGGATCGCCGGGCTTGCGCAGCAGGGAGAAGATCTCCTCCTGGATGTCATTGGTGTCCTGATACTCGTCCACCAGCACCTCCCGCAGCTGGGCCCGCAGCGGCTCCCCCACCCTCGGGTCAGAGAGCAGACGCAGGGCATAATGCTCCAGATCGCTGAAATCCAGCAGCCCCCGGCGCAGCTTTTCCTGAGAAAAGCGCTCCGAAAGCTCCGCCACCAGTCGGCACAGGGCCTCCACCATGGGTGCGGTGCGCTGTCCCTCCCGACGGATGGCCTCCAGCGACTGGAAGTAATACTGCTCACGCAGGGCTGCAACGCTCCGGAAAAAGGCCTCCCTTCCGGCCTTTACGCGCTCCAGCAGGGCCTTGTCCTGGTAGCGGCAGGCGCTCAGACGGCCTTTATCAAACTCGTCCAGACAGGCGCGTGCCTCATCCCAGCCCTGTCGTGCGGCCTCCTGCAGCCGATGGCCGTATTCACTGAGGCGGGTGAACTCGGCTCCGTAGCTTTTCCAAATCTCCGGCGTGTCCCGGGCCAGCCGAAGAGAATTGTCCAGCGCCTCCAGGCCGCGGAACAGCACCACCGCCGCCTCCCGCTGCATCTCCTTCATCCACGCCAGCTGCTGCGGCTCCCGGGCGCAAAGCTCCGGCAGCAGAGCCAGCAGCCGGTCGGGATAGGGATGGCTGCTGAGACGGTGGAAGATCTCGGTCACCGTCCGGGACAGCAGCTGGTCGGAGCGACCGTCGGTGAGAGTCTCGCACAGGGCGAGAAAGCCCGGCTCCGCCGCCTCATAGGCCGCCTCCAGGGTATCGTTCAGCGCCTGCTCCAGCAGCAGCTCGCACTGGGTCTCGTCGGCCAGACGGAAGTCGGGCTCCACCCCGCAGAGGGTGAAATGCTCCCGGATGAGGCTCTGGCAGAAGGCGTGCACCGTCTGAATGCGTGCCGAACCCAACAGGCTCAGCTGCCGCCGCAGGTGGGTGTTTTCCGGCTCGCGGGCCAGCTGCTCCCGCAGAAGGGTGGCCAGCCGCTGCCGCAGCTCTCCTGCTGCCGCGTTGGTAAAGGTGACCACCAGCAGCTCGTCTACCCCGCAGGGGTGCTCCCGGTCGGTGAGCAGCCCCAGAATGCGCTGCACCAGCACGGCAGTCTTTCCCGCACCTGCCGCCGCCGAGACGATCAGCCCGGCATTGCGGCAGTCGATGGCCTTTTTCTGCTGGTCGGTGAAATTCATGCTCATGCCTGCTCCTCCTGTTCCTTCTTTTCCTCCTCCTCCAGGAGGGCGTATACCTGTTCCGGGGACTCTGAGGGCAAAAAGCGCAGCCTATCCCGGCGCAGCCCAGTGTCAAAATGGCAGGCCTCCCGGAAGTCGCAGAACCGGCAGGAGGTGTCCTCCCGCCCGGTGCGGTAGGGAGTGGCCTCCAGTTCGCCCCCGGCGATCTCCCGGGCGATGCGCCGCAGCGTGCGCTCGGTCTTACGCAGCAGTCGCCCCAGCTGCTCTGCCGAGGCAAGGCAGGAGTTTGCTGTAAAGTTCCCCTGCTTGTTCATCTCCACCGGAAGAAAACGGAAGCGTCCGCCCCGTTCCATAGCCTCCACCAGGTCGCGGTCCTCCAGCACCAGCCCGATGCGCCGCAGGGATTTTTCCAGTGCCAGCCGGGCCTCCTCCGGCGTGGCCCCCGGCTCGGTCTGCACAAAAGGATCCTTCGCCGGAATGTACAGCGCCCCGCAGGGCACAATCTGCCGGATCTCCCCGCCGCTCTGTCCCGTGACGGCCAGCAGCTGCTGCCGGTCGGCACGGCTGAGCATCAGCAGATACAGAAACATCTGCAAATTCAGGCCGTACAGCAGGTCAGACAGGCGAAATTCCTTCTTTCCGGTCTTGTAATCCACCACCTTGAGGTAGAGGGTGTCACCACGGACATAGCCGTCCACCCGGTCCACCTTGCCCCCCACGGTAAGGGTGACGCTGCCCTCCCGTAGCTCCATCGGCGGCAGCTGGCCCCGGGGGCCGAACTCCAGCTCAAAGCTCACCGGACGGAAATCCCCGGCCTGCAGCTCCTCCCAGATATTTCGCACCACGCGGCAGGCCAGCGTCCCTGCCTGACGGCACAGCGCCCGGTGCCGGGCACTGTTCAGCCCTTTGGGCAGCTGCTGCGCCAGGTATTCCTCCACATGCCTGGCTGCAATGGCCTCCGGCTTTACAGTCTCGTCCCTGCAAAGCTCCGGAATGGATCGCTCCGCCACATAATGCAGGAAGGTGCCTATCTCCGGCGAGCCAAAGCGGGCCTCCTGCCGGGGGCGGGCTTTTAAGCCATATTGCAGGAAATGGCTCATGGGACAGGTGCTCACCCGCTCCAGCCGGGAGGCCGTCAGGCGGATATTTCCTCCGTACAGCTGCCGCACCAGTGCGGGATCCTTCAACGGGCCGCGGGGCGAAGTGGCATAATGCCGCAGGCGGCGCAGATAATCAGCCCGCTCCGGATCACGGCAGACGGCCTCCAGCGCGGCGCGGGCAGGGCCTGAGCCTCCGGTCTCGGCGGCCTGACAGGCCAGGTCAAACAGCGGCCCAGGTGCAGTGAGGCGCAGCTTCTCCAGCAGACCCTCCCCTTCCCGCAGAGAACTGCCACGCAGGGCGCAAAGGCGCTCCAGCGCAAAGGCCGGCGTGGCCGCCGTGCCATCGGAAAGCCGCCGGGGGCAGGTGACGGTCAGCCCCTGAGAGGGGGCTGCCAGTGCCCGACACAGGGCGCATTGCTGCTGCCAGGAACGCTCGGCGGCGCTCTGGGTCAGCTCCAGCCCCTCCTGCTCCAGCGCCATCCGCTCCTGCTCGGAAAGCAGGCTGACGCTGGCCTTTTCCGGCGGGAAAAGGCCCTCACGGCCGCCCACGATCACCAGCTCCTTCATAGTCATTCCCGGCAGACGCTCAAATGTCACCGCCTGGACGCTGTCCAGCGACGGAGGGATGGCGGCCACATCATACTGCCGCAGGGTCAGCTGCAGCAGGCGGCAGAACTCCCGCCGGGTCAGCGACACCTCCGCCATCACGGCGGAAAGCTGCTCCAGCGCCCCCAGCAGGATATGATAAAGCTGGGCAGTCTCAGCGGCTTCCCTTCCCCGGCCAGACTGCCGAAGTGCTTTACAGCGGCCTTCCAACAATGCTTCCAGCCCAATCTGCTCCAAGTGAGCCGTCAGTGCCTGTGCAAAGTCCCGGCCGCTGCGGCAGTCAGCCAGCGCCGTCCGCAGAGGCTCCAGCAGGGCAGACACCCGGCGGCGGGTGTTCTCCAGCGCCTCCAGCGCCGCAGCCTCTCCTGCTCTGGGCTGGTCATAGCCGCAGGTAGGGGACTCAAAGGGCGTCAGCCAGCGATTGCCCCGGATGTTCCACCGGAAGCAGTAATTTTCCAGCCGATCCAGCTCGTCCCGGGTGAAATGCCCCACGCCGCGCCGCAGCCAATCCAGCACGGCGGCATAGGGCAAGCCCTCCTCCAGCGCATTCAGACCGCCAAGGGCCGCCTGGAGGGCGGGTTTTTCCAGCAGATCGGTCTTTTGACTGAGATACAGCGGCAGTCCGTACTGTTCAAAGGCCGCCGAAAGGGCGGGGCCGTATTGCTCCAGGTCGCCGCATACCACTGCCATTTCCCGGCAGCGAACCCCTGCGAGGGCCTTTTGTCGCAGCAGCGCCGCCGCCAGCTCACACTCGCTCCGGGGGTCAGAAAGGGTGTAAAGCTGTAATCCTTCACGCTCTTCCCGTGCTGTGGCCTGGAAGTCATATACCTGCTCCTCCAGCCCGGTCAGCCCTGCCGGACGCTGCCGGGGTGCCGGCGGACAGGGCTCCACCCGACAGTCCAGCCCCCGCTGCCGGGCCATCCGCCGCAGACGCTCCAGCGTCCGGTGCTGCTCGGTGTACAGGGTGGCGTCCCGCCCCAGCGCCAGCGCCACCGTGACCTCCTTCGCGCAGGACAGCGCCTGCTCCAGAAAGGCGTATTTCCGGGCAGTAAAGCCCTCGAAGCCGTCCACGAACAGGGCCGTCTCCTCCAGTAGCCCGCTTTCCCGCAGCCGCTGGGCGGCCAGCGTGACCCGCTCTGCCGGATCCAGCGTCCCCTCCTGACAAAGGGCGCAGTACCGGGCATAGATCAGGCCCAGATCGGAAAGCTTGGGCGAAAGGTGCTGTCCCGCCTGCATCAGCTGCTCCGGCGTGATGCCGCAAGCCATCAGCTCTGCGGAGATCTCCACCAGCTTTTCCACCAGCTGAGGTCGGGGGGCACGGCGGTAATATTGCAGGGCCGACTGCACCTGGGTCAGGGCGCGGTACATGGTGAGCACCCGGCCGCCGGGATCCAGGGTGACCGTCCGGCATCCGGTGGCAGTGAGCACATCCTCGGTGAGCTTGGAAAAGGTAGTGACGGTGGCGAAGGCGCCGCCGCGGTTGCCGCAGACCTCCAGCAGACGGCGTTCGGCCTGGTGAGAGCCGCTTTCGGGTACCAGCAACAGGCCGGGACGCTGCTGCTCCGCCAGAAGGCGCAGATGCTCCAGCAGGAGAGTGGTTTTGCCGCAGCCCGGAGGGCCGGTGAGGATGGTCAGCATGAGGGCAGGCTCCTTTCTGCGTGTCCCCGGGTCAGCGGGGACGAGGGTATTGTTGAGATGATTATACCACAGACCGTGGCGCTTTGCATCATGGGACGGAGGAAATTTTGCTGTCCAGACCCCGCAACGGAAACGGCCGCCGGAAAACGGACGAGCCCCTTCCCTACCGGAAAAACGGTAGCTCGCGCCCCTGTTTTTCCCCGAAATGTAGGTTTGTCAAACATATTGGACAGTGAATTCGTTAGGAGAAAGCCAG
>CAZYAD010000017.1:0-27006 GCA_964646225.1 uncultured Oscillospiraceae bacterium
TGGCGGTGTCGGTCATGATGGTGGCGGGGTTGGAGTTCACCAGCACCACCTCATAGCCCTCCTCCTTCAGCGCCAGGCAGGCCTGGGTGCCGGCATAGTCAAACTCAGCCGCCTGTCCGATGACAATGGGGCCCGAGCCGATGATCATGATCTTCTTCAAATCTGTTCTTTTCGCCATGAGAAAACACTTCCTATCTCTAAGTTTCACAAAAAAATCTCAGGTTAAACGGCGGTCATGCCCGCACTTCCGCGTCCGCCCGCCAGACGACCTCCCCGCCGCAGCGGGTCTCCACACACCGGCCAAAGACCTGCCACCCCGCAAAGGGCGTGGCCCGCCCCCGGGAGGCGAAAGTCTCCGGGTCGATGGTGTACCGGGCGTTCAGATCCCACAGGCAGCAGTCTCCTGCCTCCAGCGGGATGCCGAAGCGTCGTCGCGGCGCGTAGGCCAGTCTGTCCACCAGCAGCTCCAGCGACAGGATGCCGCCGCGCACCAGCCGGGTGTACAGCACCGGGAAGGCGGTCTCCAGCCCTACGATGCCAAAGGCGCTTTTTTCCAGTCCCCGGGCCTTTTCCTCCGCCGAATGGGGGGCATGATCGGTGGCGATCATATCGATGGTGCCGTCCAGCACGCCGGCCAGCAGCGCCTCCCGATCCTCTGCCGACCGCAGCGGCGGGTTCATCTTGAAGCGCCCGTCCTCCCGCAGATCGTTTTCATCCAGCACCAGATAGTGCGGCGCCGTCTCGCAGGTCACATCCAGCCCCTCCGCCTTGGCCCGGCGGATGAGCTCCACGCTCTCCCTGGTGGAAATATGGCACACATGATAGCCGCAGCCGGTCTCCCGCACCAGTTCCAGATCCCGCTGCACCTGCCGCCATTCGCTCTCCGAGCAGATGCCCCGGTGACCGTGGGCGGCGGCATAGGCTCCCTTGTGGATATAGCCTCCCTCCAGCAGGTCATTGACCTCGCAGTGGGCCACGATGAGCTTTCCCAATGCCCTGGCCTGCTCCATGGCCTGCCGCATCATGCTGTCCGACTGGACGCCCCGTCCGTCGTCCGAAAAGGCGATGACCTCCCGGGCCATGCCTGCCAGGTCTGCCAGCGCCCGACCCTGCTCCCCCACGGTGATGGCACCATAGGGGTATACCCGGATGCAGGCCTTTTCCCGGATGGCCTCCAGCTGCACCCGCAGATGCTCCGGGCTGTCGGGCACCGGATTCAGATTGGGCATGGTACACACGGCGGTATAGCCGCCCCGGGCAGCGGCCCGGCTGCCAGTAGCCAGGTCTTCTTTATAGCAAAAACCCGGCTCACGAAAATGCACATGCACATCGCAAAAGCCGGGAAGGGTCATATATTGGGAATGGTCAACAGAGGCACTGCCGCCGGTGGGAGACAACGGGAGGGCGCTGATCTGCTTTTCCTTGACATGATTGGCGTTCATAGGTGCCTCCTTATACATGACGGTGCCGTTGGCGCGGTTCGGTTTACATCTGTATTATTATACAATAGCCCGCCTCCATCGTCAAGAAAACCTGCCTCAAAAACACTGCCAAAATTTCTGCCTGCGAGAATTATTTTTTTGTAAGGCCCCGGAAAAATTGACATCTGTCCCCCCATCCCGTATAATGAAAGCAGAAAGAGAGGTGTCCCCATGCTGGAACAGATCGATGTCACCGAGGCCCGGGAGGCTCTGCTCACCATCCGCCGCCGGGTGGAGCAGTACGGCTGGCTGCTGCGCACGCTGGAAAGTCGGGATATCTCTGACGACCGGCACTTCCGCCGCGCCTGGCTGAGCCAGTTCAAGCTGCGGGACCGGGATCGGGACTTCGGCCGCTTCTGCACCCGCTGGCTGGAGGAGCACAAGGGCCGCCGGGTCTCCTTTGAGCAGGCGCTGCTGGAGCTTTACCGCGCTTTTGGCGTGCTCGACCCCGCCGCAGCCTCCAAGCTGGCCGCTACCATTGATCCTGCCCTTCCGGTGTGGGATACCCAGATCCTGGGTTCTCTCGGTATCCGTCCCTGGGCGCTGGAGCGCTCCGGCCGCCGTGTGGAGCAGACGCTGGAAGCCTATGACCGGCTGTGCGCCTGGTACGACCGCTATCTCTCCGGTCGGGACGGGCAGATGGCCATCCGGGTATTTGACGAGGTCTATCCCGACACCGGCTTTGCCCCCATGCGCAAGGCGGACTTCACCATCTGGAGCATCCTGTGGTCGTAGGACGGAGCATTTCTGCAGAACAGTAAAAGGTCGTGCATCCGCTTGATGCACGACCTTTTTGTCTGCCTTCTCGGCCAAAGGCTCCCTTGTGTAAAAGGAGACTTTGGGACGGTGCAAACCGCAGGCCCTGCGCACCGGTACGTTTACCGGAGGCGCGCTTTATTTCTCCACCGAAAAGTCCAGCGTGATGGCCTTGACAGCTGGCTCCAGCCGGGTGAGGGTCACCCCCGCCGCCGTCAGCATCCGCTTGGAGGCCCGGGTGGTGGGACTGTCGGCGTATTTGTCCGAAAGATAGCAGATCTCCCGCACGCCGCTCTGGATAATGGCCTTGGCGCACTCGTTGCAGGGAAACAGCGACACATAGATCCGGCTGCCCCGCAGATCCCGCCCGTTGGCGTTGAGGATGGCGTTCAGCTCGGCATGTACCACAAAGGGGTACTTGGTGTCCTCCCCCTCCCGTGTCCAGGGAAATTCATCGTCCGAGCAGCCCTTGGGCATCCCGTTGTAGCCGGTGGAGATGATGATATTGTCCGGCGAGACGATGCATGCCCCCACCTGGGTGTTAGGATCCTTGCTGCGCTTGGCCGCCAGCATGGCAATGCCCAGAAAATACTCGTCCCAGCTGATATAATCCTGCCGCTTCATCCTTCGGTTCTCCTCCCCGCTTTACAGAATGCCGAACATCAGATCGGTATAGGTGGGCATGGGCCAGAACTCCTTGCCCAGCAGCACCTCCAGCTTGTCCGCCGGAGTCCGCAGCGCCTCCATGGCCGCCAGCACCTGATCCCGGTAAAACACCGCCTTGTCCCAGCCGTTGGCCATGCCCGCGCCCTTTTC
Organism: uncultured Oscillospiraceae bacterium; assembly: GCA_964646225.1. Taxonomy (GTDB): domain Bacteria; phylum Bacillota; class Clostridia; order Oscillospirales; family Butyricicoccaceae; genus UBA4644. The sequence continues at coordinate 3,054 of CAZYAD010000017.1, forward strand.
CTGTGCCTTTTCCAGCTTGCTCAGGGCAGTGCGCAGAGCTGCCGACGCCGCCGAGACCTCCTTCAGCAGACCGGCCTCCAGCGTCACATCCACAGCCAGGCCGGTGTCCTTCATGCTCACCAGCGTCTCCGAAAGGAAGCGGGTGTACTTCACCACTGCGGGAATGATCAGCCGCCGGGTCATCTCGATCATGGTATTGGCCTCGATGTTCACCGTTTTCACATAGCTCTCCAGCCGGATCTCATAGCGGGATTCCAGCTCCTTACGGCTGAACACCCCGTGCCGCTCGAACAAATCCACATTTTTCGAGCGGATCAGGGCGGCGGCGGCGTCCACGCTGTTGTCGATGTGGGGCAGACCCCTGCTTTCGGCCTCGCGGCGCCACTCCTCCGAATAGTTATTGCCGTTGAAGATCACCCGCTTGTGCTCCCGCATGGCGTCCCGGATGATGCAGCGGCACTCCTCGTGGATGTCCCCGGCCTTTTCCAGTCGGTCAGCAATGCGGGAAAGCACCTCTGCCACGCTGGTGTTGATCATCACATTGCAGTCGGCGATAGACATGGAGGATCCCACCATGCGGAACTCGAACTTCTTGCCGGTAAAGGCAAAGGGCGAGGTGCGGTTGCGGTCGGAGATATCCTTTGGCAGGGTGGGGATGGTGGAAACGCCGATGCGCAGATTTCCCCCCTGCCGGATGGCCGACTCTCCGCCGGTCTCGATCTCGGTGAGCAGGTCGGTGAGCTGATCCCCAAGGAAGACCGAAATCACCGGCGGCGGCGCTTCGTTGCCGCCCAGACGGCGGTCATTTCCGGCGCAGGCTGCCGAGACCCGCAGCAGGTCGGCGTACTCATCCACTGCCCAGATCACCGCCACCAGGAACAGCAGGAAGCGGGCGTTGGATTCCGGGGTCTTGCCCTGATCCAGCAGGCTCTTTTCTCCGTCCAGATTGATGGACCAGTTGTTGTGCTTGCCGCTGCCGTTCACCCGGGCAAATGGCTTTTCATGGAGCAGACACACCAGCTCGTTGCGCAGCGCCACCTTTTTCAGTGTCTCCATCATCAGCTGGTTCTGGTCACAGGCGATGTTTGCCGTGGCATAGACCGGGGCCAGCTCGTGCTGGGCCGGGGCTGCCTCGTTGTGCTCGGTCTTGGCCGGAACCCCCAGCCGCCAGAGCTCATCGTCGCACTGGCGCATATAATCAATGATGCGCTCCTTGATGTTGCCGTAATAATGGTCATCCAGCTCCTGTCCCTTGGCGGGAGGCGCGCCGAACAGGGTGCGGCCGCACATCATCAGGTCGGGCCGCTGAGCAAAGCGCTTTTTGTCCACGATGAAATATTCCTGCTCCGCACCGGCCATGGGGATAACCCGGCGTGTCTCCTGATCCCCCAGCAGCCGCAGCACCCGCAGGGCCTGCCGCTCCAGCGCCTCCATGGAGCGCAGCAGCGGCGTCTTTTTGTCCAGCACCTCGCCGCCCCAGGAGCAGAAGCAGGTGGGGATATACAGCGTGTCATCCTTGACAAAGGCCGGGGAGGTGCAGTCCCAGGCAGTATAGCCGCGAGCCTCGAAGGTGGCCCGCAGTCCGCCGGAGGGGAAGGAGGACGCGTCGCCCTCGCCCCGGATGAGCTCCTTGCCCGAAAAGCTCATCATGATGGAGCCGTCGGACTGGGGATTGATGAAGCTCTCGTGCTTTTCGGCGGTGGAGCCGGTGAGGGGCTGGAACCAGTGGGTGAAATGGGTGGCCCCCTGATCCAGCGCCCAGCGCTTCAGGCCGTTGGCCACGATGTCCGCCAGAGCGGGATCCTCCATGGGACGGCCCTGGTCGATGACCTTTTTCAGCTTTTTATAGGTTTCGCCGGGCAGATAGCGGCGCATGGCGCCGTCGTTGAACACCCGGGAGGCGTAATTGTTCAGCAGCTCTGTGGAACGCTCGTTCATAAAAGGCCCTCCTGTTTTTCCTGAGAATGACACCATCATACCCTTTTCCCGCAGAAATTGCAATCTTTTTTTGGAAAAAGACTTGAAGAAAAAAATCCGTGTCAAAACAAGCTGCTTTAACACGGATTTTTGCGTGGTATTTCAATAAATGACTTACGTGATGTCTTTCTCCACAACCTCCAGACCCTCCTCCAGAATAGAAGGATTCTCCAGGATCCGGCGGAACAGCCGCAGGGAGCGGGCGTAATACAGGCCGTCGCAGATGCGCTCGTCGGCCACCACCATCATGGTCATGATCTTGCGGGCCACGATCTCCCCGCTTTTGCGATCCACCACCGGCGCCATGTGCTCCTTTCCCACGGCGATGAACTGCCCGATGGTACCCAGATCGTAGATGTGGTGATAGATCCCCGGGATGCCCAGAGACTTGAGATAGGTGATGAACAGCCCGCCGTGGAAGGGGCTGACATCCAGCAGCTTCTGGGGCAGCAGGCTGGAACGGTCCAGCACACGGATGATCCCAAAGGCCCAGCGCATCACCCAGTTGGGGATATGCGCCAGCACGGTTGCCACCTTGTCGGTGCCGTTGGAGGTATCGTTGCCCTTGTTGGCGTGGATGGCCCGGTCAAACTTCTCCTTCACTTCGAAAATGGTCTCGTGTCCGGTAAAGGGCAGCTTGATGGTGGTTCCGGCCTCGTTCTCCCGCAGGGACTTTTTCAGGGCCATGGACACCCAGATGGTCTCGTTGGCAAAGATGCGTCCGCCCATAACAAATCGGTTGAGGGCCGGACGCTTGGCATACAGCCGCACCGAGGCCGCCACAAACACATCCAGATAGGTCATCTCGATCCCCTGGGCCTTTTTTTCTTTAATATACTCATCAATGGCCGTGCAGTCGATATCATCGGTGAAAAACACCTGCGAATCCGAGCGTTTCGGCATTACATGGGGCATGACCCGCTCAATAGGGGTCAGCGTTTTCAGGTAACGCGCCCCGGCTCTTTTCTGAAACATAATTACCTCACCGGACGGTCCTGCCGTCCTTTCCTCATTTTCTGATGCTCCCTCAGCGGCCGCGGACGCGGCGCAGCAGCGAGCTGACACTGTTGGGTTCTGCGACGGACACAGGCTCCCCTTCCCGCATCTCAGGCTCCGCAGGCTGGCAGGCCGGCTCCGCCGGGTAGCAGGTCACCCGATAGGGGCCGTCCAGCATCCGCTCCATCTGCCGGATGGTGCGCTCCATCTTGCCGCACAGGCTCCACAGCTGATCGACGCTCTCCGGCATCTCCGGCCGGGCGGCCGTCTCCCGCAGACGGCTCTCCAGCTGAGCGGCACGCTGGCGCTCGGCCCGCAGCTCCTCCAGCAGACGGCGGTACTCGCCATCCTCGCCGGACACCGCCGGGGCGGCGCGAAGGGTCTCCAGCTGCCGGGTCAGGGCCCGATTCTCCTCCCGGCCCGCCTCCACCGCCCGGCGAAGCTCCTCCAGTTCGGCCTCCTTCCGGCTCAGAGCCTCCTGCTCCCGGGCCAGTTGGGCCTCCAGCTCTGCTCGCAGGGCATCCCGCTGGGAAAGCTCCTGTGCCCACTGTGCCTGCTGTGTCTCCAGGGACTGCCGCAGCGCTTCCTCCCGTTCCCGGGCCTCCTGCGCCTGCTGCTCCAGCTGGGACTGCTGCCGCAGCAGCGTCTCCCGCTCGGTCTGAAGCTCCTGGCTCAGCAGCCGGTCGGCGCTGCCGTCGGTACGGGCCTCGTCCAGCTGGCCCTCCAACTGAGAAACCTGCTGCCGCAGCTCCCCCAGTGTCTCCTCCTGGAGCCGCTTTTCCTCCGCCAGATAGCGCACCACATCCCGCTTGCGAAAGCCGCCCAGCAGCGCGGTATGGAACTGATAGCCTTCCACAGAGAGCCCCCCTTTTTGATGCTGCCAACAGAATTTATGTAATTATAACACACTCCACCGCGAAAAGAAACAGAAAATGTGTTTTTTTGTCCGCCTTTGAACATTTCCTAAAAATCTTCGCACATTTTCCATATTTTCAGCCATTTTTGCTTAAAATTCCTCTGTACTTTTTGTTTCTGCCGTGCTAAAATAGTAAAATCAATCTGGAACCGATCCGGTTCTGTGAAAAAGGAGTGTTCGCTATGTCCTTCCAGCTGCCCGCCTATCAGACGCCCGATTTTTCCCTGCCGCAGTTCGTCAACGCGCCTGACGCCCGTCTGGCCCCGGCCCCACGGGATGGCGTCGCGCCTGAAGGCTTTCACTCCACCGGCATCGACCCGGTCTATTTTAAGGTAAAGGGTCAGTGGCTGCTGGCCCGTCAGGTTCGCATGGACTGCGTCCCCGTGCTGCGGGAGAACGGCTGGATCGACATTGTGGAGTTCCGCCACCTGAAGCAGGGCGACACCGTGATCTGCGGCCGGACGGAGGACGGCAGCGAGGGCATCTTTGTCAACGCTGACCCCTTCGCCAGCAAGGAGGCCGCCGACCTGTCCTTCTCCTTCCGCAAGGGCCGCACCCGTGAGACCGGTTTTTCCCGGGATTATCGGGAGATCGTGGAGCTGCTGCAGCACGAAAAGGCCACCGGCGGCTACTGCGTCTGGGTCATGGGCCCGGCCTTTACCTTTGATGTGATGGCACGGGAGGCCTTTTGCAAGCTGGTGCGCGCCGGCTATGTCCAGGCCGTGCTGGCCGGCAACGCCCTGGCCACCCACGATCTGGAGGGCGCCATGCTGCACACCGCCCTGGGCGCCGACATCACTACTCAGAAGACCCAGTACAACGGCCACTACAACCATCTGGATACCATCAACAAGGTGCGTCTGCACGGCTCCATCCCCGCCTTTTTGCAGGCCGAGGGGCTGACCGACGGCATCATGGCCGCCTGTGTCCGGTGCGGCGTCCCCTTTGTGCTGGTGGGTTCGGTGCGGGACGATGGCCCCCTGCCGGAGGTCTATCACGATGTTTACGCCGGACAGGACGATATGCGTTCCCATGTGAAAAAGGCCACCACCGTCATCGGCATGGCCACTACCCTTCACACCATCGCCACCGGCAACCTGACCCCCTCCTTCCATGTGCAGGAGGACGGCACCATCCGCCCGGTGTATTTTTACAGCGTGGACACCTCGGATTTTTCCGCCAACAAGCTGGCCGACCGGGGCAGCCTGACTGCCAAGGGCATCGTGGCCAACGCGCAGGATTTCATCACCAAGATCGCCGACGGTCTGGGGCTGTAAGCCCCGCTCACAGGTGCAAAACCGCCGCTCTCTGAATGAAAGAGAGCGGCGGTTTCCTGTTCTTTACTGATTTATCGGAAGGAATACACCGCATCACACTGTGCCATATCATCGCACAGCTCCAGCAGCGAACCCTGCTTGTATTCGATCCCATAGGGCTGCGGTGCATACCGCAGCGCCAGCCTCGCAGGACCAGTCTCCTGCGCTTCGAACGCCGCAAAATAGCACTGATACTGATCGTACTCCGCCAGCCTGTATTCCTCATCCTTTTCCGCCACCACGACGGCATAAAGCTGTTTGGTATTGAGGAACGCCGTCAGCGGCCGGTCATCCATTTCGGCGTAATAATCCTCCAGCGCCGCCGTCATGGTATCATAGGCCGCCTCCCGCCTCGTCCACCTCACTGCCGCCCGGCAGGCCCATGGCCCGCTCCGGAAGCTCCACCGTGAAGCTGCCCGCCAGATAAACGTTGTCTGACGGGACGGGCTCATGCCATTCCGCAAAGCTCCATTCGTCGTCCTTCCGATCCCACCGGGCCCAGACCTCGCCGTCGACCCAGTCGTATTTCTCCGTGTCGATCCCCACCAGCTTGGTGTAGGTATAGACCTTTCCCAGCTTCGCCTGCGTTTGCCAGATCTCATAGGTCAGGGTATCATAGTCCGCCAAAAAGGAGTTATAGTCCCGCAGGCCATAAACAGCACCCTTATAGACATGGCGCTCCCACTCGCTTTGCAGTCAGGCACGGAATACGGCGATCTGGCTTTCCGACGCCTGCTGCTGCGATCCGCAGCCCGGCAGCAGCAGCAGACACAGCGACAGACAGAATGACAGCACCAGTGCACCAATGTGCCTTCTCGATTGCTTATTCATGAAGCACGCGCTCCTTTCCGTTTTGGCCCCGCGTCTGCCGGGTGCGCTCCTTTTTCATCGGCTGTTTACGCGTTTTTCACTTTTGCGAAGAACGCGGGCGCGCCTCGCCACACATCACGCCAAGACAATATACCACAGCATAGCAGAGAGCGAACCCGGCTGCCCACAGCGTAGCTTCTGCCTGTTGCGACACCGCGACCGGCACTTTATCCGCGCAGCGGATCGAATAATACAGCAGAGCGGAAAAGCTCTGTTCCGGATTCGGTGTCAAGCCAACCAGACGGCACAGCAGCGGCGAGCCTTTCCAGACGATCCACCAGAACAGCATTTGAACCAGCACGGTGCTGATGTAAGCCAGCCCCCACTGGAGCACTCTGAGCGGTTGTCCTTTTGTGCCTGGCCCTCGTCTGCCGACCCATACACCGAAAAGCAGATAGAGGCCGATCCCCAGGGACAGCCCGCTCCAGGCTCCGTAAGGATCCACGGACATAAACTGAAGTGCCGTATTCCAGAACAGATACACCGGCAGAAAACACATTGCAAAGGACATACTGTACTTCATGGCTTCTTTCAAGGCAGATCAGCCCTCTTCTAAATCAACAATCGTATGTATTGCAGGCAGTTGAGGTGCTATAACGAGTTGTACTGAAATTAAGTGCCGGTGGCCAGCTCAAGGACACATCTTCTATCGATATCCGTGTTTCCGCGTGGTAATAGTTCAACGAAGCAGCCACGCTACCTGAGGTCGATGTCGAATCAGCAGAATAAATATTCGTCCGATTTCGAATTTAGAGTTTGAACAGAGAAGGGGCACCGTGTGATTAGTTTTATGCTATCACATCGTTCAAATAATTACAATTAGCATTCTCCACAATTATCAAAATCATTTTTGTGCAAAACAGAGATTTTTCTTTCCCGTCTTGCGTCTGCATTTGGTTTATATTATCACAATAATTGTTGGGGTTTTTAGCTAAATATTAAGCCCGCCCCCGGCTGTGGCCGGAGGCGGGCTTGTTCTTTTTTGGGGTTACGGGGGTTGTTTTCTCTCCCTCCGTCAAAAATCAGAGATTTTTGACACCCCCTCGTCAGAGGGAGGCTTTTTGTGATAATTTGCACACCTTTTCCACATAGGGGCTGGTAAAGGCCCGCAGGGCGGCGGAATAATCCACCCGGAACCGCACCACATCCCCCACCCGCGCCGGGCAGTCGGTGACATCCAGCAGCAGATGATCGGAGGACGCGCCGAAGATCTCCATCCCCGGCGTGCAGGGCGTCAGCCCCGTCCAGTCGATGTCCTGCTGCCCGATGGCGGCAATAGCCCGCAGCCGGTCGCCCCGGTCGGTATACTCCACCGTCTGGCCAAAGGCGTTGACCCCCAGCTTCCCCACAGGATAGGTGGGCTTGGTCCTGACCTCCACCACCTCGCACTCCAGCGTCAGCACATCCTGATGCAGCCCCGACAGATCGGCGCCGTAGGCGGTCTCCCGCCCCAGCAGGAGGCTCTCCCCCAGCCGCAGGTTGTTGAAGCCCGCGAAGTCGGCTTTGCCCAGCAGATACACCGAGCTGGAGTTTCCACAGGACACCAGCTCCAGCCGACGGCCAAGAGCTTCCTCCACCAGCGTCACCAGCCTGCGGAAGTCGGCCAGCGTCTGCTGCGTGGGGATCACCGAGCCGTAGCAGGTGACATTAAAGGCCATGCCTGTCAGCTCCAGCCCTGGCGCATCCTCTGCCTGACGGGCCAGCGCCAGCAGGCCGTCGGCGTCCCGGAAGAACACACCCTCCCGCAGGTCGCCCATGTCCACCATCAGCACCACGCCGTGGCGCTTTCCGGCCCTTTGTGCCGCTGCATCCAGCGAAGCCAGCGCCGCAGGCTCCGAGCAGAAGCTGATGTCGGCAGCCTGCACCACCCGATCTGCCTGGGACAGCATGGGCAGCCGCAGCAGGATCTTTTTCTTTCCGGAAAAGGCCAGCTTTTCCAGATTTTCCACCCGGGAATCAGCCAGATAGGGATTGGGCAGTTCCTCCAGCGCCTGCACCATTTCCGGCATGGCGCAGAAGGATTTGGTGACAAAGGCCAGCCTGTCCAGCCCGTTTCTTCCCGCCAGCGCACACAGCCGCTGGCCGTTTTCCCGCAGTCGGCCGCAGTCGATCACCAGTCTGGGATACATTTATTCCACCCCCATATCCTGCTTCAGCAGAGCAACGGCCGCTTCCCGATGATACCGGGACAGCACGCCCAGCGACGCCATATAGTAGTTTTTATCCTCCAGCAGCTTCAGGTTCTGTGCCTTTGGGAACAGCAGCTTTCCGCTGTCATTCAGATGGCACAGCCGCTCCATGATGCCCTTCCGTCCAGGCAGCCGGGTCAGCGCGCCGCCGGTGGCCACCAGATACTTCACCCCGGTGAGATCCTTGCCCTCAGCAAAGGTCTGCCGCCCGTTGGAGCCATAAGTATACCGATATCTGCCGCAATGCCGCTCCAGCGCGTCCGACGCTGCGTGCCATGCCAGCGCCTCGGTGAGCCGAAACTGCTCCGGCGTGTCGGGGATGGCTCTGTAATGCTCGAAGATCGGAGTGGGATCCTGCCCGATCTCCTTTTCCAGCTGGTACATCCCGATCTGCCGGGCCATGGAGCGGGCATTGACAAACACGCCCAGGTCGCCCTCCACCGTTCGCTTGGCCATGGGCTCGGGAGACAGCTGGATGGAGGCGATCTCCTCGCTGCCCTCGGTGACCGAATGGATATCGGTAGTTGCGCCGCCCACATCCAGCACCACCAGATCGCCCACCTGCTCATACAGCAGCCGGGCGCATTCCATCACCGCGCCGGGGGTGGGGATGATGGATCCGGTGACCATGGTGCGCACCCGCTCCATGCCCGGCGCGTGGATGATATGCTTTTCAAACACATCGTGGATGACCCGTCTGGCAGGCTCGATGTTCAGATCGTCCAGCCGGGGATAAACATTGTCCACCACATACAGCTCGGCCTCCGCATCGGCAAACAACTTCTGCACCCGGGCCTGATTCTGAATATTTCCGGCATAGATCACCGGCACGCTGAGACCCAGCTCCCGGATGAGCTTTGCATTTTCCAGCGCGGTGCGCCGCTCGCCATAGTCGGTGCCGCCGGCGATGAGGATCAGGTTGGGGTTGATGTCCCGCAGCTCCTCCAGATCCTCCTCCTCTAAAACGCCGGCGGTGACCTGGTGCAGGTTGGCTCCCGCTCCCAGCGCAGCCTCCCGAGCCGCCCGGACAGTCATATCATACACCAGCCCGTGGACAGTCATCCGCAGACCGCCCGCCGCCGAGGAGGTGGCCAGCATGGCCTCGTATTGCAGGTCGTCCCAGCCCTGACTGCGGCAGAGGTCATCCACCGCCCCCTGCAGGCCCACGCAGACATCCCCCTGCAGCACCGAGGTGGGGGCCTGCCCCTGTCCCAAAAACAGCGGCTGTGCCTCGTCCAGCCGGTGAAAGGCGTTTACAACGGTGGTTGTGGAGCCGATCTCGGCCACCAGGACATCAACTTTCATGGTTCGCTTCCTCTCTTTGGTTCTGTTTTGTGAAATCCCCCGCCGAGCCTTCCCGGCGGGGGATTTCGTAAGGGGTTGAGTCTTCGATTGCATACCGGTGGAAAACAGGAGCATGACGGGGAGTCATTCTCGCATCGTTCCCTGGCGCTCTCCGGGGGAAAGGCTGTCGGCGCAGCCGACGGAGAGGGCGCGGGGCTACAAGCCCCGGCATTTCCCTGCCCGGCGGGGGGCTTTATCTCGGCCACTTGCCGGCAGCCTCCAGCTCCCGGCGGCGCTCCACCAGGAAGGTGGCGTCGTGAATGCCCTTGGTGCCGCGGCCGAAGCCGGCGTCGGCGCCCATCTGCACGGCGATCTCCGGCGTGATCTGGGTGCCGCCCACCAGAAGCATCAGTCTGTCGCGGACGCCCATCTCCCGGGCCAGCCGGTCGATGTTGGCAATATTCTTGTAATGGATATCGTCATGGCTGATGATGGTAGAGGCCAGGATGGCATCGGCATCCAGCTCGATGGCAGCATTCACCAGCTTCTCCACCGGCACGGAGGTGCCCAGGTAATGCACCTTGATGCCGTACTTTTCAATGCCGCCGTGCTTGATGTCGATGATCTCCCGCAGGCCCACCGAGTGCTCATCGTTGCCCACGGTACCGCATACCACCGTCATGGGCTTGCGCTCGATATCGGCACGGATCTCGGCGTCGGTGAGCACATGAGGCTCCTCGGGGATCTCCAGCTGATCCACATCCAGGTCAAAGTTCACCCGGCCCTTGATCTCCACACGGGTGCCCTCGGCCCCCTGCATGATCTCCCGGCTGATGACCTCGACCTCCTGCAGGCCCATCCGGCGGCCGGTCTCGATGGCGGCAGCCTCGGCGATGCGCCGTGAGGCGGGGAAGAACAGGTTGACCATGACGATGCCGTCGGCCAGCCACTCCATCTCGGGCTTGAGCGTCTTGCAGTCCCGGCCCCGATACTTGGCCGTCTCGGCCATACGGACATTGACATTGTCCTCCTCGTCCAGCTCGTCGATGTAGATGATCTTGTCGGGATCCTCAAAGGTGCAGCCGCCGATGAGTCTGGCGGGGTCATTGACGGCGCTTTCGTCGTACTGGGCCACATTGTTGTAGCCATAGTGAGCAGTGACCGGAGCCATATAGTCCGCGGCACGCTCGAAAACGGTGCCTGCGCCGACGCCGCCGGCCATTTCACGGCAGATACCGTCGCTGTTGCGCTCGGGATAAATGCCGGAGTCCACAAAGAAGCCCTGCTCCACGGCGTTGAAGTAGCCGCCGACCTCCAGGATCTCCTCAAAGAACAGCACGGCACGCTCCTTCAGCTCCCGGGCGTTCTCACGCAGGGGCCCGTCCTGCTTCAGCTCCACCATTTCCATCAGACCGTCCATACCCAGCAGGGTCTGCTTGGCAGTGTCGCAGGCCTCGATGTTATAGATGTGCCAGGGCACGTTGCGGCCCTCATCGGGGGTGATGGTGGACTGGATGTCCGCCGAGGTCAGCTTGGAGATCAGCATATTCAGCACATGGGTCACCGTGGCGTCACGGGTGGAGGACTCCACATACTTGGTGTTCATCTGGGCACGCATCCGGTACTCGGTGAACAGATCCCGCAGGGCCACGGCATAGGGCAGATCCATATACACGCAGGGGGCAGGGGTGGCCGTAGGCGGCACGGTGGACAGGCAAATCTGCTTCTTGTCGATGCCAACGCTGGCCGAGAAGGCGGCGTTGATGGCGTGCTGCACCATCAGCTCGGGCATAACCTTCCAGGCCTCCCGGGCGGTGGCGTTGGCGTTGTGCGCGCCGTCGATCTGGGCCATATCCGCCCAGGCGATGATCTTTTTGGATTCACAGGCGTCCACAAAGGAGCGCACCATGTTGACATTGCGGTAAATGACATTGTACTGGGGATCCTGATGGCAGCCGTTGACTCCCTCCTCGGCGAACATGACGGCTACATCGGGGCCGGCCACGCCCGAAACATAGGAGTGGTAGTTGATGGGGCGGCCCACCTCGTCCTCGATCATGTCCAGGGCCTTGCGCTGGGCGCGGACCTGCTTGCGGGTGATGGGGACGCCGCCGCTGCCCTGGGGGGTGCCTTCGATCAGGCCGTCAAAATGGGACTGACCGGCGGTGCGGATGACCATGATATGATCCGCGCCGTGATGGGCTGCCATGCGCATCCGTCGGATATCGTCCTCAAAACGCCCGGAGGCGATCTCGGTGGTGATGGTGGGCATGGGCTGGGGGTCGATGTTGTCAAAATAATGCGCGGTCATCAGGCCCACGCTGTCTCCCTCCATATTGGCAGAGATATCGTGATACTGGAAGGGGCCCTGCTTCAGCTGCTCAGCGGGAGCCGGCTTGCGCCAGACCCAGCCGCGGCGGCGGGGACGATAATGCTCCAGATCCTGCAAAACGGCTTCCACATCGATGCGCTCGTTTTTGTTCAGCTTGTACTCAGACATATCGTTTCCCCTCCCTTAAAACAGCTTTTCGGCCTGCTCCCACAGTTCCCCGCGGGAGAGAGCGACACCGGCGTCACGGATGGACATCCCGGTGGATTTGGACAGGCGATAGACCACATTACCCACGCCGTGGGAGATCAGATTGTGGGCGATGGCCTGCTCCACCATGGGCTTGGCCTCCAGAGAGGAAAAGCCCATGCGCAGCAGCACCGACCGCTCGATGGCGGGGCTGGTGTTTTTATAGCCCAGCTCCAGCAGGGGATCCACCACCTGCTGGGCCAGCTTCCAGAAATAAGCCTTCAGCTCTTCGTCGCTCATCCCCTTGAGATGGGCGCGGCGGCTCTCGAAGTCGTCTTGTCTTTTCATACTTTCACCTTTTCACCTTTTTTACCGCGGGCCGGGCTTAAAAGCCCAGCTCCTCCAGGGTCTTGCGGACGAATTCCTCGCTGCCCCGGGTCTCTTCCATCAGATAGGCCACCTCAGCATCGGTCAGGGGACGGCCCTTGGCGGCGGCAGCCTGATGCTTGATGAGCGAGCGGCGCAGCCGATTCAGATCCATATCCCTTGCCTTCAGCAGAGAGGGATGGGCAGGGAAGATGATGTTCTGGCCGGGGATCTCCTCTGCAGGGTCGCCGAACTTCAGCTCAATGCCGTTTTTGCGGGCAAAGGCCAGCTGGGGCTGGATATGCTTGCCTGCACCGGTATATTCGGTCTCCTGGGCCACGATGATCTGATCCTGATCCATCTCCTGGGCCAGAGAGAAGGCTGCCGCCAGGCTGGTGTTGCCGGCGGGGCCCTTTTCCATACCCTCCAGCGTGGCCAGCGCCTCGGTGATATAGACTACCTCGCCCTGCTTGACGGTGACATAGCGATCCATATAGCGCAGGGGGCGTGCGGCGGAGCGGGGCACATCGCTGTGATCGGGGTCGGTGGCATAGGGCACGCCGAAGCCGGTGTGAGCGGTGGTGAAGGATTTGCGGTTGAACTGGTTGTCAGAGGCCATGGACAGGCCGGTGAGATCCACAGAGGCCGCCACTACCTGCGCGGGGCAGCCGGCCTTGCGCAGGCCGCGGGCGGTACCGGTCAGGTTTCCGCCGCCGGCATTGGCGCACACCACCACATCGGGGTGCTTGCCGTAGCGCTCCATAAACTGGTGGCCCAGCTCCCAGCCCAGAGTCTCCACGCCGGAAACGCCAAAGGCGGAATACAGGGAGGCGTTGAAGTAGCCGGTATCCTCCAGCATCAGCAGGGTCTCATAGAACAGCTCGGGGCCAACGGTCAGCTGCAAAACCTCGGCGCCCAGCGCCTCGCACTTGCGGGCCTTTTCCACGATCTCAGGCTGGCCCATGCCCTTGGAGTCATAGCACTCCTGCACGATGATGCACTTCAGGCCCTGCATGGCGGCCTGAGAGGCTACGGCGGCGCCATAGTTGCCGGAGGTTGCGGCCACAACGCCCTTGTAGCCCATCTTCTTGGCCTGATAGACCGAGGCGGCGGCCCGGCGCTCCTTAAAGGAGCCGGCGGGGTTGGAGGCCTCGTCCTTGACAAAGATGCGGGCGCCCTTGCCCGGTGCAGCGCACTTGCGGGCCAGCGCGGTCAGGTTGTGCAGCTCAAACACGGGGGTGTTGCCCACATTATAGGTGCGCTGGATGCGGATCTGATCCTCCAGCGTGTACCCGGTGTCGGCCATCATGGCCTCGTAATCAAAGGCGATGCCCTCCCGCTCATATTTGCTGTAATCCACGCCGATGGCGCTGCGGATGATCTCGCCCTTACGGCCGGTAACGGCCTGATAGCTTCTGTCCATGCTCATGCTTCTTCCCCCTCAAACAAAACGCCTCTCAGCTGACGGTCGATCTCCAGAATTTCCGGCACATACTCCCCGTAATTCAGGGTGTAGCATGGATTTTCCTCCATCAGCACGCCGGTCTCCAGCCTACCCACCACCGTCTTGACGGTGACGGTGTCGCCCAGCTGGGCGCTATCCTCCTGGAGCAGGCCCTTGACCCACATCTCCAGCGGCACATTTTTGGTATCCTCCGGCAGCTTGCCGGTGCGCTCCACCGCCTGCAAAACGGCCCGGTGGATGCGGACATAATCATTCTTCTTAGCCATGTTTCAAAACCTCTTTTACTTAACCAGCTTTTTGTCGGGACGGATGCGGTCGCGCATATCGCCCAGAATGGCGCGGGGCACGGGCAGGGTCAGCATGGTCTGCAGACCGGGCTCTGCATTGATGACCTGAGGGATCATGTTGGCGCACATGGCGATGGTGCCCTTGCCGCCCTCGATCTCGGGGGAGTTGACCATGTTCACATCGGGCGTGCCCTTGATGATGACATAGTCGCCGGTCTGCACGCCCACCTGCTCGGGCTCGATCTGCTGGGGATGATCCATCTTGATGATCTCCCTGCCGTCGATGCAGGCGCTGGCGGTCATGGACACACCGGCCACCTGTCCGGCTTTGGCAAAGCCATAGGGGCTCTTGCGGTCCACATCGGTGACGATGGGCTCCATATCCTGGGTGAAGCTGTCAATGGACAGGCCCAGGCCCTCGGCCATCATGCCGACGCTCTCTGCAAAGCCCACATGACCGGCCATCTCGCCGCTGGCCTTTTTGGCCAGGAACTCCGAGACCTCCATGCCGATGCCCTGCTCCGCCATGACGGTGGGGCCAAAGGGCGACAGAGAGTTGACCCGGCGGGAGGTGATGTGCTCCACATCCTGCATACAGCCGGTCCAGACCAGCACCAGCAGGTCCATGATATGGCCGGGATTGATACCGGTGCCCAGGATGGACACGCCGTGCTCCTTGGCCAGGCGATCCATCTCCTCGGCCAGCTCGGGGTTCTGCGCCTTGGGATAGGACATTTCCTCGGCAGAGGTGATGACATTGATGCCCTGCTCCACGATGAATTTGATCTTGGGGAACACATTTTTGGTGAAGGAGTCGGTGCAGACCATGACGATATCGGCTGCGCCGGGCTTGATGACATCCTCGGCCTTGCCGATGATCACATCAGGCCGGTCGCCCTGCGGGGTCTTGATGAAGGAATACATGGACTTGCCGACCTTGCCTTCCCAGTCCACCACGCCGACGATGTCCACGCCCTTCTTTTTGAGCAGCATATCGGCAATGCCGCCGCCCATAGCGCCCAGGCCCCAGATAATGACCTTTACATTTTCCATAAAACCAGTCCTCCTTGATATTTTACAGGCAATTTATTTGCATTCCATACATTTTTATTGTATAATACGCTCATTCATTACGCAAGCGAATGTTTTTTATGTTATTCATGATTTTTCAGAATATTTGGAGGAACGCATCATGAGTCTGCAAAAATATACCGCCCTGCTGCGGGCAGTGGAGCTGGGCAGCATCAGCAAGGCCGCCGCCCAGATGGGTTATACCCAGTCGGCTGTCAGCCGGATGATCGCCGATCTGGAGCAGGAATGGGGCCTGCCGCTGCTGTACCGCAGCCGGGCAGGGCTGGAGCTCAGCGCCTCCGGGCAGGTGCTGCTGCCCCACCTGAAGGCCATCGTCGCCGGCTGCGCCCAGCTGGAGTTTACCGTAGGGGAGCTTCACGGCCTGCATACCGGTCTGGTGCGGGTGGCCACCTTTACCAGCGTGGCCGACCAGTGGGTATCGCCGCTGCTCACCGGCTTTCAGCAGCAGTACCCCAACATCGAGTTCGACCTGATGAACAGCGAGCGCTACACCGAGATCGAGGACTGGATCCGCCACGGGCAGGTGGACTGCGGCTTTGTCAGTATGCCCACCGTCACCGATCTGGACTGCACCTTTCTCCGGCGGGATATGCTGATGGCGGTGATCCCCCGGGATCATCGGCTGATGGGCTCTGCGGTATTTCCTGCCGAGCAGCTGTGCGAAGAACGGCTCATCGCCCTGAAGGAGGACGCCGACTATGAGATCGGCCGGTTTCTGGACGGGCTGCCCGTCCGGCCCCAGTCCCGGTATCAGGTGAGCTCTGACCACACCATCCTGTCCATGGTGGAGAGCGGACTGGGTGTCAGCATCATGCATTCGCTGGGCGCACAGTCCGAACGGTATCAGGTGGCCTGGAAGCCCTTTGACCGGCACCAGTACCGGGATATCGGCATTGCCACCGCCAAAGGGGCGCGGCTTTCGGGGGCGGCCCGGCTGTTCGTGGAGCATACCTGCCGGCAGCTGATCCAAAAGTGATGTCTCCGGCGGAGTAGACTTTTTTTCATTCTCCGCACCTCCTTTTCCCCGGCTGTGCGGCTCCCGTCTTTTTCTTCTCACTCCTCGCCGGGCGGGCGCTTTTGACCGATCAAAAGTCCTGCCGTTTCCCGGCTTCTTTTCCCGTGCTTTCCAGCCCTTTTACCGAAAAATTTTCATTTCGTACACGCTTCGTTCACCAATTCCCGGCGAAAATGCGGTATGATGATTTCGCAGAAGAACAAGACATCTTCTTGTTCCATGTCTCCCGTCGCTTCCCGGCGGCGAGAGTCACTCATTTCTCCCCTCATTTTCCGCAAAAGCCCGGCAGTCTGCTGCCGGGCTTTTGCGTTGCCAGTTTTCCGGCTCTTGGTCATTTCTTCCTGTAAAGTCCCTTGTTTTCTCCCGTGGATTTTTTGGTTTTGTGAAACATGGTGTCTTGTTTTTTGCCGCCGCTCATGCTATGATAAGGATGGAAATAAAATCACTTCTGCTACTGACGGAAAGAGTGGATTACCACGGGGGATCAGGAGTGACGCGACTTTTGCCGTCCGTCTGGGCAGTCCTGATCGTTTGCACGAGGTAGGACTGTCCTTTTTTGTTTTTCGTTACCTTTTTGTCAATCTTCATAGACACATTTTCAGGAGGATACCATGAAAAAAATCGCCATCATCATGGGCAGCGACAGCGATCTCCCCGTGCTGGAGGGAGCCATCAAAACGCTGGCGCAGTTCGGCGTGCCCGCCGAGGTTCGGGTGCTTTCGGCCCACCGCACGCCGCTGGAGGCTGCGCAGTTTGCCCGGGAGGCCCGGGAAAAGGGCTTCGGCGCTATCATCGCCGCAGCGGGCAAGGCCGCCCATCTGGCCGGAGCCATGGCTGCCGGCACCACCCTGCCGGTCATCGGCATCCCCGTCAAGTCCAGCACGCTGGACGGGCTGGACGCCCTGCTGTCCACCGTTCAGATGCCCTCCGGGATGCCGGTGGCCACCGTTGCCATTGACGGCGCGGTAAACGCCGCCCTGCTGGCCGTGCAGATTCTGGCCGTGTCCGACCCGGAGCTGGCCTCCCGGCTGGAGAGCTACCGCAAGGAGGCCTCGGACAAGGTCCTGGCCAAGGACGAAAAAATTTCCGCACAATACAGCACCAAATAATTGGAGGTAACCTATGGGCGGCTTTTTCGGCGTCGTCAGCAAGCACGACGCGATCTCAGATACCTTTTTCGGCACTGACTATCATTCTCACCTGGGCACCCGCCGGGGCGGCATGGCGGCTTACAGTCCCCGCATCGGCCTCCAGCGGGAGATCCACAACATCGAGAACGCACCCTTCCGCACCAAGTTCGAACATGTATTCCACGATATGGAGGGCACCTCGGCCATTGGCTGCATCAGCGACACCGACCCCCAGCCCCTGCTGATCCGCTCCAATCTGGGCACCTATGCCATTTCCATCATCGGCATCATCAACAATCAGGAGCAGTTGATCCAGCAGTATCTGACCTTCAGCGGCGGACACTTTGACGCCATGACCGGCGGCAAGGTCAACACCACCGAGCTGGTGGCCGCCATGATCAACCAGAAGAGCTCCTTTGCCGAGGGCATCGCCTTTGCCCAGCGGGCCATCGAGGGCACCTGCTCGGTGCTCATTCTGCGGGAAAACGGCAGCCTGATCGCCGCCCGCGACCGGCTTGGGCGCATCCCCGTGCTGGTGGCCCGGGGCGAGGAGCGCTACTGTGTCTCTTTTGAATCCTTTGCCTACCAGAAGCAGGGCTATGAGCTGTGCCGGGAGCTGGGACCGGGAGAGATCGTGGAGATCACCACCGAGGGCATCACCCAACTGAAGCCGCCGGGGGAGGAAATGAAGATCTGCGCCTTCCTCTGGACCTATTTCGGCTACCCCACCGCCACCTATGAGGGGGTGAATGTGGAGGTCATGCGCTGCCGCAACGGCGAGATCCTGGCGGACAACGACAAGGCCCGGGGCTTTTCCGACAATGTGGACTATGTCAGCGGTGTCCCCGATTCCGGCACGCCTCACGCCATCGGCTATGCCAACAACAGCCACATCCCCTTTGCCAGACCCTATATCAAATACACCCCCACCTGGTCCCGCTCCTTCACCCCGGCCAATCAGGCCGACCGGCAGAAGGTCGCCAAGATGAAGCAGATCGCCGTACATGACCTGATCCAGGACAAGGACCTTCTCTTTGTGGATGACTCCATCGTCCGCGGCACCCAGCTGCAGGAAACGGTGGACTTCCTCTACAGCAACGGAGCCAAGTCGGTGCATATGCGTTCGGCCTGCCCGCCCATTATGTACGGCTGCAAATACCTGAACTTTTCCCGCTCGGTCAGCGATATGGAGCTGATCTCCCGCCGCACCATCATGGAGCTGGAGGGCGAGGAGGGCCTGAAGCATCTGGAGGAATATGCCGACGGCGGCACCGAGCGCGGCCGGGCCATGCGTCAGGCCATCGCCGACAAGTTCCACTTCTCCTCGCTGGAGTTCCAGACCCTGGAGGGCACCATCCAGGCCATCGGTCTGGATCCCTGCAAGCTGTGTACCTATTGCTGGAACGGCAAGGGCTGAGCCGCCGACGCCGATCCCGAAACTGTAATTAAATGGAGGAACCGAACATGAGTCTTTCCCAGTCCGAAAGCTACGCCAAGGCCGGCGTAGACATCACCGCAGGGTACAAGGGCGTTCAGCTGATGAAGCCCTTTGTGGCCCGTACCATGATCCCCGGCGTCTGCTCGGATGTAGGCGGCTTCGGCGGTCTGTTTGCCCCTGATCTTTCCGGGATGGAAGAGCCCGTGCTGGTATCCGGCACCGACGGCTGCGGCACTAAGGTCAAGCTGGCCATTCTGATGGACAAGCACGACACCATCGGCATCGATGCCGTGGCCATGTGCGTCAACGATATCATCTGCTGCGGCGCCAGGCCCCTGTTTTTCCTGGACTATATCGCCATTGGCAAGAACATTCCCGAAAAGGTGGCCCAGATCGTCAGCGGCGTGGCCGAGGGCTGCGTCCAGTCGGGCTGCGCCCTCATCGGCGGCGAAACTGCCGAGCACCCCGGTCTGATGCCCCCGGAGGACTACGACCTGGCGGGCTTTGCCGTGGGTCTGGTGGACAAGAAGAAGATCCTGAACAACACCCGGATGCAGGCTGGAGACAAGGTCATCGCCCTGGCCTCCACCGGCATCCACTCCAACGGCTTCTCCCTGTGCCGCAAGGTGTTTCGCATCGATGAAAACCCCGCCTCCCTCTATCAGCCCCGGGAGGAGCTGGGTGGCAGGAGCGTGGCCGAGGCGCTGCTGGTACCCACCCGCATTTATGTCAAGTCCATTCTGGCGCTGCTGGAGCAGGTGGATGTGAAGGGCATTGCCCACATCACCGGCGGCGGCTTCTATGAAAACATTCCCCGTTCCATCCCCGACGGCCTGTGCGCCCGCATCGAAAAGCGGAATGTGCGGGTGCTGCCCATCTTCTCCCTGCTGCAAAAGGAGGGGGCCATCCCCGAGCGGGATATGTACAACACCTACAACATGGGCGTCGGCATGACGGTGGTGGTGCCTGCCGGACAGGTGGAGCAGGCGCTGGAGCTCCTCAGAGCGCACGGCGAGGACGCTTATGTCATCGGCGACATCGTTGCCGGTGACGAAAAGGTGGAGCTGCTGTGATCCGGCGGCTGACCGACGGGCTCTCCGCCGGGCTCCTGATCTCCATCGGCGGCTGCGTCTTTCTGGCCTGTGCCGGAGAGGGCATGAAATGGCTGGGCGCCATTCTGTTCGCCGTGGCGCTGCTGTGCATCTGCTTCAAGGGCTATGCCCTGTTCACCGGCAAGGTTGGCTATCTGGTGGCCGACCACAGCGGAAGCAATCTCCGGGTAGTGCTAAGCAGTCTGCTTGGCAACGCCGTGGCCTGTGTGGGCGTGGGGCTGCTGATTGCGGCGGCCATGCCCGCGCTGGGGGCGACTGCCGCCTCCATCTGCTCCGCCAAGCTGGAGCAGACCGTTCTGAGCACGCTGGTGCGATCGGTGCTGTGCGGCGTGCTGATGTACATGGCGGTGAGTATTTTCCGGGAGAAAAACACCATCGCCGGCATCGTGTTCTGTGTCCCGGTGTTTATTCTGGCGGGCTTTGAGCACTCCATCGCCAATCTGTTTTATTTCGGCGCGGCCCGGATGCTGAGTCTCGCCTCGGCCGGATATCTTTGTCTGGTGATTCTGGGCAACGCCGTCGGCGGAATGCTGTTCCCGCTGCTGGACAGCGTGGGCCGGAAGCAATAAGGAGGTCTTTATGGCTGACAAAATTTCCGTAGCGGTGCTGGTCTCGGGCGGCGGCACCAATTTACAGGCCCTCATCGACGCCCAGGCCCGCGGCGAGCTGCCCGACTGCCGTCTGGCGCTGGTGATCTCCAACAAAAGCGGTGCTTTTGCCCTGGAGCGGGCGCGTCAGGCCGGGATCCCCGCCCTGACCATCACCAAAAAGGCCAGCGGCGGCACCCAGGAGGGCTTTGAGCAGGCCCTCTCGGCCGCCCTGGAGGCCCATGGCATCCGGCTCATCGTGCTGGCCGGGTTCCTGTCCATTCTCAGCGCTGATTTTACCCGCCGCTGGCGGGATCGCATCATCAATGTTCATCCTTCCCTCATCCCCTCCTTCTGCGGAAAGGGCTTTTACGGCCTGAAGGTCCATAAGGCCGTACTGGACTACGGGGTCAAGGTCACCGGAGCTACCGTGCATCTGGTGAACGAGATCCCGGACGGCGGCCGGATCCTGCTGCAGCGGGCGGTGGAGGTCCTCCCCGGCGACACGCCGGAGACTCTGCAGCGGCGAGTCATGGAGCAGGCCGAGTGGAAGCTTTTGCCCCAGGCCGCCCAGATGGTGGCACATCATATGTTGGAGGAGAGAAACAATGGCTGATCTGTTCAAGTATCTGCGGGAGCGCCCCTACCCCGGCCGGGGCATCCTGCTGGGAAATCTGCCCCAGGGCCAGCGTCTGTGCGCCTATTTTATCATGGGCCGCAGCGAAAACAGCCGCAACCGGATCTTTGAGGAGACCGGCGACGGCATCCGCACCCGCGCCTTTGACGAGAGCAAGATGGTGGATCCCTCGCTGATTATCTACCATCCCGTCCGTCAGGTGGGGGACACCTTTGTGGTCACCAACGGCGACCAGACCGATACCCTGCGGGATTATCTGGAGCAGGGGCAGTCCGCCTGCGTCGCTTTGCGCACCCGGCAGTTTGAGCCCGACGGCCCCAACTGGACGCCCCGCGTCTCCGGCGTGCGCTACCGGGACGGCAGCTATCAGCTGTCCATCCTGAAGGCCGCCGACCCGGAGGGCGCTGCCTGCACCCGCAACTTCTTTGAGTTTGCCCCCCGCTGCGGCACCGGCCGCTTTATCAGCACCTATGAGGGCTACGGCGCTCCTCTGCCCTCTTTCCACGGCGAGCCGGTGCAGATGGAGCTGCTTCAGCTCACTGCGCAGGAATATGCCGACGCCATCTGGAACGCCCTGAACGCCGACAACCGGGTCTCGCTGTATGTCCGGGTGGAGGATCAGGTGGTCATCATCAACAAGCATCAGGAGGTTTGAATCATGAACGAGCTGGAACTGAAATACGGTTGCAATCCCAACCAGAAGCCCTCCCGCATCTTTATGAAGGAAGGCCAGCTGCCGCTGCAGGTGCTGTGCGGCAAGCCCGGCTACATCAATTTTCTGGACGCCCTGAACTCCTGGCAGCTGGTGAAGGAGCTGAAGGAAGCCACCGCATCAGGAGGTTTGAATCATGAACGAGCTGGAACTGAAATACGGTTGCAATCCCAACCAGAAGCCCTCCCGCATCTTTATGAAGGAAGGCCAGCTGCCGCTGCAGGTGCTGTGCGGCAAGCCCGGCTACATCAATTTTCTGGACGCCCTGAACTCCTGGCAGCTGGTGAAGGAGCTGAAGGAAGCCACCGGTCTGCCCGCAGCCGCCTCCTTCAAGCATGTTTCCCCCGCCGGTGCCGCCGTGGGCCTGCCCCTCAGCGATATTGACCGCAGGATCTATTTCGTCAAGCCCGAGGCCGAGCTTTCTCCCATTGCCTGCGCCTATATCCGCGCCCGGGGCGCTGACCGGCTGTGCTCCTTTGGCGACTGGGCGGCTCTGTCCGACACCTGCGACGCCGCCACTGCCCGCTATCTCAAAAGCGAGGTGTCCGACGGCGTCATCGCCCCTGATTACACCCCCGAGGCGCTGGAGATCCTGTCCGCCAAAAAGGGCGGCAAGTACAATGTGGTGAAGATCGACCCCGATTATGTCCCCGCCCCGGTAGAGCACAAGGATGTGTTCGGCGTCACCTTTGAGCAGGGCCGTAACGAACTGAAGATCGACCGGGAGATGCTCACCAATCTGGTGACCCGCAACCGGGAGCTGCCCGAAAGCGCCCAGATCGACCTGATCGTGGCCCTCATCACCCTGAAATACACCCAGTCCAACTCTGTGTGCTATGTCAAGGATGGCCAGGCCATCGGCGTGGGCGCCGGTCAGCAGAGCCGTATCCACTGCACCCGCCTGGCGGGCAGCAAGGCCGATAACTGGTACCTGCGGCAGTGCCCCAAGGTGCTGGCCCTGCCCTTTGTCCCCGGCATCAAGCGTCCCGACCGGGACAACGCCATTGACATCTACATCTCCGATGAGTACGAGGACATCCTGGCGGAGGGCACCTGGCAGCTGTACTTTACCGAAAAGCCCGAGGCCCTGACCCGCGAGGAGAAAAAGGCCTGGCTGGCTACCCAAACCGGCGTTTCCCTGGGCTCGGACGCCTTCTTCCCCTTCGGTGATAATGTGGAGCGTGCCCGCAAGTCCGGCGTGTGCTACATCGCGCAGCCCGGCGGCTCGGTGCGGGACGATCATGTCATTGAGACGGCGGATAAATACGATATCGCCATGTGCTTTACCGGCGCGCGGCTGTTCCATCACTGATACGCCCACAGGGCCGATGGCACCATCGGCCCTTTTCCCCTGTCTATACGACGAAAAAGAGAGAAGGTTGTTCTATGAACTTACTGGTTGTGGGCGGCGGCGGCCGCGAACACGCCATTATCCAAAGCCTGAAAAAGAACCCCGCCGTGACCACCATCTACGCCCTGCCCGGCAACGGCGGCATCGCCCGTGACGCCCAGTGCGTCCCCATTGCCGCCACCGATGTGGCGGGGATTACCGAATTTGCCCGCACCCATGCCATTGACTTCGCCGTAGTGGCCCCGGATGACCCGCTGGTGCTGGGCTGTGCCGACGCGCTGGAGGCGCTGGGCATTCCGGTGTTCGGCCCCAGAAAAAACGCCGCCATCATCGAGGGCAGCAAGGTCTTCGCCAAGCGGCTGATGCAGAAATATCACATCCCCACCGCCGCCTATGCCGTCTTTTCCGACCTGCGGGAGGCGCTGGATTACATGGAGGATGCCCCCATCCCCACCGTCATCAAGGCCGACGGGCTGGCGCTGGGCAAGGGCGTCATCATCGCCCAGACCCGTGAGGAGGCCCGCACCGCCCTGCGCTCCATGCTGGAGGACCGGGTCTTTGGTGAAAGCGGCAGCCGGGTGATTATCGAGGAGTTCCTCACCGGGCCGGAGGTGTCGGTGCTGTCCTTTACCGACGGCGAGACCGTGGTGCCCATGGTGTCCTCCATGGATCACAAGCGGGCGCTGGACGGCGAC
>CAZYAD010000018.1:0-26185 GCA_964646225.1 uncultured Oscillospiraceae bacterium
TTCACGACATGGGCCACCAGCCTCAGATTATGCTCGATGAGTGCATCCCTGGCGGCCGGATCGCCCGCTTGCTTGGCTTCCAGCATCCTGCGCTCCTGCGCGGCGGAAAGCGGTTGGGGAAAGGAGCCGGAAACCGGCGAGACCCGAAGCATCCAGAAAAATGCTTCGGCAAAAAATACGGCGGATAGCATGGGCAAGACCTCCTAATTGATTTGAACAACCATATGCGGCGGCGGCGCGTCCATTGCCAGTCCCCAGCTTCAACAAAGGGACGCATATGCATAGAATAGCGTGAGGTGATGGGATGAAACGGAAAAGATGGCCCAGAAAGCGGAGGTTTTCCGCCGGACGCCTGCTGCTTTTGGCAGTGATCGCAGCGGTCTTGCTGTCGGCATACAGCGGCTACCGTCATCTGAGGCGGCTGATCGGCATATACGGAGAAAATCGCTGCCGGAATCTGGTAACACAGCTGCTGCTGGATGCTGCTGCACATGAAAAAACAAGTGAAAAGCTTTCTGACTTTACAACCGTTGATGGAAAAGTGATCTTGCAAATGAATGGAGAGGCGCTGAGAAGCTACCAGGCCGCAGTCGGCAGCCGCTTGACGCAAGAACTGAACGGCCTCGGCGAGCAGCTGTATCAGGTACCGCTGGGAACCATACTGGAAAGCGTTTTGCTGATGGAGCGGGGGCCGCAGGTATCCATTCGCTTTGTGCCGGTGGGCGCGGCACGGATCACCATCGGCAGCACGCTGGAGGAGGCCGGCGTCAATCAGGTGCTGTATCAGGTCGTTATGGAGCTTTCGGTGGATATGACGGTGCTGTTGCCCAGCGGAACGCGGCAGGTCCGCTGCGTGCAGCCAGTGATCCTGGAGGAAACTCTGCTCACAGGCGATATTCCGTTTGTTTACGGCGGCTAAAACGGTTGCCCGCCGGGCAAAATCGTGGTATAATCGCATTACTCAACAGAGAAGGAGCCTTCCGCCATGCAGGACATCCAAACAGAAATGCAGCAGCTGACCGAACAGCTGCTCTATTATGCCCGGCGCTATTACAACGAGGACGCACCGGAGATCTCGGATTTTGAATATGACCGGCTGCAGGTGCGCCTGCGGCAGCTGGAAGCGGAGTATCCGCAGTTTGCACGGCCGGATTCGCCCACCAGGCGGGTCATCGGCGCGGTGCTGGAGGGCTTTCAGGAGGTGCAGCATCCCTATCCTATGGAAAGCCTGCAGGATGTGTTTTCCTTTGACGAGGTGCGGGAGTTCGATGCACGCATGAAAGCGCGGTTTCCCGATGTAGAATATACGGTGGAGCTGAAGATCGACGGCCTGTCGGTCTGCCTGGAATACGAAAACGGGCAGCTCGTTCTGGGCGCTACCCGCGGCGATGGCCGGGTGGGTGAGAATGTGACCGAAAACATCCGCACCATTCTGGATGTGCCTGTGGTGGTGCAGACCGAGCTTCCACATTTGTGGATCCGGGGCGAGGTTTATATGCCAAATCGGGTCTTTGAACGGCTCAACGCCCGGCGGGAGGCCGCAGAAGAACAGCTGTTTGCCAACCCGCGCAACGCTGCCGCCGGTTCTCTGCGGCAACTGGACAGCAGCATCTGTGCGCAGCGGCGTCTGAGCATTTTCTGCTTTAATGTGCAGAATGCATCGGAGGCAGGCTTCCGCACCCACGCGGAATCGCTGGAATACTTGAAAAGGCTTGGCTGTAAAGTGATAGAGCCGTATATCATTACGCGGAATGTGGAGGCCATTTTCGACTTCATCCGACAGATGGGGGACAGCCGCGAGAGCCTGCCCTACGGCATCGACGGCATTGTGATCAAGGTCAACGATCTGGCACAGCGGCAGGAGCTGGGCTCTACCGCAAAGGTACCCCGCTGGGCCGTCGCCTATAAGTTTCCGCCGGAGGAAAAAAACGCCCGGCTGCTGGACATCGCCATCCAGGTAGGCCGTACCGGGGTGCTGACCCCCAATGCGGTGTTTGAGACGGTGCGCCTGGCCGGCACCAGCGTCAGCCGTGCGACCCTGCACAATCTGGATTTCATCCGGCAGCGGGATATCCGCGTAGGGGATACCATTCTGGTGCGCAAGGCCGGGGATATCATCCCGGAGGTGCTGGGGGTGGATCACAGCCGCAGGCCCCCGGATGCCGAGCCCTTCCGGATGCCGGAGTTCTGCCCGGTATGCGGTGCGCCGGTGGTGCAGGAGGAGGGCGAGGCGGCCTTCCGCTGTACCGGTGCGGAGTGTCCTGCACAGCTGCTGCGCAGCATCACCCATTTTGCCAGCCGGGACGCCATGGATATCGAAGGACTGGGCCCGGCACTGGTGCAGACGCTGGTGGAGGAAAAGCTGGTGTCTTCGCCCGCTGACCTGTATCATCTGCGGCTGTCGGATGTGGCCATGCTGGAGCGGATGGGGGAGCGCTCGGCGCAGAACCTGCTGAATGCCATCGAAAAAAGCAAGCAGCAGCCCCTTTCCCGCCTGCTGTTTGCCTTTGGCATTCGCCAGGTGGGGCAAAAGGCGGCCCAGACGCTGGCCGGACAGTATCCCGATATGGAACTTCTGCTGGCAGCCGATGTGGAGCAGCTGACCCAGGTGTTTGATGTGGGCCGGATCACTGCAGAAAACCTGTATCATTGGCTGCACAGCCCGCAGGGAGGACATCTGATCGGTTGTCTGCGGGAGGTCGGCGTCAATATGACGCAGCCGGACGAGCGGGAAAGCCGCCTGCTGGAAGGCAAAACCTTTGTGCTCACCGGCACGCTGAGCCGCTACACCCGGGCGGAGGCCACCGGGCGCATCGTGCGCAACGGCGGAAAGGTCTCCGGCTCGGTGTCCAAAAAGACCTCCTTCGTTCTGGCGGGGGCGGAGGCCGGCTCCAAACTGGACAAGGCCCGGAGCCTTGGGATCCCCGTTTTGGATGAAGATACCTTTGATGCCATGCTGGCAGGACAGGAACCCCGGCATGAAAACTGAACTGCGAAGGAGCGAATAGTTATGAGCGAACGGAATTTGCGCGTTTTGAGCATTGGCGCCCATCCGGATGACGCGGATACCAGTGCGGCCGGACTGCTGACCCGTCTGCACCGGAAGGGCTGGGAGGTGCGGCTGCTGTCGGTCACCGATGGCAGCGCCGGTGCTTATCGGCAGGAGCTTGGCGGGCAGGAGCTGAAGCTGATGCGTCGGGCCGAAGCCGCCCGCAGCGGCGCGCTGCTGGATGGCCGTTATGATGTGCTGGAGCATCCCGATGGCCGTCTGGAGGCCACGCTGCCTGTCCGCGAAGAGCTGATCCGCTACATCCGCCGTTTTCAGCCCGATCTAATACTGACCAACCGGCTTCAGGATTACCATGCGGATCACAGAAGCACCGCGCAGCTGGTGCAGGATGCAGCCTATCTGCTGACGGTGCCCTGCATCTGCCCGGATACCCCCTGTATGCAGCATATGCCGGTGGTACTGTACTGGCACGATGATTTCCGCCGTCCCTATCCCTTCCAGGGAGAGGTAGTGGTTCCCGTGGATGATGAGCTGGAGAACATCGTCCGTCATGCTGCCTGCCACGAGAGTCAGTATTTTGACTGGATGTACTGGCCGGATGAACTGGAAAAGTGCCGGTGGCCCCGGGAGAAGCAGGTGGCACGCCTTCGCGAGCAGCATGAGCGGCGGCTTGCGCGGCTGCGTCAGGAATACGATGCAGCGGTACAAAGCATCTTTGGTGAGCAGGCCGGAGAGATCGGCCATGTGGAGGTCTATGAGATCAGCGAGTATGGCGAAGCACTCTCCTGCCAGTTCCTGGACATTCTCCAGAAATGAGCGCAGGGTGATCGGACGGTGCCTATGAAAAAGCTTGTGGTCGGCATTCTGGCCCATGTGGATGCGGGGAAGACAACCCTGTCAGAAGCGTTGCTGTATCGTGGCGGAAGCATCAGTCGTTTAGGTCGTGTGGATCACGAGGATGCCTTTTTGGATCATAACACGCTGGAACGGGAGCGGGGGATCACGATCTTTTCCAAGCAGGCCGTCATTCATGTGCCAGAGCTGGAACTGGAGCTGACGCTGGTGGATACCCCCGGCCATGTGGATTTTTCCGCCGAAATGGAGCGGACGCTGAGTATTCTGGATTATGCCATCCTGGTGATCTCCGGAACAGACGGCGTACAGGCTCACACCGAAACGGTGTGGCGTCTGCTGCGGCGTTATGAGATCCCGACCTTTCTGTTTATCAACAAAATGGATCTGCCCGGCGCGGACCGGGAAACGCTGCTGGCGCAGCTGCATCAACGGCTCTCTGACCACTGCGTGGACATGGACGCGCCGGAGTCTGTGCGGAACGAGGCGCTGTCGCTCTGCGACGAGCGGCTGCTGGATACTTATCTGGAGGAAGGACAGCTGGAAACGGCTGCTGTGGCCCGGGCGGTTGGGGGACGGAAGGTCTTTCCCTGCCGGTTTGGCGCGGCACTGCGGCTGGAGGGCGTGGATCAGCTGTTGACCGATTTGGCTCAGTACACACTTGCACCCCGGTATCCGGAGGCGTTTGGCGCTCGGGTCTATAAGATCGCCCGGGACGCACAGGGGGTGCGGCTGACCTATCTGAAGGTCACCGGCGGGGAGCTGCGGGTGAAAACGCTGCTCTCCGGACAGGGAAGTGATGGCCCCTGGGAGGAAAAGGCTGACCAGCTGCGTATTTATTCGGGAGAGCGCTACCGGTTGACCGACTGCGTGGCAGCAGGGGAGGTTTGCGCGGTCACCGGTCTGGAGCATACCTTTCCCGGACAGGGACTTGGCGGCGATGCGCTGACGCAGACGCCGCTGCTGGAGCCGGTCCTGACCTACCGGATGCTGCTTCCGCAGGGCTGCAATCTGCCGGAGACACTGCGCAAGCTGCGTCAGCTGGAGGAGGAGGATCCACAACTGCATCTGCTGTGGGACGAGCGGCTGAGGGAGCTGCATGTGCGCCTGATGGGGGAGATCCAGCTGGAGATCCTCCAGCGTGTGATCCGGGATCGATTTGGGCTGGAGGTCACCTTTGGCCCGGGGCAGGTGGTGTATCAGGAGACCATTGCCGGGCCGGTAGAGGGCGTCGGACATTTCGAGCCGCTGCGGCATTATGCCGAGGTACACCTGCTGCTGGAGCCGGGTCCACGTGGCAGCGGTGTGGTGCTCGATTCCCTTTGTAGCACAGACCGGCTGGATCTGAACTGGCAGCGGCTGATCCTGACGCATTTGCAGGAAAAGCAGCATCTGGGCGTGCTGACCGGCTCCCCGATCACTGATGTCAGGATCTCCATTCTGGGCGGAAGGGCCGATGTCAAGCATACCGAGGGCGGGGATTTCCGCCAGGCGACCTATCGGGCCGTGCGGCAGGGTTTGCGCAAGGCGACCAGCATCCTGCTGGAGCCCTGCTATGATTTTACCATGGAGCTGCCCGGCGAATGCGTAGGACGCGCCATGACCGATATCCGTCAGATGCACGGCGACTGTGAAGCGCCTGTACAGGCGGGAGAACTGATGTGTCTGAATGGCTGGGCTCCGGTGGCGGCCATGCGGGATTATTCCAGAGAGCTGGCGGCGTATACCCGCGGACGGGGCCGTCTGTCCTGCCGTACAAGAGGATATGAGGTATGTGCGCAGCAGGAGGCAGTGGTGGCCGCTTTGGGCTATCAGCCGGATGCCGATCTGGAAAACACGGCGGATTCGGTTTTTTGCAGTCACGGCGCAGGCGTCGTGGTGCCATGGGATCAGGTGGAGCAGCATATGCACCTGGAAAGGATGTTCTCAGACCAGCCGCAGGAACCGGCCCCAGCGCCTGCACCGGCTGCCGGAGCAGCTTCCCGGACGGCATATCGGGGGACTCTGGAGGAGGATCGGGAGCTGCAGGCAATTTATGAACGAACCTATGGCGCAGTCAAGCGCCGCGAGTTTGTGCCGCGGACGGCTAAGGTACAGGCAGAGGAGCACAGGCCTGCCAAACCTGCGGCGGCACCGCTGCCGGAATACTTGTTGGTGGACGGCTACAACATCATTTTCGCCTGGGACGAGCTCAAGGCGCTGGCAGCGGAAAGTCTGGCTGCGGCGCGGCAGTCGCTGGCAGATATCCTGAGCAATTATCAGGGCTTCCGGAAATGCGGCGTGATTCTGGTATTCGATGCTTACAAGGTAAAGGGCAATCCCGGCGCTGTGGAGCGGTATAAAAACATTCACATCGTATATACAAAAGAAGCGGAAACTGCTGATGCTTACATTGAAAAGGCAACCTACAGCATGCAAAAGCGTTATCGTGTGAGGGTCGCAACCTCCGACGGGATGGAGCAGCTGATCATTCTGGGGCACGGGGCTACCCGCGTCCCGGCAAATGCGTTTTTGCAGGAGATACAGCAAACCCATGCAGAGATCTGTCAGATCGTGCAGCAATATCGTGTCCGCGCACAAAGGGGCAGTACGGTGGGAGATCTGCTGAGCGGAAAGTCCGGCGGCGAGCGCTGAATGCCCGCCGGACAAGCCCTTCGGCTCGTGCCTACGACAAGCCGCCGCTGTCCTTTCGAACAGCGGCGGCAGCTTGCTCTTTCCTTATTTTGGACTGGCGTCATAGTATTTGTTATGCCTTTGCATAACAAAAACGAGTGTTCTCAACAGCCTTTCAAATACTGTAAGAACACTCGTTATGGTGCGGATGAAGGGACTTGAACCCCCATGAAATTGCTTTCACATGGACCTGAACCATGCGCGTCTGCCAATTCCGCCACATCCGCGACTGCCTGTATATCATAGCGCAGTTGCTCGCAAAAGTCAAGCACTTTTTGAAAGTTGCAAAATGTTGGAATTTCCTTCGTAAATCTGCCGAAAACGAGCAGAACCCTTTGACAAATCAGAGCAAGTGATTTATGATAGTATTACGATAAAGTTTTTCAAGAATTAGAGGATTTATTATGAAGCTTTCCGAATTATTTCAGCGGGAGGGCCTGCGGCTGTCCTTTGAGGTATTCCCGCCCAAAACCGACAGCAAGTTCGACTCCGTCAAAACTGCCACTGAGGAGATCGCCCGGCTGAAGCCCTCTTTTATGAGCGTGACCTATGGGGCAGGCGGCGGCACCAGCCGCTACACTCTGGAAATCGCCCGGAATATCAAGGCGCAATATGGCGTTCCCACCCTGGCGCATCTGACCTGCGTCTCCTCCACCAAAGAGACCGTCAAGGCGCGCATCGCCGATATGAAGGCCGCCGGAATCCAGAATGTGATGGCCCTGCGCGGAGATTTGACGCCGGAGCTGATGGGCAGTGACCGCAGCAACTGGCCGTATCAGCACGCGGTGGAGCTGATCCGGGAGCTGAAAGAAAGCGACGAGGACTTCTGCATCGGCGGTGCCTGCTACCCGGAGGTCCATCCGGAGAGCACCTGTCAGGCCGAGGATATCCGCCACCTGAAGGAAAAGGTAGAGGCCGGATGCTCGTTTTTGACCACCCAGATGTTCTTTGACAACAATCTGCTGTACAATTTCCTGTACAAGCTGCGGGAGCAGGGGGTCACAGTGCCGGTCATCCCCGGTGTTATGCCCATTACCAACGCCAACCAGATGAAGCGTTCCATCCAGATGTCCGGCTGCTATGTGCCGCAGCGGTTCAAGAGCCTGCTGGATCGATTCGGCTCCTCTCCCGCTGCCATGAAGCAGGCAGGTATTGCCTATGCCACCGACCAGATCATTGACCTGTATGCCAATGGCATCAAAAATGTCCATGTATATACTATGAACAATCCCGATGTGGCGCGGAAGATCCAGAGCAATCTCTCGGATATCCTCGGCTGAGTCACGAATATCGTCAGACAAAAGACTTTTTCCAACACCCGGAAGCAAACCTCAGGCAGGTTTTGCTTCCGGGCTTTTGTTATGCTTTCGGTTCTGAATACAGGAGCAGGCACATATCCTTTTGCAGGAGGGATGGACATGCCGGAGTTGGATTATCTGAAAAGCTTTCATACGGCGGCGCAGCTTTTGCCGGAACGGCTGTGGCGCGCGGCCTATTCGCTGGATGAGGAGCAACGACAGAATTGCGAGGAGCTGCGGGTGCGGCTGGGCAGACCGCTGGCGGCCACAGTCGCCGGAGAGACTCTCCTGCTGGAGGGCGGCACGGTGCTTCCCACTGCCGAGGAGCTGGATCAGCTGCTGGCAAAGGCCACCGAATGCTCGGTACATAGCTATCTGGAGCAGCTGTGGCACGGCTATCTGACCACCCGGCACGGACATCGGCTGGGACTGTGCGGCCAGGCGCCGGAAGGGGAGAGCCGCCTTTTGCGGGGACTGTCCTCGGTCAATATCCGCGTGGCGCGGCAGGTCAGCGGCTTTGGAAGGGAGATCCCTCTGTGGGACGAGCAGGGCTTTTGCAGCACGCTGATCCTTGCGCCGCCCGGCGCGGGCAAAACCACTCTGCTGCGGGAGCTGTGTCGCCGCATTTCCCTGCGGATGCGCGTTGCGGTAGCGGACGAGCGGTATGAGATCGCCGCCTGTGCCGGTGGACAGCCCCGCTTTCGCATCGGCCAGTGCGATGTGCTTTCAGGCGGAAGTAAAAGCGAGACTATCCCCATGCTGCTGCGGGCCATGTCGCCGCAGGTGCTGGCCACCGATGAGATCACACGGGAGGCCGACTGCGAGGCCCTGCTGGAATGTGCCGGCTGCGGCTGCGGCCTGCTGGCCACTGCCCATGGTCAGACGGCGGACGATCTGGGGCGGCGTCCCGCCTATCGCCGTCTGCTGGAGGCCGGTTTGTTTCGCCAGGTGGTGCTGCTGGAGCAAAAGGGCACGCTTCGCAGCTGGCGGGTGGAGCCTCTGTCATGAAATGGCTGGGGGCGCTGCTGCTACTGGGAGCCGGCGCGGCAGTCGGCTTTGGAAAGATCGCGGAGCTCCGTCGGGAAGTGGCGCTGCTGGAGGAGCTGGCGGCCTTTCTCCGCTATCTGCGTGATGAGCTGCTGCAGCGGGGCACCCCGCTGCCGGATATCCTGCAAAACGGGGGTTGCTGGCAACGGCTGCCGCTGTCGGCAATGGAAAAGCGTCTTCGGGCCGGTCAAACGGCGGCCGAGGCCCTCCGGGCGCAGAAACTCCAGCCGGAGCGGGAAACCACGCGGATCCTGGAGGAGCTGTGTACGGTACTGGGCCGCTATGACAGCGCCACCCAGAGCGCGGCCTGCTGCCGGGCCATAGAACGTCTGGAAGCGCGGCGCGGGGCCTTGTTGCGGCAGCTGGAGGAAAAGGGAAGCGTCTACCGGGCTGTTCCGCTGGCCCTTGGGCTGATGGCGGCGCTGGTACTGTGCTGACGGGAGGATGAGCAAAACTGTGGATGTCGATCTGATCTTTAAGGTGGCGGCTATCGGAATTCTGGTGGCAGTACTGAATCAGCTTTTGATCCGCTCCGGAAGGGAGGAGCAGGCCATGATGACCACCCTGGCCGGGCTGATCGTGGTGATGATGATCCTGATCCAGGAAATCAGCACCATGTTCCAGCTGATCAAGCGGACCTTTGGCCTGTGAGCGGCGAGAGCTTGCTGCGAATGCTGCTGGTGGCAGGCACCGCCGTAGCCTGTACGCAGCTGATCCGGGGCAAAACGCCTGCGCTGGCGACTGCGGTCAGTCTGGCTGCCGTTCTGGCGTTGCTGGGATTGCTGCTGCCCCAGCTGCGGGCTGCCTGGCAGGCGGCCTCTGCGTTTCCAGCTGAGGCCGGCCTGGACGGGCAGCTGTTTCTTCCGGTTCTGAAGGTGCTGGCCATTACCCAGATCACCCACCTTTCCGCCGAACTTTGCCGGGATGCAGGCGAGCGGGCAGTGGCTGCCAAGCTGGAGCTTTGCGGCGCTGTGAGTGCCCTGCTCTGTGTTCTCCCGTTGGCAGAGCAGGCGCTGGCCCTGATCGGAGCGCTGGGCACATGAGACGGGCGCTTGTGCTTCTGACGATGCTCTGGTGGCTGTCGGTTCCCTGTCTGGGCGTTGCCGGGGCGGAAGAACTGAAACAGGCGTTGCCGGAGGAGGCATATGACCTTCTGGCACAGGTGGAGGCTGGCAGCACCGATGTGAAAAGCAGCGTTTCGGCGCTGTGGCAGGGGGCGCTCCGGATCCTGCGCGGCAGCCTGAAGGGCGCGATGGAGAGCGCCTTTCTGATCGCGGCTGTGTGTCTGCTGCTCTCCCTGCTGCAAAGCTTCGCCGCCGGTGCGGGACTGCGCCTTCCGGGCAAAGCTGCTGAGCTGGCGGGCACCACGGCCATTCTGCTCATCGCTTTGGGAGACAGCGGAACGCTGGTGGGCCTTTGCAGTCGGACAATTGAAAAGCTGGAAAGCTTTACAGAACTTCTGATCGGCGTTTTTGCGGCAGCATCGGCCGCTGCGGGACATCCGGTCGGTGCAGTGGCCTCCGCCGGGGCGGCCATGCTGTTTTCGCAGCTCGTGCTGACCCTCTCCCAAACGGTGTTTTTGCCCGCAGTGACCATGATCCTTTTGCTGAGCTACGGCGGGATCCTGACCGAAAACGGCGCACTGCGCCAGGCGGCCGTGGTGGGAAAGTGGGCGGTGACCACCTTTTTCCGGGTGTTTCTGGCGGCCTATTTTGCATATCTGACCTTTACCGGGCTGGTTTCCGGCAGCGCGGACGCGGCAGCAGTGCGGACGGCCCAGAGCTTTACCAGCGCCGTTCCGCTGGTGGGGACGATCATCGCCGGTGCTTCCGAGACACTGCTCTCCGGCGCGTCGGTGCTGCGGGCGGGGATCGGACTATTCGGAGCACTTGGCGCGGCGGCCATCTGCCTGACGCCGTTTTTACAGGGGGTGTGTCATTTGCTGGTGTTTCGGGTGCTTTCGGTGTTCGCCGCCTCCTTTGCGGAGGGTGGGGTCAAAGCGCTGCTGGACGCCCTCAGCGGCGTCTATGGTATGCTGCTGGGGATCCTCACCGCCTGCTGTGCCGTGCAGTTTCTGACCATCGTGGTCAGCATGGCGGTAACCGGCGTATGAGCGGCGGGATTGCCCTGCTGCTGCGGCTGGTGGCCGCCGGGCTGGTCTGCGGCGGCTTGCTGAGTCTGGGCGGCAGCGGCCCTCAGCGGGAGATCCTGCGGTTTGGCTGCGCCTGCCTGACGGTCATCGTGCTGATGACCGCCCTGGAACGGGTGGAACTGCCATCGGGGCAGCTTTCGGCCTGCGAGGAGCGGGTGCGGCAGCTGGTGGAGACGGCGCAGCAGGAATCGCGGGATGCCCTGTTTTCCCGCATTGTCCGGGAACTGGAGCAGGAACTGGAGCGTCAGCTTGCGGAAGCGGGGCTTTCCGGTGACTGCATAGTGACCTGCGCGGCAGAGCCGGACGGTCAGCTGCGCGTGGTCGGCGTCCGCATCGTCTGCCGGGGCGGCGACGGGACGGCCTGGACGACTCTGCGGCAGAGCCTTGCGGCCCAACTGGGCATTTCCGCACAAGCCATCATTTTGGAGGAAACGGAGGCGACCTCATGAAAACACCGGCGATCCCGGCATATTTCCGGGCATGGTTCGATAAATATAAATATCTTCTTTTGATCTGCCTGACCGGTGTGGCGCTGATGCTCCTGCCGGAGGGCGAGCAGGAGATGCCTGTGGCGGCTCCGGCAGCGTCCGAAGCACCAACGGAGCTGGAGGCGCGGCTGTGTGCGCTGCTGGAGGAGATGGAGGGCGTAGGCAAGGCGAAGGTGCTGCTGACGGTGGAATCCGGTGAGGAAACCGATTACGCCTATGACAGCACCGACACCGAGACCCGAACTGAAAGCGGCGGCAGCATTTCCAGCCAGAACGAGCTGGTGACGCTTTCGGAAAGCGGCGGACAGAAGCCGGTGCCGCTGCGCACCTGGTCACCGAATTATCGGGGCGCCGTGGTGATCTGTCAGGGTGGGGGAAGCGCTGCCGTCCGGCTTGCCGTGACCCAGGTGGTGCAATCCCTCACCGGCCTGACGGCCGATCGGATCGTTATTTCCAAAATGAAATCATAATAGGAGGCTGTGACTGTGAAAAAACGAGGCGCGATCTATTCTGTGGTGGCATTGATGCTGTGCGTGGCGGTCTATCTGAACTGGTACTATACCAAAACAGGGGAGGACTACGGCACGGCCGATGATTCTCAGGCTGACGGCAAGGTGCTGGGAGAGTCCATTCTGGTGGATGGTCAGGCGGAGGAAGCTCTCGCGGCGGAGCCGGCATCGGGGGAGGAGTATTTCTCTCAGGCAAGGCTGTCCCGTCAGCAGGCCCGGGATGAGGCGGTCGGTCTGCTGACCCGCACGGCAGAAAGCGAAACGGCGACCGAAGAGGCGCGCACCGCCGCCAGCACCGACATCCAGGTGATGGCCAACAACGCCGTGGCGGAGGCACGCATCGAGAGCCTGGTCATCGCCAAGGGCTATGCGGACTGCGTTGCCTTTGTCAATGACAACGGGATCAATGTGATCGTTGCAAAGACCGAACAGGGACTGACCGACGGGGATGTGGCCCGGATCCGGGATATCGTCCTCAGCGAGACACAGGCCTCCGCCGAGAGAATCAAGATCATCGAGAAGGAATAGGGTCTTGTCAAACCGGGAAAAATGGAGTAAAATAAGGACATTCCCGGAAAGGAGAGGATCAGATGGCCGAACAAAAAGAATATCTGGATATTCAGGAGGAGGATGGCCTCATCCGGGTCTCCTTTGTTTCTCTGGCAGAGATCGCTGCCCAGGCAGCGCTGGGGGTTTCCGGCGTAGCGGCGCTGGCTGCTGCCGCGCCCACCGTGGTACGGGGCGTGCAGGTCACCCTCAGCGAGATCGGGATCTGCTCGGTGGAGGTGCATATCCTGGTGTCCGCCGGATATGTGTTTGCACAGGTGGCCAAGGCTGTGCAAAACGCGGTCAAGACGGCAGTGGACGCTGCCGTGGGCATCGAGGTCGCCTCGGTGAATGTCTTTGTGGCGGGAATGGCCGTTAAATAAATCCCGGATCCGCAGGTTCCCTCCGCCCGATGCGGGCGAGGGAACTTTTTTATGCATCCGAGCGGAATAAATTTCAAAAAAGGCCGTGAAATGCCTTTTCATTTGCCCGAAATCGTGTATAATATAAATTCAGAACATAAAGTGGGAGGCTGCTATGAACAGACGAGGCGCGAGAGAGCTGGTGCTCCATCTGATCTTTGCCGGGGAGTATTCCGGAAAGAGCGGAAGCGAGCTGCTGGAGGAGATCAACGAGGAGAATTTTCAGTCCCTTGTGGGGGAATATGAACTTTATCAGGAGCTGCCGCCGGAGGAGCAGAAGGATTACATCCGTCGTGCCGTCACCGGCGTGACAGAGCATCTGTATGAGCTGGATGATTATATCGAGCGATATGCCAGAGGCTGGAACGTGGCCCGCATCTCCCGCATTTCCAAATGCATCCTGCGCCTGTGCATGTATGAGGTGCTGTATCTGGGGATCCCCGTGGGAGCTTCGGTCAACGAGGCGCTGGAGCTGGCAAAGCAATATGATTCCGAAGAGGCCGCCGGCTTTATCAACGGTATCATGGGCTCCTTTGTGAAAAACGAAGTGCAGCGATGAGATCGCTTTATCTGGGCCTGGACACCAGCAATTACAAAACCTCCGCCGGGATTTATTGTCCGGAGGACGGTTCCTTTTGCGCCTGCGGCAAGCTGCTGGAGGTGCCTTTGGGCAGTCTGGGCCTGCGGCAGAGTGACGCGCTGTTCCAGCATGTGCGTCAGCTGGCCGAGCAGGTCGGTCTGGCCTGCCGGGAGCTGAACGGACAAATCCGTGCCATCGGGTATTCTGCCCGTCCGCGGGATCTGGAGAATTCCTATATGCCCTGCTTTCTGGTGGGGCAGTGCGCGGCTCAGTGTATGGCGGCAGCGCTGGGCGTTCCGGCCTATGCTTTTTCTCATCAGCAGGGGCATCTGGCGGCGGCCGCCCTTTCGGTGGACAAGCTGGAGCTGCTGAAGGCGCCCTTTCTGGCCTGGCATCTGTCCGGAGGCACCACTGAGCTGCTGCGGGTGTCGCCCTCCGATGAACGCATCCTTCGAGCTGAGATCATCGGAGGGACCGGCGATATTTCCGCCGGACAGCTCATCGACCGGGTGGGGGTGGAGCTGGACATGCCCTTTCCCGCCGGGCCCTATGTGGAGCAGGCGGCGCTGTGCTCTTCAGCAGAGGACTTCTTCCGGGTGAAGGTGCGGGAGGGCAGCTTTTCTCTTTCCGGGGTGCAGAATCAGTATCAGGCCCGTCTGCAAAAGGGCGAAAGCCGGGAGGATGTCTGCCGCTTCGTCCTGCTAACGGTGGCCCATACGATCAGACAGGCCACACGCAATGTCAGAAAAATGCAAAAATTGCCGGTGCTGATCTCTGGCGGCGTTTCGGTGTGCTCGCTGGTACAGCAGGTCTTTGCCGGGGAGCCCGATCTGTGGTTTGCACAAAAGGGGCTGGGGGGCGACAACGCCGTCGGCGTGGCCGTCCTGGCTTCCATGAGGTGAAAAAATGGCGATGCAGCCTGTTTCGGTCACACGGCTGACCCAATATATCAAGCTCCTGCTGGATCGGGACGAGATCTTGTCCCAGGTCTGTGTCCGGGGCGAACTTTCCAATTACAAGGCGCATTCCTCCGGCCATCAGTACTTTACCCTGAAGGACGAGGGGGCGGTGATCTCCTGCGTCATGTTCCGTTCGGATGCGGCCAGAATGCGCTTCCGGCCGGAAAGCGGCATGAAGGTCGTCCTCTACGGACGGGTGAGCCTGTTCCCGAAGAGCGGACAGTACCAGATCTATGTGACGGCCATGCAGCCCGACGGCGTGGGTGCGCTGGCGCTGGCATTTGAACAGCTGAAAACCCGGCTGCATCAGGAGGGACTGTTTGACCCGGCGCACAAAAAGCCGCTGCCGCGCTATCCTTGCCGGGTGGTGCTGGTTACCTCGCCGACGGGAGCCGCCGTGCGGGACATGGTGCGTATTCTGCGGCGGCGCTGGCCGCTGGCAGAAGCGGTGGTATGCCCCGTGCTGGTACAGGGCGAGGGCGCGGCAGAGGAGATCGCCGCCATGCTGGATTATGTGGACCGTCATCGGCTGGCCGATGTGATCATCACCGGCCGGGGCGGCGGATCTATGGAGGATTTGTGGGCCTTTAACGAGGAGTGTGTGGCCCGGGCCATTTACCGGTGCGAAACGCCGGTGATCTCTGCTGTCGGGCACGAGCCCGATGTGACCATTGCGGATTTTGTGGCCGATGTACGGGCGGCAACGCCCTCCAACGCAGCCGAACTGGCTGTGCCCGATCAGGCGGCGCAGCTGGCGCAGCTGCATCAGCTGAAGGCTCGGCTGGAGCAGGCTCAGACAGGGCAGCTGGCCCGACTGGAACAGCAGCTGAAGCGGCTGGCAAACAGCCCGGTGATGACCCGACCGGAGGCCTACTTTCAGCAGAAAACGCTGTATCTGGAGCTGTTGCGGCAGCGTCTGGAGCACGGCGGACAGGCTGTTTTGACAGAAAAACGGCAGCGGTTCGCCGGAGCGGCGGCCAAGCTGGACGCGCTCAGCCCGTTGAAGGTGCTGGGACGGGGCTACGCCGTGGCGATGCAGGATAAAACCGTCATCTGCTCGGCGGGACAGCTGGCGGTGGGAGAGGTACTTGATGTGACCTTCTCCGACGGCACGGCATCCTGCCGGGTAGAAGGGATCAAGGAGAGGAAGACCCATGGCAAAAAAGCTGACATTTGAACAGTCCATGGCCCGGCTGGAGGAGATTGTGGCCGCGCTGGAAAAAGGGGAGGTCCCACT
Organism: uncultured Oscillospiraceae bacterium; assembly: GCA_964646225.1. GTDB lineage: Bacteria > Bacillota > Clostridia > Oscillospirales > Butyricicoccaceae > UBA4644. Next base: position 15,774 of record CAZYAD010000018.1, read on the forward strand.
GGAGGAGAGCCTGAAGCTGTTTCAGGAGGGGACCCGTCTCATCGGCGGTTGTGAAAAGGCGCTGGAGCAGGCCCAGCAGCAGCTGAAGATCCTGCTGCAGCGGGAGGAAGGGCCGGAGCTGGCCGATTTTGTGGGAGATGAGGAATGAGCATGCCGCAGGAACGCTTGAAGCAATACAGCGCACTGGTGGAGCAGGGGCTGGAAACGCTGTTTCCGCAGGAGGACTGCGCCCACAGGGCGATTTTTGAGGCCTGTCGCTACAGCCTGCTGGCCGGCGGCAAGCACATCCGCGGGGCGCTGCTGCTGGAGTTCTATCGTCTGTGCGGCGGCAGGCCGGAAGAGGCACTGCCATTTGCCTGCGGGCTGGAGATGATCCACACCTATTCTCTGATTCACGACGATCTGCCCTGCATGGATGATGATGACTATCGCCGGGGCAAGCCCTCCAATCATCGGGTTTACGGCGAGGCCATGGCCACACTGGCGGGTGACGGGCTGCTGAACCGCGCCTTTGAGGTGATGCTGTCCCAGACGGCCATTGCGCCAGACCGGGCTATGGCAGCGGCGGCCTGTGTAGCCGGAAACAGCGGCGTTTACGGGATGATCGGCGGTCAGGTGCAGGATCTGGCGATGGAAGGGCAGCGGGCAAATGAGGCGCAGCTGCGGGAAATGGTGGCGCTGAAAACCGGTGCACTGATCCGCGCGGCCTGTGAGGCTGGCGTGCTGCTGGCAGGCGGCGGGGAGGGGCAGCTCAGGGCGGCGGGAGAATATGCCCGGGCGCTGGGACTGGCCTTTCAGATCCGGGATGACATTCTGGATATTACCGGAGATCAGGCCCTGCTGGGCAAGGCGATCGGCAGCGATCAGGCAAAGGAAAAGGCGACCTTTGTGTCGATCCTGGGGCTGGAGGTCTGCCGGGAAAAAGTGCGCCAGCTGACAACAGAGGCCGTGGAAGCGGCGGCGCAGTTTCAGGACTCTGAATTTTTACAGAAGCTGGCGTTGTGGCTGGCGCAGCGGGAAACCTGAGCCGCCCCTGCCATATTGGAACAGAAAGGAGGCTGACGGAGATGACAGCCGAAACCTGGCTGGAGCGCATCAGCTCTCCGGACGACCTGAAAAAGCTGCCGGACGCGGCGATGCCCGCGCTGTGTGGTGAGATCCGGGCTTTTTTACTGGAAAGCGTCTCCCGCACCGGCGGACATCTGGCCTCCAATCTGGGAGCGGTGGAGTTGACCGTGGCCATCCATCGGGTGTTCCGTGCGCCGGAAGATGATATCCTGTTTGATGTGGGCCATCAGAGCTACATCCACAAAATGCTCACCGGGCGGCGGGAGCGGTTTGACACCCTGCGGCAGTTCGACGGCATCAGCGGCTTTTTGCGGCCGGATGAAAGCCCGTACGACAGCGCCGTAACGGGTCACGCATCTTCATCGGTGTCGGTAGCGCTGGGGATGGCCCGGGCTAAGCAGCTGGCGGGCAAGCACAGTGCCACCGTCTGCGTCATCGGCGACGGCGCACTCACCGGCGGCATGGCCTATGAGGCTATGAACGACGCAGGACAGTCCGGCCTGCCGCTGATCGTGGTGCTCAATGACAACGATATGTCCATTAGTCCCAATGTGGGCGCACTGGCCAAGCGGCTGTCTGCGATCCGCATCAAGCCCCGGTATTTCCGGATGAAGGAGCGCACTAAGGCGCTTCTGCGACGGGTGCCCGGCGGCGCTGGGGTGATTCGCGGGATCTCTGCGGCAAAGCGGGCCTTGCGCACCGCCGTTTTGAAGGAGACCATCTTTGAACTCATGGGCTTTGAGTATCTGGGCCCAGCTGACGGAAACGATGTCAGCGCGGTCTGTGCGTTGCTGCATCAGGCAGAAAAGCTGGATCGTCCGGTGGTCGTCCACCTGAAAACCGTCAAGGGCCTGGGCTATCGGCCCTCCCAGCAGTCGCCCAGCGATTTTCATGGTGTTTCTGCCTTTGATACCGCTACCGGAAAGGCCATTTCCGGGAAAAAGACCGACTTTTCGGAGGTTTTCGGACAGGAGCTGTGCCGTCTGGCGGAAAGCGACGGGCGGATCTGCGCCGTCACTGCGGCGATGACCTCCGGAACGGGCCTGCAGACGTTTTCCTGTCAATATCCAAAGCGTTTTTTCGATGTGGGGATTGCGGAGGAGCATGCGGTGGCGATGGCCAGCGGACTGGCTGCCCGGGGAATGCTTCCGGTGTGCGCCATTTACTCCACCTTTTTACAGAGGGCGTATGATCAGATCCTGCACGATGTGGCCATCGGCCGCAATCATGTGGTGTTTGCGGTAGACAGGGCCGGTCTGGTGGGAGCGGACGGCGAGACCCATCAGGGTATTTTCGATATGCCCTTTCTCCGCACCGTTCCGGGCCTGACCCTTCTGGCTCCCTCCAATTATGCCGAGCTGCAGACAGCTCTGGCCCAGGCGCTGTTCACCGAAAAGGGGCCGGTTGCCCTGCGGTATCCCCGCGGCGGGGAAGGCGCTTTTCGGCAGGACACCTTCCCGGCTGCTGCTGTACTGCTGCGAGAGGGACGGGATGTGACGCTGTGCTCCTATGGTATGCAGATCAATATCCTGCTGGAGGCCGCCGCCATGCTGGAAGCCCAGGGCGTTTCTGCCGCAGTGATCAAGGTGAATACGCTCTCCCAGCCATATCAGACGGTGCTTGCGGAGAGCGTCCGGCAGACCGGGCGGCTGCTGGTGCTGGAGGAGTGCGTTGAGGAGGGCTGTCTGGGACAGGCACTGGCTGCGCAGCTGGCAGAAACGGGAATTCCTGTTGCGGTTTCGCTGAAAAATCTGGGCTGCCGGTTCATTCAACAGGGTACTGTTCAACAGCTTTACACCGCTTGTGAAATAGATGTCGAAAGCGTCTGCAAGGCCGCGAAGGAGCTTTGTCATGGCTGAAAAAATGCGATTGGATCAGCTGCTGGTTGCCCGTGGACTGGTGGGCGGCCGGGACCGGGCGAAGGAGCTGATCGCACAGGGCAATGTGCTGGTGGATGGCAAGCCGGCTGATAGACCAGCACAGAAATATACCCCGGATGTGCAGCTGGAGATCCTTCATGATGCCGCCCGATTTGTCAGCCGCGCCGCCCATAAGCTGGAGGGTGCCCTGCGGGCCTTTGACATCGACCTGACAGGACGTGTGGTGCTGGACGTGGGCGCTTCCACCGGCGGCTTTACCCAATGCGCACTGGAGCACGGCGCGGCGCATGTCTATGCGGTGGATGTGGGCTCCGGACAGCTGGCACCGCAGCTGAAAGCGGACGCTCGAGTCACCGATCTGGAAAAGACCGATATCCGTCTGCTTTCCCCTCAAGCACTGCCTGTGCAGCCGGATTTTGCCGCCTGTGATGTGAGCTTTATCTCCCTGCGCCTGGTCATGCCGGCCATTGCCGGGTTGCTTTCGCCGAAGGGGGAGGCCGTGGTGCTCATCAAGCCACAGTTCGAAGCCGGGCGGGCTGCTGTGGGCAAGGGCGGGATCGTCCGGGATCCGAAGGTGCATCTGCGGGTTCTGCGGGAATCGGTGGAGACCTTTCATCTGAATGGCTTTTCGGTTATCGGACTGGAGCCATCGCCCATTGCCGGCGGCGGTGGAAATCTGGAGTTTTTGGCATTGCTGCGGCGAGACGGGGTCGACACGCTGCCGGAGCTGGAGCGTGTGGTTGCCCGGGCGCACCGTAAAAGTAAAGGAAGTGCTGTGAAGTGAATCGAGTGATGGTACAGCCAAATCCCACCAAGGAGGAGGCCCTGCGGGTCAGCCGACGGCTGATCGCTCTGCTGTTGCGGGAGGAGTTTCAGGTGCTGGCGCTGGAGGAGTATCGGGAGTTGCTGCTGGCCGAGCTTTCGGAGGAGCAGCGGCAGCGTGTTCGCCTCCTGCGCGAGCCGGATATCTATGCCGCCTGCGATTTTATCATGGTGGTGGGCGGCGATGGCACGATCCTGCGGATCGCCGGGCAGGCTTCACTGTACGGCAAGCCTGTTTTGGGCGTCAACTGCGGAACGGTGGGCTTTATGAGTGAACTGGAGCCGGAGGAGCTGGAACTGGTGCGAGCTGTAAAGACCGGTCGCTTTACACTGGATGACCGCAGTATGCTGGATATCCAGGTGTACAATGTGATCGGTGAGGCGGTTTATACCACGGTAGCCCTCAACGAAGCGGTCGTGACCAAAGGATTTTTTAACCGTGTGATTCCACTGTCGGTGATCGTGGATGGGCAGGAGGTCTTTCATTTCAGCGGCGATGGCGTGATCGTCACCACACCCACCGGCTCTACAGCCTATTCTCTGGCCGCAGGAGGCCCGATTCTGGCGCCCTCCAGCGATTGTCTGGCGGTGACGCCCATCTGCCCCCATTCTCTGACCGTCAAATCCTTTGTGATTTCGGAAAACAGCATCGTGACGGTCATGCCGGAATATAAGGGACATCAGGTCTTTTTATCGCCGGACGGGGACACCTATGAGCTTCGGCCGGGGGATCGGGTGGTCATCCGGCGCTCGGCCAGAACCTTTTCCCTTTTGCGGCTCAAGGGCCAGGGCTTTTATGAGATCATTCGCCAAAAACTTGCAACGGAGAGGACAGGAAAATGAAATTTAAGCGACAAGCTGCAATCCTTGACATCATCAGTAATTACGAGATCAAAACCCAGGAGGAGCTCTCTGCCCATCTTCGGGAGCGCGGCTTTACCGCCACCCAGGCGACCATCTCCCGGGATATGAAGGAGCTGCGGCTGATCAAGGTTGCCTCCCATTCCGGCGGCTACCAGTATTCCACACCTGACCAGAGCGGAAGCGTCACCCATATGGCCCGCCTGAAAAACATTTTCCGTGAGTGCGTGGTTCGGGTGGACCGGGCGCAGAATCTGGTGGTGCTGAAAACGCTGGTGGGCATGGCCAATGCTGCCGCTGCGGCCATTGACGCCATGAAGATCCGGGATATCGTGGGCACGCTGGCGGGGGACGACAACATTCTGGTCATTCTGCGAACCGATACGGACGCGGTAAAGTTTTGCCAGATGGTCACCGAGATGCTCTCCTGAGCAAGGGATCCGGATATGCTGCGGGAGCTGTTTATTGAAAATATTGCTGTGATCCAGCAGGCTGACATCGGATTTTCCGACGGATTGGTGGTGCTTTCCGGCGAAACCGGTGCCGGTAAGTCCATCATTATTGACGCGCTGGGCGCCATTCTGGGTGGAAGGGTCAGCCGGGAGCTGATCCGCACCGGGAGTCAACGGGCCTGCGTATCTGCAGTCTTTGCCGATCTGGCGCCCCAGGTGGTGCAGCTGTGCGCTCAGCTGGGCTTTGAACCGGAGGAGGGACAGCTGCTGCTGCGGCGGGAGATCTATGCCGACGGGCGCAACCACTGCCGCATCAACGGCCGCCCGGCCAGTCTTTCCAATCTGCGGGAGCTGGGAGAGCGGCTGGTAAGCATCTATGGGCAGCACGATGGGCAGCACCTGCTGAATGAGCAGCTGCATCTGGATTATCTGGACGCTTTTGGCGAACTGGAAGGCCCGCTGGATGCCTATTTGCAGCATTATGAAGCAGTTTTGCAGTTGAACCGGCGAATGAAGGCGCTGCGCATGAGCGCTGCGGAGAAGGAATACCGCCGCGGGCTGCTGCCGGAGCAGATCCGTGAGCTGCGGGCAGCCGATGTGCGTCCCGGTGAACAGGACGAGCTGCTGTCGCTGCGGCAGCGGCTGCGAAACAGCGAGAAAATTGTCCGGGGCCTGGCCGAAGCTGCCGTTCTGCTGGACGGCAGCGAGCAGGAGTCGGGTGTGGCTCAGCGGCTGGCAGAGGCGGCAAAATCGCTGAATGTCGGCGCACGGTACAGCGCACCTGCCGAAGGACTGGAAAAGCGGGCGCGGGAGCTCTCGGTCCTGGCGGAGGAGCTTTCGGCCGAGCTGGCGGATGTTCTGGCCGGGCAGGAATATTCTGCTGAAAAACTGGAGGAGACGGAAACGCGGCTGGAGCGCATTTCCCGCCTGTGCATCAAATATGCGGTCTCTGCCGACGAGCTGGAGGAGCATCTGGCTTCGCTGGAGCAGGAACTGGAGGCTTTGAGCGATCTGGACGATGATCTGGGCGGGTTGAAGGCGCGATATGCCGAGGAACGGGAGAAACTTTACTGTGAAGCCGGTGAACTTCACAGTATGCGCTGCTGCGCGGCAGATGCGCTGTCGAATGCCATCGAACAGGAGCTGCGGGAGCTGGATCTGAAAAACGCCCGCTTCCGGGCGGAGGTCGAGGATCTGCGGCAGGAGAAACAGACCAGATTCACCAAAAAGGGAACCGACAGTGTACGCTTTTTGCTTTCCGCCAACACGGGAGAAGAGCTGCGTCCGCTGGCAAAGGTAGCCTCCGGCGGCGAACTTTCCCGCATCATGCTGGCGATGAAGACCGTGCTTTCTGCCGGAGAGCAGGGCATGAGCGCGGTGTTTGACGAGGTGGATGCCGGCGTCAGCGGCAGGGCGGCGCAGAAGGTGGCTGAAAAGCTGCAGGCCATGGCCAAAACCCGGCAGGTCCTGTGTATCACCCATCTGCCGCAGATCGCCGCCGTGGCCGATCAGCACCTGCTCATCGCCAAGACCGAGCGGGAGGGCCGCACCTTTACCCAGGTGATGCCGTTAGATCGGGAGGGCCGCAAGCGGGAGATCGCGCGCATTATCGGCGGCGCTGTCATCACCGAAAAGACCCTTGCCAGTGCCGAAGAGATGCTGCTGCAATAAAAGGCTTGACAATTTGAAAAGTTTTTGCTATGGTTATAGCAACCAAAATGACAAACGCCATGATGGGAAGAAGTAAGCGCAGCCCCCTTTTCAGAGAGCCGCCGGTTGGTGAAAAGCGGTAAAGGGACGCGTTGAAATACCTCCCGGAGCGGTCTCCCTGAACCCGCAGTAGGGGAGGACGGGTCTGCCCGTGACAGCTCGAAGTCCCTGACTTCCAAAGGCTTTTTCCGCGAGGAAATGGCAAACTGAGGTGGTACCGCGTATCTTTACGCCCTCTGTCTGAAAGGCAGAGGGCTTTTTTGTTTGAATTATTAAAAAGGCTTATATTCGAGAAAGGAATCAAACAGTATGCAGATCTATGAGGAACTGAAGGCCCGCGGCCTGATCGCGCAGGTCACCGATGAGGAGCATATCCGGGAAATGATTAATAACGGTAAGGCCACCTTTTATATCGGCTTTGACTGCACTGCGGATTCGCTGACCGCCGGTCATTTTATGGCGCTGACCCTGATGAAGCGGCTGCAGATGGCCGGAAACAAGCCCATCGCTCTAATCGGCGGCGGCACCACCATGATCGGTGACCCTTCCGGCCGTACCGATATGCGCAAAATGCTCACCAAGGAGGATATCGACCACAACGCAGAATGCTTTAAGCGGCAGATGGAACGGTTCATCGAGTTCGGTGAGGGCAAGGCCATGATGCTCAACAACGCCGACTGGTTGCTGAACCTGAATTATGTGGAGCTGCTGCGTGAGGTGGGCGCCTGCTTCTCGGTGAACAATATGCTGCGGGCCAAGTGCTATGAGCAGAGGATGGAAAAGGGCCTGTCCTTCCTGGAATTCAACTACATGATCATGCAGTCCTACGACTTCTATTATATGTTCCAGAAGTACGGCTGCAACATGGAATTCGGCGGCGATGACCAGTGGAGCAATATGCTGGGCGGCACCGAGCTGATCCGCAAGAAGCTGGGCAAGGATGCGCACGCCATGACCATCACGCTGCTCACCGACTCCCAGGGCAAAAAGATGGGCAAGACCGCCGGCAACGCCGTTTGGCTGGATGCCAACAAGACCTCTCCCTTCGAGTTTTATCAATACTGGCGCAATGTGGACGACGCCGATGTACTGAAGTGCATCCGGATGCTGACCTTCCTGCCCATGGAGCAGATCGAGGAAATGAGCGGCTGGAAGGGCGCACAGCTGAACACCGCCAAGGAGATCCTGGCCTTTGAGTTGACTCAGATGGTTCACGGCACGGAGGAGGCCGAAAAGGCGCAGGCGGCTGCCAAAGCGCTGTTTGCACAGGGCGGCGTCAGTGAAAATATGCCCACCACCGAGCTGTCGGCTGCGGATGTAGGGGATGGCATCGCCATTCTGGATCTGATGGTCCGCACCAAGCTGGCCCCCTCCAAGGGAGAAGCACGCCGTCTGGTGCAGCAGGGCGGCGTTATGGTCAATGAGGAAAAGATCACCGCCTTTGACCGTACCTTTACGGTTGCCGACATGCAGACCGGAGACTTTATCATCAAGAAGGGTAAAAAGACCTTCCACCGTGTCGTGGTGAAATAAAGAATACAACCGATAAACCAGTTAAAGCGATTCTTACCGATTACAGCAGCAGCCCGGACGATTACCGTCCGGGCTGCTGTTTTCGGTCGATTGCAGGAATCAACGCCGTTATTTCTTTCCAAACTTGTCCTTCATGCGGAGCTGGCCGTTCAGGATGCGCTTGCGGATACGCAGATTCTTGGGCGTGACCTCCAGCAGCTCGTCGTCTGCCAGAAACTCCATGCACTGCTCCAGACTCATCTGTCGTGGCGTCACCAGGCGCAGCGCGTCGTCAGAGCCGGCGGCACGCATATTGGTCAGCTGCTTGCGCTTGCAGACATTGACCACGATATCCTCGGCCTTGGGCGTCATGCCCACAACCATGCCCTCGTACACCGGGACACCGGGGCCGATGAACAGGCTGCCGCGTTCCTGAGCGTTGAACAGACCGTAGGTCACCGATTCACCGGTCTCAAAGGAGATCAAACTGCCGGTATTGCGACGGGAAACATCACCCTTGAAGGGCGCGTAGGAGTCAAAGACCGAGGCCATGATGCCCTCACCCTTGGTATCGGTGAGAAACTCGTTGCGATAGCCGAACAGGCCGCGGGCCGGAACCAGAAACTCAATCTTCATCCGGGTGCCAACGGGGGTCATTTCCAGCATTTCGCCCTTGCGGCTGCCCATTTTCTCGATCACCGCGCCCACATTGTCGGCTGGAACATCCACCACCAGCCGCTCGATGGGCTCGCAGAGAACGCCGTCGATCTCCCGATACAGCACGCGGGCGGGGGAGACCTGAAACTCATAGCCCTCACGGCGCATGGTCTCGATGAGGATGGACAGATGCATCTCGCCGCGGCCTGCCACATTGAAGCTGTCGGTGGTATCCTCCAGCTCAGAGACCCGCAGGGACACATCCTTCAACGTTTCCCGGAACAGGCGGTCACGCAGCTGGCGGGAGGTGACGAACTTGCCCTCACGACCGGCAAAGGGGCCGTCATTGACCGAGAAGGTCATTTCAATGGTGGGGGCAGAGATCTTGACAAAGGGCAGGGGCTCTACTGCGGCGGGCGCGCAAATGGTGTCGCCGATGCTGATATCTCCGATACCACTCATGGCGATGATGTTGCCGGCAGAAGCATCTGTGACGGGCGTACGGCCCAGACCGTCAAAGGTATAAAGGGAAACAGCCTTGCACTTCTTGCTGACCTGCTCGGGGTCATGATAGTTGCAGACCACCAGCTCCTGATTCTGCCTGATGGAGCCGCGCTCGATGCGGCCGATGGCGATGCGGCCCACGAACTCATTGTAGTCGATGGCAGAAACCAGCATCTGGAAGGGTGCCTCGGGCTCCACATCCGGGCCGGGGATGTACTCCAAAATAGTCTCGAACAGAGGCTGCAAATCGGTACCGGCCTGGTCGGGGGAATAGGAGGCTGTACCCTGGCGGCCGGAGCAGAACAGCATGGGAGAGTCAAACTGATCCTCGGTGGCGTTCAGATCCAGCAGCAGCTCCAGCACCTCGTCCACCACCTCGGGGATACGCTGGTCGGGACGGTCGATCTTGTTGATGACCACAATGACCCGGTGGCCCAGCTCCAGCGCCTTGGAAAGCACGAAGCGGGTCTGTGGCATGGGGCCCTCGGCGGCGTCTACCAGCAGAATGACGCCGTTGACCATTTTCAGGATGCGCTCCACCTCGCCGCCGAAGTCGGCGTGGCCGGGCGTGTCCACGATGTTGATCTTGGTGTTTTTATATTGAACGGCAGTATTTTTCGCCAGAATGGTAATGCCGCGCTCCCGCTCCAGATCGTTGGAGTCCATTACCCGCTCCACGACAGCCTGATTTTCCCGATAGACGCCGCCCTGCTTGAGCATTTCATCCACCAGTGTGGTTTTACCGTGGTCGACATGGGCAATAATGGCGATATTTCTCAGATCATTGCGAACCATGGTCCGATCCCTCCAAAACTAAAATTTTTAACAATTTATTATAGGGCAGTTCCGGCACGCTTGTCAAATGCTTTCGACGATTTTTTTCAAAATCTTGTGTAGGACTACAATAGATATTGTACAAGAGAATAAAAAAGGTATGAGGAATAGG
>CAZYAD010000019.1:0-25445 GCA_964646225.1 uncultured Oscillospiraceae bacterium
TTTTGGTGGAGGTGAGGAGAGTCGAACTCCTGTCCGAAAACCCGTCCACAGGTTCTTCTCCGAGCGCAGACGGTTCTTTGCATTCCCTCGGGCAGACGGCAGCCGTCAGTCTTCAGCCCTTGGTAGCTTCATGATGCATGGTGCGGGCAAAGCTTACCGCACACACGGACGCCACTGATCGACGCCTTTATCCGGGCCGTGGCCCTCCCGGTAAAGACGGCCGCCTTTAGTTAGGCAGCGTAAGACAGCTTAGAGTTGTCGTTTGTTTTAAGGTTTGCCCATTTTATAGAGGCCGGGCGCCTCTGCTCGCTAAACCGGCTTCAAGATCCCCGTCGAAACCTTTACACCCCCATATTACTTGCTGCGCTCCCGCAGGGCACGGCTCATCTCACGGTCGGCATCCCGCCGGGCGGCGTCGTCCCGCTTGTCGTGCAGCTTTTTACCCTTGCACAGGCCCAGCTCCAGCTTGACCCGGCTGCCCTTGAAATACAGCGACAGAGGGATCAGGCTGTAGCCCTCCCGCTTCACATAGCCAAACAGCTTCATGATCTCCCGCTTGTGCATCAGCAGCTTGCGCTGCCGCAGCGGATCCCGGTTGAAGATGTTCCCCTGCTCATAGGGAGAAATGTGCATCCCCACCACAAAGATCTCGCCATCCTTGATGGCGCAGTAGCTGTCCTTCAGATTGACCGCCCCGGCGCGGAGGCTTTTGACCTCGGTGCCAGCCAGCGCCAGGCCGCATTCATAGGTCTCCTCCACGAAATAGTCGTGCCGGGCCTTGCGGTTCACCGAAATGACCTTTCCGTCGGTTTTCTTTTTTTCGGCCATACCGGCACTCCTTTCCGCTTAGGATGATTTTATTGTATGCCAAAACCCGCCGTCCGTCAAGTTACATCTGTGTGACATCGGAGGCTGTCTGCCCTTCAGCCCTGTCTGCGCAGCAGAATATAGGCCCGGCGGCGGGCCTCCTCCAGCTGGGCGGCGATGGCGTCGACAACGGCAGCCCGCAGTTCCTCCGCCGTGGCACGGGCCTCCAGCCATTCCTCCAGGCACAGCCCGCTGTCATAAATGTCCTTTGCGTGCTCCCGGCCCACATAGCGATAGTGCCAGGGCTCGTAAATGATGCCGGTGACGGCGCTTTTGTCGGTGGGATAGCGGAGGATAAAGCCGTATTCCCAGCTGTGGGCCATGAGCCACTGCTGGGCGGCAGTGTCCGCCTGCTTTTCGTCCAGCACCTGATAGGCGGCGTCCACCAGATCCACTGCCCAGCCCAGCTGATGCTCGGAGGTTCCGGGGACGGCCACGATGGTGGCGGCCTTTTTGCGGGCGTTGGCTTCGCTGTAGCCATAGCCCCGCCACTGGCGCACCTTGTTTTCATACAACTGCTTCTGGGTGGTCTGGGTGCGGTAGGAGGAGCGAACGATGGGCTTCAGCCCCGCCGCCCGGCAGGCCTCCAGCATGGCCATCAGGTCATCGTAGCAGCGCTTGTCCACCCGGTGTCCGTTGCCGATGCTCACCAGCTCCACCTGCCAGTCCTCCGGGATGGTGTTCCAGGGGTTCACCAGCGTCAGCAGCGGGTCGTCCTCGGCAGCCCGCACCGGCAGGGCCAGGCTCAAAAGCAGCGTCAGCGCCAAACATCCTGTTAAAAGCTTTTTCATGCTTCACCTTCTTCGCAGCCTATTATACTACAAACATAAGAAAAAAGCACACGAATCGTGTGCTTTTTCGAAAAAATCAGCGCTCAGAGCTGGGTCGTGATGTACCGATGGCTGCGCTGCTGGCAGTAGACGGCGTAGTCGTAGCCAATCTTCGCCTCATAGCTGTAATCACAGCTGTCGCATTCATAAATTTCAGTCACTGTTCGCCGCTGGAGCATATCTGCCAGACCGCCAATATCCTTATGTTCGCACAGCTGATATTGGTAGGTGCGCCATGTACCTCTTTCGACCTTGGTTTTCCGAACGGTACCTTCGCCGCAAGCATCACAGGGCTCGGCGAGAAGCGAAGTAGGCGCAACCTCCTCAACAGAAGTCATCGCAACGGGAATCGCCGGCAGGCTCTCCGACTCCAAGCCATGCTCGTGGTCGCAGGCTCCCGCCGGGTCAGCGATTTCCGTCTGCATCATCTCTTCCGACTCCAGGACAGGATCCTCTGCCGCGTCGGCCAGCGCGACGAAGCTCAGGCTGCATATCAGCAGCAGGGAAAACAGGATCGCGATGGTTTTTCTCATGGAAAGCTCCTTTCTACGCAAGATTATCGCTTGTGCAAAATCACTCAGAGCTGGGTCGTGATATACCGATGCTCGCGCTGCTGGCAGTAGACGGCGTAGTCGTAGCCAAGGAACACCAAGAAGCCGTAGCTACAACTGTCGCATCTATAAACATCGGTGACGGTCCGCTTTTGCAGGAGATCTACCGGGCCTTCATAGTCAGAATGAGAGCAAAAGTCATGACCGTAAGTCATCCATTCTCCCCGCTGAACATCGACTTTCCGCACCGTACCCTCTCCACACTCATCACAGGGCTCAGCAAGAAGCGATGTGAGATCGACTTCCCCCACAGAGCTCATCACCACAACAGGACTCTCCGGTTCCGGGTCATGCTCGTGGTCGCAGACTCCCGCCGGGTCAGAGATTTCCGTCTGCATCATCTCTTCCGGCTCCGGGACAGGATCCTCTGCCGTTTGGATCACCACCTCAGGCTCCAGGACAGGATCCTCTGCCGCATCGGCCAGTGCGACAAAGCTCAGGCTGCATACCAGCAGCAGGGAAAACAGAATCGCGATGGTTTTTCTCATGGAAAGCTCCTTTCTCCGTTTTGGATAGTCAAAAATACACATATCACTATACTGTGATATTACCATTTTTCGTAATTTATGTCAACTGTCGCTTTTGCCGGAATCCGCGTCTTCTTTTTATGCAAAACGCCCAAAACCGGGGCGCTGTAAAGGCTGCGGCCCTTCGGCGGGATTTTCCCCTTTTCACCCGGCGAAAAATCTGGTATGATAAGAAAAACAAGCAAAGGAGCCAACTATCATGAAACGGGAACACAGGATCGATTCCTTTGACCATATCGGTCAGCTGCACACCCTCATCTGGTCGCCAGAGAAGGCGGAAGGGCCGCTGCCCGGCATTCTTTTTCTCAATGGCGCAGGCGAGCGGGGTGCCGACCCGGAGGTTCTGGTGCAGCAGGGCCTGCCCAGGTATCTGCAAAGCGGCATGGAGCTTCCGGCCGTAGTAATCTGCCCCCAGTGCCCGGCGGGCATCACCTGGGAAAACATCCTGTTCCAGCTGAACACGATTCTGGAGGATGCGCTGGCGCGTTATCCCATCGACCGGCAGCGGCTCTCGCTGACCGGCCTGAGCATGGGCGGCTTCGGCGCCTGGAGCTATGCCATCGCCCACCCCCGGCGGTTTTTCCGGGTGGCCCCCATCTGCGGCGGCGGGATGATCTGGCGGGCGGCCCTGCTGAAAAACACCCCAATCTGGGCCTTTCACGGCGACCGGGATCAGGATGTCCCGGCAGTATATTCCGAGATGATGGTGGAGGCGGTCAACCGCCACGGCGGCAGCGCCCGGCTGACCCTTTTCCCGGAGACCGCCCACAACGCCTGGGATCCGGCCTATCTGCACACCGGACTGCTGGATTGGCTGCTGGGCATGACCGATGAACAAGACGAAGGAGATACGATCCATGGATAAACTGTTACAACATCAGATTGGCCAGCTGCTGCTGGCCGGGTTCCCCTCGACCGAGGTGGACGAGCAGGCCCGCACCCTGATCGAGGAGTATCAGGTGGGCAATTTCATTCTGTTCGCGCAGAATATGCAGGACGCCCAACAGGTGGCCCGGCTGTGCGGAGGGCTTTCCGACCGGGCCTTTGCCCAAAACGGGCTGGCTCCCTTTATCGCCGCCGACCAGGAGGGCGGGACGGTGTCCCGCATTACCCAGGGCGCGGCACTGTTCCCCGGGGCGATGGCCCTGGGGGCTACCGCCACCGAGGACGAGGTGCGTCAGGTGGGCAAAAACTGCGGCGCGATGCTGCGGGCTATGGGCGTCAATGTGAATCTGGCCCCGGTGCTGGATGTGAACAGTGAGCCTATGAACCCGGTCATTGGCATCCGTTCCTTTGGCGATGACCCGCAGCAGGTGGCCCGGCTGGGCTGCGCCATGGCCGAGGGCATGGTGGAGGGGGGCGTCCTGGCGGTGGTGAAGCACTATCCCGGACACGGCAATGTGCAGACCGACTCCCATTTGGATCTGCCCACCAACAACAGCGACCCTGCGCTGCTGGAGGAGACCGAGTTCCTGCCCTTCCGCCGGGCCTTTGAACGGGGCGTTCCGGCGCTGATGAGCTGTCATATCCGCTTCCCCCGCATCGACCCGCAGCTGCCCGCTACCCTGTCCCCCACCATTCTCACCGGCATCCTGCGGGAACGGCAGGGCTTTTCCGGGCTGGTGTTCACCGACTGCCTGGAGATGGAGGCCATTCAGAAGGGCTGGGGCGTGGGCGAAGGGGCCGTGCTGGCTGTGCTGGCCGGCTGCGATGTGCTGTGCATCTCTCATCATTTGGAGGCGGTGAAGGCTGCGGCCGAGGCGCTCTATCAGGCGGTGCAGACCGGCCGCATCCCCCGGGAGCGCATCCGGCAGTCCTATGACCGCGTTCTGGCAGCCAAAAAGCAGATGGGGCTGGATGTCCGGCAGCATATCGATCCGGAGGCGGCGATCGCTGCCGTGGAGGAGCCTGACCGTCTGGCGCTCCACCGGGCGCTTTCCCGCCGCAGTGTCACCTGCGTCTCCGGCGACCCGGAGCTGGTGTGCCGGGCAAAAAAGCCTCTGTTTGTAGCGCCCGTGACCCATGCCGCCACCGGGGTGGAGGACGCCGCGCACAACGGCCTGTCCTTTGCCCGTCTGGCGGCCCAGGCCCTGGGCGGCGAGTATCTGGAGATCGACCGGGAGCCGGACGAGGCCCAGCAGCAGGCCGTGCTGGAGCAGGCGGCCCGGGCCGATGTGGTGGTGCTGGGGGTGCAGAATGCCCGCTTCCGCCCCGGACTGTCGGAGCTGATCCGGACGCTGAGCGAGGCAGGGCGTCCGCTGGCGCTGGTGCTGCTGGCCGGCCCCTGGGATATCCCTCTGCTGCCCCGCGCCGCGCTGCTGGCCGCAGCCTATGAGTACACCGCCCTGTCGGTGGCCTCGGTGATCGACGCCCTGCGCACCGGTCGGTTTTCTGGTCATCTGCCGGTCCGGCTGTGAGCATGGGCAAAAAGGAGGAAGCGATGATGATCTCTGTGACCGGACGAACCTTTTCTGCCCGGGTGCTGGAATGCCCGGGGCCGGTACTGGTGGCTTTCTGGGCCGCGTGGTGCGTCCCCTGCAAGGCCCAGCTGGCCGCGCTGGAGCAGCTGAGTCTGCAAAATCCGGAGCTGACAGTGTGTACCGTCAACGCCGACGAGCAATTTTCGCTGGCAGTGCGCTGGCGGGTCTCTGTCCTGCCCACCCTGATGCTGTTTCAGGGGGGACGCCCGGTGGCCCGGGCGGAGGGGCCGTGTACCGGCGAGGCGCTGCTGCGTCTGGCGGAGGGCGGCGGGGCCGCCCGTGAAAATACGGCTGAAAAGCTGTGAAGATCACCGAAAACCAGTAGACTTTTTTCGGAAATGTGCTATATTGAAGACAATGGGGGCTCCGGCGGCGGAAGGGCCGTCTCCGTCCCTCTGCTGACGAAGCTGGAGGCAGAGTATGCTGGTAGGAAAAAAAGAAGAAGGCCGCGGGCTTCAGATCATCATCGTGGGCTGCGGCAAGGTGGGCAGCACGCTGGTACAGCAGCTGACCCAGGAAGGACACGACATTATCGTGGTGGATCGGAACGCCCAGCTGGTGCGGGATCTGGCCGGCACCTATGATATCATGGGCATCGTGGGCAACGGCGCCAGCTACAGCGTTTTGCAGGAGGCCGGACTGGAAAAGGCCGATCTGCTTATTGCAGTCACCGAGTCGGACGAGCTGAACCTTCTGTGCTGTACCATGGCCAAGCAGGTGGGCAACTGCGCCGCTATCGCCCGGGTGCGCACCCCGGATTACAGCAAGGAGGCCGGCTACCTGCGGGAAAAGCTGGGCCTGGCCATGATCATCAATCCGGAGATGGAGTCGGCGGCAGAAGCCGCCCGCATCCTGTATCTGCCCACGGCGCTGGAGATCGACTCCTTTGCCCACGGGCAGGCCGATCTTATCAAATTCAAGGTGCCGGAGGGCAATGTGCTGGACGGCATGAACCTGATCACCCTGGGCAAAAGGATCGCCCCCGATATCCTGATCTGTGCCGCCGAGCGGGAGGGCCGGGTGACCATCCCCGGAGGCAGCTATGTGATCCGCGCCGGGGATATCCTGTCCTTTGCCGCCTCCCGGGCGGTGGGCAAGAAGTTTTTGGAGGACATCGGCTTCAAGACCAACCGGGTGCGCAACGCCATGCTGATCGGCGGCGGGAAGGCCTCCTATTATCTGGCCCGGCAGCTGCTGAGCATGGGCATTCAGGTCAAGATCATCGAGATCCGGCGGGAACGGTGCGAGGAGCTGTCCATCCTGCTGCCCAAGGCGGTCATCATCAACGGCGACGGCACCGATGAGGAGCTGCTGCGGGAGGAGGGCATCCAGCAGGCCGAGGCGGTGGTGGCCCTCACCGGCATCGACGAGGAGAACATCCTGCTGACGCTGTTTGCCCGCAAGGTGTCACAGGCAAAGACCATCACCAAGATCAACCGCATCACCTTCCGGGATGTGATCAACAGTCTGGATCTGGACAGCGTCCTCTATCCCAAGTACATCACCTCCGAGGCCATCGTCCGGTATGTCCGGGCCATGAAGGAGTCCATCAACAGCAACATCGAGACCCTTTATCATATGTTCGACCATCGGGCCGAGGCGGTGGAGTTCCGGGTGGATGCAGCCTCTCCGGTCACCGGGATCTCGCTGAAGGATCTGAAGCTCAAGGACAGCCTGCTGGTATCCTGCATTTACCGGGACGGGCAGGTGCGCATCCCCAACGGCTTCGACCAGATCCTGCCGGGGGATACCATCATGGTGGTCACCACCCATACCGGCTTCAGCGATATCCGGGACATCCTGGCGTAAAGGAGGGGACAGCATGAACCTTTCCATCATCCGCTATGTCATCGGCTCGGTGCTGGCTATCGAGGGCGTGTTGATGATGCCCTTCAGCCTGGTGGGGCTGATCTATCATGAGAAAGAAGGCTGGGCCTATCTGGCGGTGGGCCTGCTGACGCTGACGCTGGGGCTGCTGCTGCGGCGGAAAAAGCCCGAAAGCACGGTGTTTTACCTGAAAGAGGGCTGCGTCAGCACCGCCCTGTGCTGGGTCGCCATGAGCGTGCTGGGGGGACTGCCCTTTCTGCTCACCGGCGAGATCGGCAGCTTTACCGACGCGCTGTTCGAGACGGTTTCCGGCTTTACCACCACCGGCGCTTCCATCCTTGTGGATGTAGAGGCTCTGAGCCACCCCTCCCTGCTGTGGCGCAGCTTTACCCACTGGATCGGCGGCATGGGCGTGCTGGTGTTTGTGCTGGCGGTGCTGCCCATGAACGGCGGCAGCCACATGAACCTGATGCGGGCCGAAAGCCCCGGCCCCTCGGTGGGCAAGCTGGTGCCCAAGGTGCGCTATACCGCCCGCATCCTTTATCTGATCTATATCGCCATGACGGTGGTGATGCTCCTGTTCCTGCTGCCGGGGGATATGAACCTGTTCGAAGCCCTGAACACCTGCTTCGGCACGGCGGGCACCGGCGGCTTTGCCATCAAGCGGGACAGCATGGCCTCCTATTCGGTCTATACCCAGTGGGTGGTCACCATCTTTATGATCCTGTTCGGCATCAATTTTAACGCCTACTACTTCCTCCTGCTGGGCCGGTTGAAGGAGGCCTTTACCATGGAGGAGGTGCGGGGCTATCTGCTGATTATTGCGGGGGCGGTGGCCATCATCTTCTGCAATATCCTGCACCAGTGCGCCGGTGCCTTTGATGCGCTGACCAAGGCGGCCTTTCAGGTGGTGTCCATCATCACCACCAGCGGCTATGCCACCTGCGATTTTGACCTGTGGCCGGCGGCCTCCCGGGTGGTGCTGGTGCTGCTGATGTTTGTGGGTGCCTGCGCCGGAAGCACCGGAGGCGGCATGAAGGTCTCCCGCTTCCAGATCGCCCTCAAGACCATCCGGAAGGAGCTGGGCTCCTTTGTCCACCCCAAGAGCATCAAAAAGCTTCAGATGGATGGCAAGCCCATCGAGCACGAGGTGGTGCGCTCCACCAATGTGTATTTCCTCACCTATCTGCTGCTGTTTGCCCTGTTCATCCTGCTGGTTTCGCTGGAGGGGCAGGATCTGGTCACCACCTTTACCGCTGTGGCAACCACCTTTAACAATGTAGGCCCCGGGCTGGGGGCTGTGGGGCCCATGTACAGCTTTGCCGGGCTCACCAATCTGTCCAAGTGGGTACTGACCTTTGCCATGCTGGCGGGGCGGCTGGAGCTGTTCCCCATGCTGATGCTGTTCCATCCCACCCTGTGGCGGGAGAGCTTCCGGGGGAAGTAATGCGCCGAAAGCCCTGTTGTCCTGTCATCTCTTATCCCATGAAAAAACGGTCGCGGATCCAGGATCCGCGACCGTTTTGTTCCGTTTTTAGCCCTTTGCGCCCTTTGCGCCAACCAGCTGGGCGTTTTGCAGCAGATTGGTCTGGAAGGAGGTGTGCAGCATTGCCCGCTGCCGCTGCCGCTTGAGGGCCAGCCGCACCAGCTCATCCATCAGCTGGGGGAAGGACAGCCCGCTGGCCTCCCACAGATAAAAGGCCAGGGAGCCGGGAATGGTGTTGATCTCATTGACATACAGCTCCCCGGCGGCATCGTCCAACAGGAAATCCACCCGGCTGCACCCGCAGGCCCCGATGGCCCGGAAGGCCCGGATGGCCAGCTCCTGTACTCGCCCGGTCATCTCCGGAGAAAGGTCGGCGGGCACCTGCCGCGCCAGCGAGCGCATCCCCTCGCTGCCCCCCGACTTGCTGCCGCCCTTGGCGGACTTTCCTCCCGACTGGTACTTGTCGGCATAGGTGAGGATATCGGTGGCGTTCAACGGCTCCTCGCAAACCGAAGCACGGGCCTGGTCATCATCGCCCAGAACGGCGCAGTTGATCTCCCGCAGGTTCTGCACGGCCCGCTCGGCCAGCACCGCCTGGCTGTACAAAAAAGCATCCTCCAGCCCCTCCAGCAGCTCTGCCCGGTTGCGGCACTTGTGGATGCCAACGCTGCTGCCCAGATTGTAGGGTTTGACGACCACCGGATAGCCCAGCGCCTGCTCAATGCCTGCGGCGGTCTCCTCCGGCGCGGAGAAGTAGGCGTGCTTTCCCACCTTCTGCCCGGGGACGCAGGGAACGCCTGCCAGCAGAAACAGCGCCTTGGAGGCCCATTTGTCCATGCCCACGGCGCTGGAGGTCACATCCGGCCCGGTATAGGGCAGCCCCAGCCGCTCAAAATGTGCCTGCATGGTGCCGTCCTCGCCGCCGGTTCCGTGAAAGATGGGCAGCGCCACATCCAGCGGCGATACCAGGCCGGAGCCGAAGCGCTTCTGCCGGGCCAGCATCAGACAGGGCTGACCATCGACCCGCTGCAGGGTCACCTGCCGGGCCTGCTTCAATGCGCCGGGGATATCCCGAAAGCTCTCTAGCCGGGCAAGATGGGCCCCGGTGTAAAAGTCCCCCTCCTTGGTCACATAGACCGGGATTACCTGATACCGCTCTGCATCCATGGCCTGGATGGCCTGCATGGCGGTGATGACCGAAACCTCGTGTTCCACACTGGGGCCGCCGAAAAAGACGCCGGCGCGGATCCTGGAACTCATGAGCGTGCCTCCTTCACTGGGTCAGCATAAACAGATTGCCTAAAAACAGCAGGGTGCCGAACACCATCAAAAAGAATCCGGCCCATTTGGACTGCCGGTAGCCCGCCAGCCCGTTGATCGCAAGGGAGGCACCCATAATGGCGACGATCAGATACCGCGCCGTCATGGAAGGGATCACCTTGCATACCATCAGCACCACCACCAGTGCAAAAATCGCCAGCAGTACCCGGTTGATGGTTGTGCTCATTCTCCCAAACTGGGCAGAGATCTCGTCGGCTCGCCGATGCAGCCGCTGTCGGGCGGGGGACATATGGGCGTAGGGATCCTCCCGATTGGCCTGCGGGGTCTTTTTCTTTCTTTTTTCCTTGCTCATGGAGATGCCTCCCTCAATAATTGTCGGTCAGGTCGTTCAGCAGCAGCACCATCTTGCCCTCGCCGGGCAGACTGCGGGCGATGGCCATGGCCTCCTGCACGGTGTCGGCTTCCCGGATGCTGTCCCGGTGCAGCCCGGCCTCCCGCGCCCCCTGCCGGATGGCCTCGGTGCGGGCCTGCCGTCCCACGGTGATGAGCCACTGGCAGCTGCCTGCCGCCTGCTCCCCCAGGGTACGGTTGTATTCCAGCTCCCGATCTCCCAGCTCCACCAGACCGGGGGTGATGACGATGCGGCAGCCCCGGCACAGGGCGAGGGTGTCCAGCGCATTTTTCGCACCGGCGGGGTTGGAATTGTAGGCGTCGTCAATGATGGTCAGCCCGGGCTGGCGGATCAGCTGTAGCCGGTGGGGAACACTTTCCAGCTGGCGCACCGCCGGAGCCAGCTGCGCCAGCGGGATCCCCAGATGGTGGGCCACGGCGATGGCGCCGCAGATGTTCTGCACATTGGCGTGGCCCAGCAGCCGGGTGGAAAAGCTCTGACGGGTGCCGTCGGGCGCGGTGATGGTAAAGCGGGAGCCGTTTTCATCCACAAACAGATCACTCATGGTATAATCCTCGCCGTTTATACCGTAAGAGATGGCGTTTTTTACCCGATTCTGCCTGCGCAGCGGCTCGCTGTCGAAATTCAGGAACACCGGCCCGCGATCCCGCACGGCATCGGCCAGCTCCAGCTTGGTGGAAAGCACCACCTCCTGGGAGCCAAAGGTCTCCAGATGCTGAGGGCCCACCGAGGTGATGATGCCCATCTGAGGCTGTGCCAGGTCGCACACTTCCCGGATATCCCCGGCGTGGCGGGCACCCATCTCGCACAGGAAGATCTCGTGGGTGGGCAGCAGCCCCTCCCGCACTGCCCGGGTGACCCCCATGGGGGTGTTGTAGTTGCCGGGGGTCATGTAGACATTGTAGCGGATGGACAGCAGCCGCTGCAAAAAGTACTTCGTGCTGGTCTTGCCGTAGCTGCCGGTGATGCCGATGACCTTCAGCTCCGGCATGGAGCGCAGAATCCGCGCGGCGTCCCGCAGGTAGTGGTTGTTGATGCCCTGCTCGATGGGGGTCATCAGGTCGTTGTAGAGCATTACGGCCCGGTGCTGATTCAGAATGCCCAGCGGCAGCGCGATGGCCGGCCACAGCAGCCCCAGCCGGGCGGTAAAGGCGCTGCCGGCGTACAGCCCGCTCATCAGCAGCGCGGTGAAGATGTAATCGGAGAGCCACAGCCACAGCAGATTGACCACGGCGGCACACACCAGCAGCCGCTTGACCCGGGGGGTAAAGACCAGAGGCTTTTTTGCCCGCAGCGGACGGTTCACCAGCAGAAACAGCGCCCCACCGACGGCAAAAAAACCGGGCATGGAGGTGATGGACAGGCCGCCCAGCAGCATCAGCGCTGCCGGGACCAGCTGCTTGGCATTGCGGAATTTTTTTCGGTTGGCAGCCAGATAGTTTTTGTAGGAGAGATCCTGGTAGGAGTTCAGCTGGAACATATGCAGCGCCGGACGGAGCGCCCGCCAGGCGCACAGCACATAGGCCAGAAAGAGCGTCAGATAAAACAGTGGATTCACGGTCGGCCCTCCCTTATAAAAACGCCTTCAGCACGGCGGAAAACTGGGGCCAGTTGTCCGCGTAGCTGAAATGTCCGGCATTTCGGATGACAGCCAGCCCCGCGCCGGGGATCCGGCTTTCCATGATCTGACCCTGCTCCAGCGGTGTGGCCGTATCGTTTTCGCCCCAGATCAGCAGCACCTGGGCCGTGATGCCGGGCATTTTGTCGGTAAAATCGGCAGGAAGCACCCGGTTCATGGTCTGCCGCATCACCGGGCTGGCTGCCTTGTAGTCGGCGCTGGCCCGTTTGTCCCGCACCTCGGCGTAAAGGTCGTCAAAGAGCGGAGCGGTGAGCTTGCAGGTGCCCAGCCACTTCACCAGCCGATAGCCGGCGTTTGCCAGCGGATGGGCCTTGCCCCTGGCCTGACGCACGCCGGTGGCGTCGAACAGCACCGCCTGCTCACACTTCACCGGACAGGAAGGGTCGGTGAGCATGGAAAGGGCGATGCGTCCACCGTGGGAGTGGGCCATCAGCAGGGCCTGATGCAGCTCCAGCTTTTGGCACAGCTCCAGCGTAAAGGCCACATAATCGGACACCGAAAGGGGCTCCTTTGGCTCCTCGGTCTGGCCCACGCCGGGCATATCAAAGGCCACCACCCGGTAGTCCAGCTGCTGCAGCAGGTCAAAAATGGGCTGATACAGGCCGATGTGCGCCCCCCAGCCGTGGAGGAACAGCACCGGCCCCTTTTTGCCGGGCAGGTCGATATAATGGGTGGAAAGTCCCTGAATCTGGGTCTGCAAAGCAAGTCACCTCGAAGATAAGATCAATAATTTATTATAGCATGAAGCCCGCCGCAGAACAAGCATTTCTTGTCGCCGCCGGAAGGGCCGGGGCGCGGCCCCCGTACAGTTCCCTGCCGTTACACCGGCTGCTTCCAGATCTCCTCGTCAGAGAGAATTTCCACCAGCCGGCGGGTGGTGGCGTCGGCCAGCGCAATGCCCTTTTCCTTCTTGGCGGCGCAGCTGTTGCCCATAACGCCATTCTTGGTGTGGGCCTCCATCCGATGGAAGGTGTGCAGCACGCCCTCGTCCTCATACTTCGTGCAGCCGCCGCCGTAACCGGAGGTCTCCAGATAAACGGGATCCACCAGACTGTCGTCATAGGCCAGCATCAGCGAGGTCTCGCTTTCACAGGCGTGATTCATGCCCTTCTGGGTCTCCAGGAAGGGAGCCTCGTCCACCACGATGTACTCCAGAAAATACACCGGGAAGCCCAGCTCGATATTGATGTCGATAAGAGCCGTTTTGGTGGGGGCGATGTTGCCGCCGTGGCCGTTGATGATGGCGATGCGCCGGAAGCCGTGGGAGGCGATGGCCCGGCACTGCTCCTGCAGGGCCTGGATATAGGTGCGGGGATTCAGACTCATGCTGCCGGGGAAGTGCATATGGTGCATGGAGTTTGCCACAGCAAAGGTGGGGGCCACCACGGCGGGCACGCCCTTTTCACTCAGCCCCTCGGCGGTGCGCTGTGCGAACCAGGTGGCCAGGATGGCGTCGCAGCCCACGGGCAGATGGGGCCCGTGCTGCTCGGTGGAGCCGGTGGGAATGAGCACCACGGCGTTCTGCTGCGCCAGCGCGCCGATCTCCCGGGAGGTCAGATTGTCCCAACGGTAACGGTTTTTCATACAATGAACACTCCTTTTTTCTGAAAGCACAGGAATTCCTGACAGATTTTCTAACGATCAGTATAGCACAAACTTTCCGCTTTGTCGCTATTTTCCCTTGACATTTTCCGGGGCGGGAGTACAATATTTTATCATAAAAAAGGAGGGACAATCATGAACATTTACACCTCGACAGAGCAGCTCATCGGCCGCACCCCGCTTTTGGAGCTGTGCCGACTGGAACAGAGCCGGGGCCTGTGCGCACGGCTGCTGGTCAAGCTGGAAAAAAACAACCCCGGCGGCAGTGTCAAGGATCGCGTCGCCCTCTGGATGCTGAACGATGCGGAGGAACGGGGCCTGATCGGCCCGGGGGCTACCATCATCGAAGCCACCTCCGGCTCCACCGGTATCGGTCTGGCCTGCGTAGCCGCCGCCCGGGGCTACCGGACCATCATCGTCATGCCCGATTCCATGAGTGTGGAGCGGCAGAAGCTGATGCGCGCCTATGGCGCGGAGCTGGTGCTCACTCCCGGCAGAGAGGGCATGAAGGGCGCCGTGGCCAAGGCGGAGGAGCTGGCCGCTGCGACCCCCAACAGCTTCATCCCTGCGCAGTTTGACAACCCCGCCAATCCCGCCGCTCACATGGCCACCACCGGCCCGGAGATCTGGCAGGATACCGATGGCAGGGTGGATATTTTTGTGGCCGGCGTCGGCACCGGCGGCACCATCACCGGTGTGGGCCGCTATCTGAAGGGACAGAACCCCGCCGTCCGCGTAGTGGCCGTGGAGCCGGAGGCATCGCCGCTGCTGTCGCAGGGCAAGGCTGGCCCGCACCCTTTGCAGGGCATCGGCGCAAACTTCGTCCCCTCCATTCTGGAGCGTGAGGTTTATGACGAGATCCGCACGGTTTCCGGAGACCAGGCGTATGCCGCCTGCCGTCTGGCCACCCGTCAGGAGGGGCTTCTGGTGGGCATTTCCTCCGGCGCGGCCATCCATGCCGCCATGGAGCTGGCGCAGCAGCCGGAAAACGCCGGAAAGATCATCGTGGCGCTGCTGCCTGACAGCGGCGAGAGGTATCTTTCCACCCCCGGCTTTGTGCCGGAGGAATAAGCGGCGGGTGCCCTTGCCGGGCGGAAAAATGCGGGGCTGGTGACCTATGCCCGGCTGCCCCCACTGTTATCTGCGCTGCAAAAAGCGGCCCGTCCTGCAACGGGCCGCTTTGCTTTGCGGTTTTCAGTTCTTCTTGGGATGATAATGCACATGCAGCAGCTCGTGGGCCCGGTCGCCGATGTAGCGGGCATACAGCTCGCCCAGCACGGGGTTCTCCTCAGAGCGCTTGATCTGGGTCAGGTCGTCGGTGCGGTACAGATTTTCCGCACGGGCCACCTTTTCCTCCTTGTGGGCAAAGGGCTGGCCGCCGCCGGAGACGCAGCCGTTGGGACAGGCCATGACCTCCACCAGCTGATAGTCGGCCTCGCCGGACTGGATCTTCTGGATCAGCTTTTCGGCATTGCCCAGGCCGCTGACCATGGCGATCTTCAGCTGCTGATCTCCCAGGTCATAGACCATTTCCTTCACGCCCTCCAGACCGCGGACGCCCGACTGGGCGATCTCACGGAGGGAGCTGTAGGTCTTATCGGAGTTGGCATAACGCAGCACGGCCTCGGTGACACCGCCGGTGACGCCGAAGATGACACCTGCGCCGCTGGTGCCGCCAAAGGGCATGGAGGGCGACTCGGGCTGGATCTCGTCAAAGCGGATGCCTGCCTCCCGGATCATCTGCACCAGTTCCTGGGTGGTGAGCACGGCGTCGATGGTGTCGCTGCCGTCGGGACGGCGGAACTCCGGCCGGATGGCCTCGAACTTTTTGGCGGTGCAGGGCATGACGGCGATGGAGAAGATTTTCTTGCCCTTCAGGCCGGACTCGTTGTCATAATGCTCCTTGATCACGGAGCCGAACATCTGCATGGGGCTGCGGCAGGTGGAAATATTCTCCAGCAGCTCGGGATGGCGGGTCTCGGCATAGCGGATCCAGGCGGGGCAGCAGGAGGTGAACAGAGGCAGCTTGCCGCCCTTGGTCAGGCGCTCGATGAACTCGTTGCCCTCCTCCACCACGGTCATGTCCGCGCCGGTGGTGGTGTCAAACACCCGATTGAAGCCCATGCGGCGCATGGCGGAAAAGATCTTGCCGGTGGCCACAAAGCCGTTGTCCTCGCCCAACTCCCTGGAAACGCCCACACGGACGGCAGGGGCCACCTGGGCCACCACATAGGTATCGGGGTCGTGAATGGCAGCCCAGACCCGGTCCACATTTTTCTGGATGACGATGGCACCGGTGGGGCAAACCGAGGCGCACTGGCCGCAGCCCACGCACTGGGTCTCGGCGATGGGTACCTTAAAGGCAGTGCTGACCTCCATATGAGAGCCGCGGCCGGAGAAGGCGATGGCCCCCACCTGCTGCACCTCGTTGCACATCCGCACGCAGTCGCCGCACAGGATGCACTTGCTCTTGTCGATGGAGATGGACACCGAGGACTCGTCCTTCTGAGGCTCGGTCTTGCCGTTGGGGAAGCGCACATCCTCGATATAGAACCGGCGGGCCAGCTCCTTCAGGCGGCAGTGCTCGCTCTTTTCACAGGTGGTGCAGTCGCGGCAGTGGTTGGCCAGCAGCAGCTCCAGAATGTTCTTGCGGTACTTCCGCAGACGGGCGGAGTTGGTGACCACGCTCATACCGGCCTTGGGGGGTGTGGAGCAGGCGGCGTGCATATTGCCCCGCTCGTCCTCCACCATGCACATCCGGCAGGCACCGTAGACCGACAGGTCGGAGTAGTAGCAGAAGGTGGGCATATCGATGCCGGCCTTGTGCACCAGCTCCAGAATATTTTTCTCTCCCTCAATGGGCACGGGAATCTTATCGATCAGCATTACATTCTTGTTCATGGTTTATTCCTCCCGGATCGCGCCGAAGGCACAGTTGGTGATACACGCGCCGCACTTGATGCACTTGGTGGTATCGATGACAAAGGGCTTGCGGATCTCGCCGGAGATGGCGTTCACCGGGCAGTTGCGGGCGCACTTGGAGCAGCCCTTGCACTTTTCGGGATCGATGCTGAAGCGCTTCAGCCGTGCGCAGGCACCGGCGGGGCAGCGCTTGTCGCGGATATGCGCCTCGTACTCCGAACGGAAATACTTGATGGTGCTCACCACCGGGTTGGCCGCCGTCTTGCCCAGACCGCACAGGGCAGTGTTGGTGATGGTGTCGGCCAGCTCCTCCAGCAGCTCGATGTCGCCCTCGCGGCCCTTACCGGCCACGATACGCTCCAGAATCTCCAGCATCCGCTTGGTGCCCTCCCGGCAGGGAACGCACTTGCCGCAGGATTCGTTCTGGGTGAAGTTCATGAAGAATCGGGCCACTTCCACCATGCAGGTGTCCTCGTCCATGACCACCAGACCGCCAGAACCAATGATGGCTCCGGCTTTTTTCAGGGAGTCAAAGTCCAGGGGCAGATCCAGATGCTCAGAGGTCAGGCAGCCGCCGGAGGGGCCGCCGATCTGCACGGCCTTGAACTTTTTGCCGTCCCGGATGCCGCCGCCCACGCCAAAGACGACCTCCCGCAGAGTGGTGCCCATGGGCACTTCGATCAGGCCGGTATTCTGGATGTTGCCCGTCAGGGCAAAGGCCTTGGTGCCGGTAGAGGTATTCGTTCCGATCTTGATGTATTCCGCCGCGCCGGAGTTGATGATGGTGGTGACATTGGCAAAGGTCTCCACGTTGTTCAGCACGGTGGGCTTGTCAAACAGACCGTGCTCTACCGTGCGGGGCGGCTTGACGCGGGGCATACCCCGCTTGCCCTCGATGGAGGCGGTCAGAGCAGAGCCTTCGCCGCAGACAAAGGCACCGGCGCCGCGGTTGATGTGCATATGGAAGCAGAAATCGGTGCCCAGGATGTTGTCGCCCAGCAGGCCCATCTCCTCGGCCTTGGCGATGGCGGTGCGCAGACGGGCCACAGCCATGGGATATTCGGCACGGACATAAATGTAGCCCTCGGTAGCGCCGCAGGCGATACCGGCGATCATCATGCCCTCGATCATTCGATGGGGGTCGCCCTCCATGATGGAACGATCCATAAACGCGCCGGGGTCGCCCTCGTCGCCGTTGCACACCACATATTTGGGCGTGGCCTTCTGCCGGGCCACCTGGCTCCATTTGGTGCCGGCGGGGAAGCCGCCGCCGCCTCTGCCGCGCAGGTTGGCGTCCAGCATCTCCTGGACGATGTCGGCGGGCTGCATTTCAAACAGTGCCTTTTCCAGGGCGGTGTAGCCGCCGATGGACAGATACTCCAGGATGGAATCGGCATCCACATGACCGCAGTGCTCCAGCACCACTCGGGTCTGCTTCTGATAGAAGGGGATATCCTCCTGCTTTTCATAGATGACGCCGTTCTGCTTGTAAGCCAGACGCTCCAGCGGCTGGCTGTTCACGATGCAGGTGTCGATGATCTCGTCCACATCGGCCAGCTTGACCTTGGTCAGCAGCCAGCCCTGAGGCTCGATGCGCACCAGCGGCCCCATCTCACAAAAGCCGTGGCAGCCGGACTTTTTCAGTCCTACCACATCGCCGTGGGGATCGTGGGCCAGCTCCACCTCACAGGGAATGCCCCGCTGCTCCATGGCGGCCTTCAGCGCGGCATAGATGTCCAGCGAACCGCCGGACACGCAGCCGGTACCGGCGCACACCAGTATCTTTCGCGTTTCCTTCTTGGCGGCGGCCATACAGACCGCCCGCAGCTCCTGAAGCTGCTGTCTGGTTTCCAGTCTGCTCATGTCAGGCCTCCTTCCGCAGCTCGGCGATGAGCTCCACCGCCTTGTCGGGGGTCATGGCGGGGTGAACCTCGCCGTTGACCGTCAGCGCGGGAGCCAGACCGCAGGCGCCCAGACAGGAAACGGTCTCCACCGTAAACATCTGGTCATCGGTGGTCTTTTTGCTGCTGCTCAGGCCAAGCTCGCTGCGCAGCTTTTCCAAAATGGGGACCGACTTGCGCACATGGCAGGCCGTTCCGTCACATACCTTGATGACATACTTGCCCTTGGCTTCCAGCGAGAAATTCTCATAGAAGGTGGCAACGCCGTAAATGGTGGCCTCGCTCAGCCCCATTTTTTCGGACAGATAGGGGAAGACCTCACGGGGCAGATAGGAAAATTCCTCCTGAATAGCCTGCAAAACGGCGATCAAGCTTTTTTCCTGGTGTCCCAGCGTCTCCAGATAACGGTCCGTGCTCTGATAGAGTTCTTGGGTGTTCATTGGTGCTCCTCCTCCGGTTTTTGCGGTATACGCCGCTCCGATTTTATTGTATATTTTTCGCCTCCCTCCCGTCAATTCCGTTTTTTCAAAAGATTAGATAGACTTTCCCGGAAAGTCGCCCCGTTTCTCGTACAGTTTTCACAAAGGCGAAAATATTTTTTGCGACAGCAGGCGAAAAACGAAAAATATTTTCCGTGAAATTGTGCAATTCACACGAAAACAGTGTACAAAAAGCGGCCGTCTCCGAGATTTTTCCCGAAGACGGCCGCGGGGGCCACTCGATATTTTTTATCGATTTATGCAGCTTTTATGCATTCGAGCGATTTTATACACCGCTTTATTCCATCAGGCCGCACACCAGCTGGGCGTAAGCGGCGGGATCCTCCAGCGGAAGCCCGGCGATGAGCAGCGCCTGCCCGTAAAGCACCTCCGCATAGCGGGCGGCCTTGTCCCGATCGGTCTCAAAGGCCCGCTTGAGGGCGGCAAAGGCCGGCGCATTGGGATTGAGCTCCAGCACCCGCTGGGCCGCCATGCCGCCGGACACATCGGTGCCTGCCAGCTGGCTCTGCTGCCTGAAGTACTTCTCCATCTCCAGCGTAATGGGCCCCTCGGTGGTCATGCACACCGGCTGAGACACCAGCTTGCCCGAGACCCGCACGGCAAATACCTTGTCTCCCAGGGTCTCTTTGGCGAAATCCAGCAGCGCCCGGTTATCCTCGGCCTGCTGCTGGGCAGCCTGCTTTTCCTCCTCGCTCTGGGGCAGCGCGTCGTCATCGTTGACCGACTTGAACTTCTTGCCGTCCTGCTCGCCCAGGATCTGCAGCAGCAGCTCGTCCTCGCTGCTGGAAACGCACAGGATCTCGTACCCCCTGGCGGCGATACGCTCGCTCTGGGGCAGCTTACCCGCCTGTGCGGCGTCCTCAGCGGCAGCGTAATAGATGTACTCCTGTCCCTCGGGCATACGCTCCACATAGCTCTTCAGTGCAGTCAGGCCGCTTTCGTGGGTGGTGGGGAACATCAGCAGCTCCCGCAGGTTTTCCTTGTTGGCGCCGTAGCTGCCCATGGCAGAGTATTTCAGCAGCAGGCCGAACTCCCGCCAGAACCGGGCGTATTCCTCCGGCTTGTCCTTTTGCAGCTTCAACAGCTCGCTCTTGATCTTTTTCTCCAGATGATTGCGGATGACCTCCAGCTGCCGGGTCTGCTGAAGCATTTCCCGGGAAATGTTCAGGCTCACATCCTGGGTATCCACCACGCCGGGGATGAACCGGAACCATTCGGGCAGCAGCTCACGGCACTTGTCCATAATGAGCACGCCGCTGGAATAGAGCTGCAGGCCGCCCTGATACTCCCGGGTATACAGATCATAGGGGGCGTGGGCGGGGATGAACAGCAGGGCCTTGTAGGTGACGCCGCCCTCCACATTGGCGGAAATGTAGCTGAGGGGCGCTTCCATGTCACCGAACTTGCTCTGATAGAACTGGGCCGCGGCCTCTGCCGTGATCTCGTTTTTGGGACGCTGCCACAGGGGGACCATGCTGTTCAGGGTCTCGATCTCGGTATAGGTCTCCCAGCCGGGCTTCCAGTCGTCGCCGGCATCGGCAGGCTTCTCCTGCTGGCGGGATTTCTCCATGGCCATCTTGATGGGGAAGCGCACATAGTCGGAATACTTCTTCACCAGGCTCTGGAGAGTGTACTGCTCCAGAAACCGGTCGTAGTCCTCACCCTCGGCGTTGTCCTTGATGTGCAGCACGATTTTGGTGCCCACAGAGGGCTTGACCGTCTCGGTGACGGTATAACCGTCGGCTCCGGCGGATTCCCACTGCCAGGCCTCCTCGCTGCCATAGGCGTGGGTGGTGACGGTGACGCGGTCGGCCACCATAAAGGCGGAATAGAAGCCCACGCCGAACTGGCCGATGACATCCACATCCCCCTTGTCGCCCTCCTTTTCCGCCAGCTCCTGCTTGAATTGCAGTGAGCCGCTCTTGGCGATGGTGCCCAGATTGCTTTCCAGCTCCTCCCGGGTCATGCCGATGCCGTTGTCCTCAATGGTCAGCGTCCGGGCCTGCTTGTCGGGGGTCAGCCAGATGGCAAAGTCCGACCGGCTCAGCCCTACCTTGTCATCGGTGAGGGCCGCGTAGGCCAGCTTGTCGATGGCATCGCTGGCGTTGGAGATCAGCTCCCGGAGAAAGATCTCCTTGTGGGTGTAGATTGAGTTGATCATCATGTCCAGCAGTCGCTTGGATTCCGCTTTGAATTGCTTTTTTGCCATGATTCATTCGCTTCCTTTATATTATTTAATAATGTGTAATTTTAGCACTCTGTTCTCTCGAGTGCTAATCCATTGTAGCGCCCTTTGGACAAAAAAGCAATAGCAAAAGTGTAAATAATTTCTTACCATACCCGCAGACGCCCGCCCTTGTTCTTTTTGGCCGATTGGAGTATAATAAATCCAATCAAAAGAACCGGCGTGCGCCCCCGGCGGACGCCCTCAGGAGGGAAACCATGGAGAACCGGAAGCAGCTTTCGCCCCGGCAGCGGCGGCGCAGAAAAAAGGCCATCCTTCGCAGCGGACTGCTGGCGCTGGCCGCCGCGCTCCTGCTTACCGGCGTGGGCCTTGGCCTGTGGGCGCTGCTGCGTCCGGAGCCGGCGGCAGAGGAGTCCCCTGCAGAGCCCCCGGTGGAGGAGACCCCTGCCGTGGCTCCCGTTCTCCCGGAGCCCGAGCCGGAACCCGAGCCTGAGCCTCAGCCTGTGGGCCTGGCGATCGACGGCCCCGCCATGGTACGGCTGGAGGGTGAGCTGGGCAGCGAATACGCTGTGATCATCGACGCCGACACCAACACCGTCCTGGCGGAAAAGGGCGGAAACGCCCTGCTCTACCCCGCGTCCATGACCAAGGTGCTCACTCTGCTGGTGGCTGCCGAGAACATCGACGATCCCGATGCCCCCTTCACCATGACCCAGGAGCTCATCGACCCCCATTACAGCGCCGGGGCCACCATCACCGGCTACCGTGCCGGGGATGTCTGCACTCTGCATGATCTGTTCTACGGCGCCGCTCTGCGTTCCTCTGCCGACGCGACCTCCGCTCTGGCAGTGGCCGCCGCCGGGGACGAAAGCGCCTTTGTGGCCCTGATGAACGAAAAGGCCCGGGCGCTGGGCCTTTCTGCCGAGGCCAGCTTCACCAATCCCGCCGGGATGTTCCATAGCGACCATGTCTGCACCGCCCGGGATATGGCCGCCATCCTGCGGGCCGCCATGGCCAATGACCTGTGCCGCGAGGTGCTGTCCACCAGCCTTTATGTCACTCCGCCCACCGAGGCCGAGGCCGACGGCCTGATCTTTCAGAACAAATACCTGGGCTGGTTCCGGGAAAAGCAGCCCGAGGGCGTGGAGGTGCTGGCCTGCAAAAACGGCTATGTGTATCAGGCTCGCAACTGCATGGTCTCCTATGGCGTCAATGCCGCAGGCCGCGCCCTGATCTGCGTCACCGCCCGGGCCGCCGATGCCGAGACCATGATGAACGACCATCGGTATCTGTTCACCACCTACGGAAAATAAGGAGCGTTTTATGTACGACGAACTGACCCCCGTTGACATTCAGAAAATGAAGGAAGAGATTGAATACCGCGTCACCGTCCTGCGGCCAAAGCTCATCGAGGATGTAAAAACCGCCCGGGAGTGGGGCGATCTCAGCGAGAATTTCGAGTATAAGGCCGCCAAGCGGGAGAAAAACCGCAACGACAGTCGCGTCCGCTATCTGGAGCGCATGATCAAAACCGCAAAGGTCACTGAGTTTCAGCAGACCGAGGGCATCGGCCTGTTTGACGAGGTGGAGATCTTTCTGGAAAACCTGCAAAAGACCCAGACCGTGCGCATCGCCACCGCCCTGCGGCAGGACGCCATGCACGGCATCATCAGCAAGGATTCCCCCGTGGGCCGCGCCCTTCTGGGGCACAAGGCCGGGGAGCGGGTGCAGGTGGAGGTCAGCGACACCATGTCCTATTTCATTCAGATCCGCAGTGTAAAAAAGGCCGAGGGCGACGATGCCACGCTGGCCATCCGGGGCTACTGAGCGCCCCGCCCGCAGCAGCGGGAGAAACATAAAAAACCGGCCCCCGGGAACACTCCCGGGGGCCGGTCTTATGCGTTAAAGGGGAAAGAAAGAGGGGGGATTAGTCGTAGGACCAATAATCGTCGGCGTAGATAACGATGTTCAGCAGCTCACCGTCACCAAAGTTGGCGACATCAGTGTAGCAGGTGAAGGACTCGACCTTGGACTCGCCAGTCTCGACAACCTTACCGTTGACGATGCTGTACTCGCCCAGAGCCTCTTCCCAACCAGCCAGATCGGTGAAGATGTGCTCAACATCCATCAGCTCGTGGCCAGCGTTGTTGCTGAAGTGCTTGATGGTCAGAGCGATAACGGTATCCTCGTCATAGCCCAGAGTCATATCGGTGCCCTTGGTGGTCTTGGTACCATTGTTGATAACGATCTCGCCGAAGTCGGTCAGATCATCCACAACGATCTCGTAAGCGCCAGCATCAGCATCAGCAAAAGCATCCTCGTTGAAGTCGAAGTTCTCCTTCTCCTTCAGATCGCCCAGAGTGTAAGTGTCCTTATCGCCGTCATAGGTGTAACCATACAGAGCGTTCAGCTTGATGGCGTCCATGGCGGCCTTAGCGTCATTCTCGCTCTCGAAGAACAGGTCAACATCGCCGTCGGTGTTGTCGGAGAAGACAACGGAGACTTCCAGCGTGTAGCCGTTCTTAACAGCCTCGACCTTGTTGTCCTTATCGGTGATGAAGAACAGGTCAGAAGCGGAGCCGTAGGTGCGATTACACATATCCAGCAGACCGCCAACGATGGTGACGCGGCCGTTGGAATCGGCGGGGCTGTACAGCAGCTCAGCGTAGATGCCGGAGAAGGACTTCTCCTCGATGTCGGCGATGGTCATGACCTCGACAACGGTCTTGGAGCCGGACTTGCTGATGACGAAGAAGCGGGCATCCTCGTCAAACTTGGCGGAACGCTTGTTCTCAAACGCGAAGGAATCGTTCTTGCCGTTCAGAGTGCCATTACCGGTCACGAAGGAACCGATCAGATCCTCATCAGCGCTCAGAGCAGCGCGGACATCGTTAATGTCGGCTTCCAGACCCTTCAGATAGGTCAGATAAGCGCCGTCCTCATCGGTCTCGGCAGCAAACAGATGATAAGCGTTAGCATCATCCTGACCCAGCTGAGCGGACTTACCGGCGAACTCCATCTCGATCAGCTTGGGAACCATGTCGTAATAAGCAACGCCGGTGACATTGCGGTTGGGCTTGGCAGAGCTGTTCATGCTGAAGGACTCAGTGAAAACAGCCAGCTGATTGTAGATATCCTCGATATCGGTGTAGGTGAAGACATACTTGCCGACATAAACAGCCAGATCGCCGTCGTAAACAACGCTGACCTTGGTGTTCTTGGAAGGCATATTGGAAACAGTGGTGAAGCCCTTGGTGGCCAGCTGATACTGAGCATCGCCAATGGTGTAGACGGGCTCAGAGACGCCCTTTTTGCTGGTGTACTTCACATCGTGGATAACATCCAGAACCTCCAGATCATAGAGGCGGGTATCCATGTTCCAGGTGCGCTTGACATAGTTACCGGCAACCAGCTCATCCTCGGAAGCAACGGTGTCGCCCAGCCACAGCTTGTTGCTGGTGGTGCCATTGGTATAGGTCAGCTTGACATAGTCGCCGGACTTGTCGGTAGCGGACTTGTTAACAGAAGCATAGTCGGAATAAACGATGATGACATAGTCGATCTCGCCGTCGCCATTGCGGTCGATAGCGCGAACGGTGTCATAGCACTGCTTATCCAGCTTGGAGATCAGGTCCTTCTCGGTGAAGCCGGTGTAAGCGGCGCCCTTATCAGCAGGAATGTTGCTGATGGCATTGATCTTGGAAGAAGTGAAGGGAGCGGTCATGTCGCCGATGGTGAACTCACGGGTGCTGGAACCGGCGCTGTAGGAATAATCGTAGGTGATCTCAGCAACGGTAGCATCAGCAACAACAGAAGTCACGGGGCGGACAGACAGAGCCACATTGTCGCGAGCGATGACGCGGTACTTCTGGCCCAGATCCATAGCGCCCAGGCCGGTGCCCTTGAACTGGTTGCCGTCAGAGAACAGGACATAGTTCCGGTCGGCGTAGGTGGTCTTCTTGGTGACGCCGTTATCCTTGTACTCGACCTGATCGATGTAAGCCTTGTTGGTAGCGTAGGCATACACGGTCTCATTGTACAGCTGATAGTACTTCTGGCCCATGGTGATGTAGGACGTGCTGTTAGCAGAAGTGACCAGGCCGACGTTGGGCATCATCTTGTCGATGCAATAGCAGCTCATGGCATTGTAGAACATGACGGCAATCCACTGACGGGGAGCATAGCCGGTGGTGCTGTAGTTGTAGCCATCCAGCAGGCCGACGATGGTAGCATCAGACAGGACGTTCTTTTCCCAGTTGGCGCCCACATAGCCGCGATCCTCAGCAGAATAGTTCAGAGCGGTCAGCAGCATCTTGGCAGCAGCAGCGGTGGTGACATAGTCATTGGGATTGAACTTGCCGGTACCATCGCCCTG
>CAZYAD010000020.1:0-7706 GCA_964646225.1 uncultured Oscillospiraceae bacterium
TAAAAATATATGATTTTCCCCGGAAAGCAAAAAAGTTCTGGCAGCAAGAGGCTCAATTTGAACCCCCTGTTGCCAGAACTCGTTGATTTACAAGGCTTTTCAGTTATGAAAAAAATAAAAGTCCGAAACCGATTGTATTAACGGTTTCGGACTTTTGTGGTCCGAGTGGCGGGACTTGAACCCACGGCCTCTTGGTCCCGAACCAAGCGCGCTACCAGCTGCGCTACACCCGGATGAGAATGCGTTCTTATTATACCGAGCGAAGCGGCATTTGTCAAGGATACACGAGGCAAAAAATCCGATGCAGCGGCGGCGCGCTCACGGAGACAGGGCGACCCGCAGCAGAGCACGGGCCTTTTTCTCCAGACGACTCACCTGCACCTGGGTCAGGCCCAAAAGCTCCGCCGTGCGCTGCTGGGTCAGATCCCGCATATACCGCAGCAGGATCACCTGCCGCAGACGCGGCTCCAGCCCCTCCACCGCCTGACGAAGGGCCAGCCGCTCCGCCAGCCCCTCCTGCCCGTCGGGACAGGGCAGGGTTTCCCCCAGGGTGCGCTCCTGACCGGGAAGCAGGGCGTCCAGCGAATCGGTGCCCCGGGGAATGCTCAGCGCCTCCAGCGCCTCATCAGGGGAAAGGCCGGTCTCCCGGCACAGGTCGGAAAGCCGGGGGCTGGCCCCGGTGCGGCCCTCCAGCCGGGACTGCGCCTGCCGCAGCAGCGCTGCCCGCTCCTTGAGCACGCGGCTGACCTTTACCGGGCCGTCGTCCCGCAGAAACCGCCGCATTTCCCCGGCGATCTTTGGCACGGCATAGGTGGAAAAGGCCACCGGCTGGCAGAGGTCAAAATCCCGCACGGCCTTCATCAGGCCGATGCTGCCCAGCTGAAACAGATCCTCCGGCTCGCAGCCCCGGCCGAAAAACCGTCGGGCCACGTTCCACACCAGCGGCGTGTTTTCCCGCAGCAGCTCCTCCATCGCCGGGCCATCCCCCGACTGGGCGGCGGCGATGCGGGCGCGCAGCGCCTCGGTCATGCCTGCGGCCGGGAGAGCAGCACCTTCCGCAAAATGACGGTGGTGCCTTTGCCCGGCCGGGAGCGGACGGTCAGTCCGTCCATGAAGCTTTCCATGATGGTGAAGCCCATGCCGGAGCGCTCGGCACCGCCGGTGGTGAACATGGGCTCCCGGGCCTGCTTCACATCCGCAATGCCGCAGCCCTTGTCGGAAATGATGATCTCCGCCGTGGCGGGGGCGTACAGCCGCACCGTCAGAGTGATGACGCCAACGGTGTCCCGGTAGCCGTGGACGATGGCGTTGGTCACCGCCTCGGAAACGGCGGTTTTGATATCATATACCTGCTCCACCGTGGGATCCAGCTGAGCGACAAAGGCGGCGGCCGCCGTCCGGGCAAAGCTTTCGTTGGTGCTGCGGCTGGGGAAGCGCAGCGTCATCTGATTCAGGCAGTCTTTTTTCAGAAGTT
The DNA here is from genome assembly GCA_964646225.1 of uncultured Oscillospiraceae bacterium. GTDB lineage: Bacteria > Bacillota > Clostridia > Oscillospirales > Butyricicoccaceae > UBA4644. The sequence goes on from CAZYAD010000020.1 coordinate 1,475, forward strand.
TCATGGTCTTCCCTCCTATCGGATGTCCACCAGCCGGTGGATCCCGGCGGTGAACAGCACCTTTCGCGCCTGGGGCGGGGTGTTGATCACCGACAGGCTGCCGCCGCAGGCGGCGCATTTTCGGGCGGTCTGCACCACCACGGCAATGCCGGAGCTGTCCATGAACTCCAGACCCGCCAGATCCAGCTCCAGCCGGGCGGGCAGCTGCTCCTCCACCAGCCGGGACAGCCGGGCCATCAGCCGGATAGCCTCGTGATGGCCCAGCTCTCCAGCCAGCCGGATGTGCAGCGTGCCGTCCTCGGCCCGGAAATCTATGGTCATAGGCGTGTCCGCCTCCTTTTTGCAAAAAATAGACCGTGTACCTGAGGTACACGGTCTTATTTTACACAGCCTATGCGGATTTTTCTGTCATTCTGCGTCGAGAAAGCCCTTTTTTGCATCGCTCAGCAGATACATGGAGCCACAGGCCACCAGCACATCCTCCGGCTCTGCCAGCTGGCGGGCCAGAAGGGCGCCCGCCCGGGCGGTCGGGCACACATACACGGCGGGACAAGTCTTCCGGGCGATGGCAGCCAGCTCCTCCGGCGGGACGATCTGCGGCAGGTCAGAGGCCGCAGGCACGGCGATCAGGGCCCGGCAGCGCTTTGCCAGCAGCGGGACGGAGGTGTGGTAATCCTTACGGTTCATCATCCCCATGACGGCCACCAGCGGCCGACCGGGATACAGCCCCTCCAGCGAACGGCACAGAGCGGCCAGCTTTCCGGGGTTGTGGGCGCCGTCCAGAATGCACAGAGGCTCCCGCCGCACCACCTGGAGCCGGCCCAGAATGGACGCCTGTTCCAAGCCCTGTTTGACGGCTGCCTCCGGCAGAGACAGCCCCGCCAGCCGCAGCTGCTCCACGATGGACAGCACGGTGAGGGCGTTTTGGATCTGATACTCCCCCGGCAGGGTGATCCGGTATTCCCGCCCGTCATAACGGAAGCGGGAGCCGGTGTCGTCCTGCTCCAGCACGCACAGCCGCCCGCGGTCGGCCACCGTCAGCGGGACGGCCAGCCGGTCGCAGGTCTCCCGCAGGACGGCCTCGGCCTCCGGCGGCAGAGCGCAGTAGCCGGCAGCCCGGCAGCCGGACTTGATGATGCCGCACTTCTGCTCCGCGATGGCGGGGATGGTATCCCCCAGAAGCTCGGTATGCTCCAGCGAAATGGCAGTGATGGCGGCGCACAGCGGCGGCGGGATGATATTGGTGCTGTCCAGCAGTCCGCCGATGCCCACCTCCAGCACCACAATGTCCACCTCGCAGCGGACGAACAGCGTCAGCGCCAGGGCGGTGACCGTTTCGAACTCGCTGCATTCCATGCCCTGGGCCTTCATTTCCGCCAGCGCCGGCTGAAGGCTTTCCAGCGTGTCGGCCAGCAGCTGTTCCTCCGGCAGACAGGCATTGATCTGCATCCGCTCCCGAAAATCAAAGACAAAAGGGGAGAGAAACAGTCCGGTCCGCATCCCGGCGGCGCGCAGCACGCTTTCGCACATGGAGGCGGTGCTGCCCTTGCCGTTGGAGCCGGCAATGTGGACAAAGCGCAGCCGCTTTTCCGGATTGCCCAGCTTTTCCATCAGGGCTTCCATGCGGAACAGGCCCTTCCGGCTGTTGAGATGGGGGCGGCTGTGGATAAACTCCAGCGCTTGCTCGTAGGTCATGTTACTGCCCCAGAGCCTTCAGGTTCTCTTCCAGCTTGGCGGCCATGGCGCGGTACTTTTCCAGCTTCTCCCGCTCGGCATTGACAACGGCCTCGGGAGCGCGGGCAACAAAGCTCTCGTTCTTCAGCTTGCCCTCGGTGCGCTGCACCATATTGCGGGCGTTGTCCAGCTCCTTTTGCAGCCGCTCACGCTCCTTGTCCAGATCCACCAGCTCCGACAGAGGCATATAGACCTGTGCCGACTGGGTGACGCAGGTAACCATGCCGGAAACCTCGGCAGGAGCGCTCTCCTGTACCGTGACCTGGCTGGCCCAGGCCAGCTTTTTCATAAAGGGCTCCGCCTGGGCAAACAGGGCGGGCTTGTGGGTGGCGATGATCAGCGCAGCCTTTTTGGAGGGGGGCACATTCATCTCCGAACGGCGGTTGCGCACCGTGCGGATGACGGCCATGATCTCCTCCATCTCCTGCTCCTCTGCGGGGAAGGACAGGGCCGGGTCGGCCTCGGGCCATTTGGACACCATGATGGACGGGCCCTCGTGGGGCAGCGCCTGCCAGATCTCCTCGGTGATAAAGGGCATGAAGGGGTGCAGCAGCTGCAAGGAGCCCGACAGCACGTGACCCAGCACCTTCTGCGCACGGAGGGAGGCCTCCTTGTCCTCGCCGGTGAGGCGGGTCTTGCACAGCTCGATGTACCAGTCGCAGAAATAGTCCCAGATGAAGGTATAGAGCTTGTCGGCGGCAATGCCCAGCTCATAGCGGTCGATGTTTTCGGTGACCTCCTTCACCAGGGTGTTGTACCGGCTCAGGATCCACTTGTCCTCCAGATCCAGCTGCTCCGGCAGGGTAAAGTCCTCGGCCTCCAGATTCATCAGCAGGAAGCGGGAAGCGTTCCAGATCTTGTTGCAGAAATTGCGGTTGGCCTCCACCCGCTCATAATAGAACCGGGTGTCGTTGCCGGGGGCGATGCCGGTGGACAGGGTGAAGCGCAGGGCGTCGGCGCCGTAGCTCTCCACCACCTCCAGCGGATCGATGCCATTGCCCAGAGACTTGGACATCTTGCGGCCCTTGTCATCCCGGACAATGCCGTGGATGAACACATCCTTAAAGGGGATCTGCTTCATCTGCTCCATGCCGGAGAAGATCATCCGGGCCACCCAGAAGAAGATGATGTCATAGCCGGTGACCAGCACGGAGGTGGGATAGAAATACTCCAGCTCGGGGGTCTTGTCGGGCCAGCCCATGGTGGAGAAGGGCCACAGCGCAGAGGAGAACCAGGTGTCCAGCACATCCTCGTCCTGATGCACATGGCTTCCGCCGCACTTGGGACAGACGGTGACCGTCTCCTTGCTGACGGTCATCTCGCCGCAGTCCTCGCAGTAATAGGCCGGGATCTGATGGCCCCACCACAGCTGGCGGGAGATGCACCAGTCGTGGACATTCTCCATCCAGTTGGTATAGGTCTTGGTGAACCGCTCAGGGACGAAGCGGATATCGCCGTCATAGGCTACCCGCAGGGCCTCCTTGGCCAGCGGCTCCATCTTGACGAACCACTGGGCAGAGATCAGGGGCTCCACATCGTTGTGGCAGCGGTAGCAGGTGCCCACGCTGTGGGCATAGTCCTCGGTCTTCACCAGATAGCCCTGCTCCTCCAGATCCCGGACAATCTGCCTGCGGCACTCGTAGCGGTCCATGCCCTGATAGGGGCCGCCGTTTTCGTTGATGGTACCGTCGTCGGCAATGCAGCGGATGATCTCCAGATTGTGCCGCATACCCACCTCGAAGTCATTGGGGTCGTGGGCGGGGGTCATCTTTACCGCGCCGGTACCAAAGCCGATCTCGCAGTAATCATCGCCCACGATGGGGATCTCCCGGTTCATGATGGGCAGGATGCAGGTCTTGCCGATGAGGTGCTTGAACTTGGGATCCTCCGGGTTGACGGCCACGCCGGTATCGGCCATCATGGTCTCGGGACGGGTGGTGGCAATGGTCAGATCCCCGGAGCCGTCAGCCAGCGGGTACCGGATGTACCACATATGGCCGGGCTTGTCCTGATATTCCACCTCGGCGTCGGACAGGGCGGTGGTGCAGTGGGGGCACCAGTTGATGATACGGCTGCCCTTGTAGATATATCCCTTCTGATAGAGATCCACAAAGACCTCCTTGACGGCCTTGGAGCAGCCCTCGTCCATGGTAAAGCGCAGCCGCCGCCAGTCGCAGGAGCAGCCCATGGAGTGCATCTGCTTGACGATGCGGGAGCCGTACTGCTCCTTCCAGGCCCAGACCCGCTCCAAAAACTTTTCCCGGCCCAGATCATACCGGGTCAGACCCTCCTTGCGCAGGGCCTCCTCCACCTTGATCTGGGTGGCGATACCGGCGTGGTCGGTGCCGGGCATCCACAGGGCAGCGTAGCCCTGCATCCGCTTGGTACGGATCAGGATATCCTGCAGCGTGTCGTCAAAGGCGTGGCCCATGTGCAGCTGGCCGGTGACATTGGGAGGCGGCAGCACGATGGAAAAGGGCTTTTTGTTCTTGTCCACCTCGGCATTGAAGAAGCCGCCGTCCAGCCAGAACTGATACAGCCGGCTCTCTGAGGCCTTGGGGTCATAGGTCTTGGGCAATTCCTTGCGGTTGCTCATGATGGATTCCTCCTGTTATGATAGGTTTTTTTGATTTGCAAAAATAAAAAAACCGCAGCGAAAACACATTCGCTACGGGACGGAGCCTGGCTCCGCGGTACCACCCATATTCGTCCCCTTCGGGACGCACTCAGCCGCCAGCACGGCCTGCTCCTTGACGCGGAGAATACGGCAGAGCCTACTCCGTTCAGCTCCGCGGCTCAGGGACGACCTTCTCTCCCGGCGTCGGAGGCGCTTCCACCAGCCGCGCCCTCTCTGTGCCTGTTCCGGAAAATACTCCTGCCCGTCATTGCCATTTGGGTTCATTATAGCCGCCGCCGCCGCGTTTGTCAACCATTTTCCGCCCACGCCGAACCGGAGCGGGCAAAACAAAAATGCCGTGGATTTGCAAAAATCCACGGCATTTCGGAGGGGCATCAGCCAAAAACGGCCAGCAGGAAGCCTGCGGCGATGGCGGAGCCGATGACACCGGCCACATTGGGGCCCATGGCGTGCATCAGCAGGAAGTTGCCGGGGTTGGCCTTCTGTCCCTCCACCTGAGAGACACGGGCGGCCATGGGCACGGCAGACACACCGGCCGAGCCGATGAGGGGGTTGATCTTTCCGCCGGAGAGCTTATACATCAGCTTACCCACCAGCAGACCGCCGATGGTGGAAACGGCAAAGGCGCACAGACCCAGTCCCACGATCTTCAGCGTCTCCACACTGAGGAAGCGGGCGGCCACGGTGGTGGCACCCACGCTGGTGGAGAGGAAGATGGTGACGATGTTCATCATGGCGTTCTGCGCGGTGTCGGACAGCCGATCGGTGACGCCGGTCTCCTTCAGCAGGTTGCCGAACATCAGACATCCGATCAGCGGCGCGGTAGAGGGCAGCAGCAGAATGACAAAGGCCGAGACCAGGATGGGGAAGAGGATCTTTTCGGTCTTGGTGACAGTACGGGCCTGCTCCATTTTGACCGCCCGCTCCTCGGGGGTGGTCAGGGCGCGCATCAGCGGCGGCTGGATCATGGGGATCAGTGCCATGTAGGAGTAGGCGGCGATGGCGATGGGGCCCAGCAGATGGGGAGCCAGCATCATGGCCAGGAAGATGGCCGTGGGGCCGTCCGCCCCGCCGATGATGCCGATGGCCGAAGCCTCCGGGCCGGAAAAGCCCAGCAGCACCGCGCCGAAAAAGGCAATAAACACGCCCAACTGAGCGGCTGCACCCAGCAGCAGGCTCTTGGGATAGGACAGCAGCGGGCCGAAGTCGGTCATGGCGCCCACGCCCATAAAGATCAGGGAGGGGTACACACCGGTTTTGACGCCGATATACAGAATATCCAGCAGGCCGCCCTGCTTGAGGATGGTGCCATAGCCGATTTCACCGGCGATGAGCTGATCCCACAGCTCGGGGTGATACAGCCCGGCCCCGGGCAGGTTGGTGAGCAGACAGCCAAAGGCGATGCCCACCAGCAGCAGCGGCTCGAATTTTTTCACGATGCCCAGATACAGCAGCACGCAGGCCACGCCGATCATCAGGAGGCTTTTCCAGCCTCCGTCGGCAAAAAAGCCCGCGAACCCCGAATCCAGCCACAGGGTCTCAAGGGTTCCCAGAATATCCATAGCGCCCTCCTTATACCAGAACGGCCAGCAGCGCGCCGGTATCCACCGCAGCTCCCTTGCTGACGGCCACCTGGGCGACGGTGCCGTCTCTGGGGGCCAGAATCTCATTTTCCATCTTCATGGCCTCCAGCACCACCAGAATGTCGCCCTTTTTCACGGCGGTGCCCTGGGCGGCATTGACCTTGAGAATAGTGCCCGGCATGGGGGCGGTGATGGGCTCGCCGGCGGCCGTGGGAACCGCAGCTGCGGCAGCTGCGACAGGTGCCGCGACAGGTGCGGCAGCAGGAGCGGCAGCGGG